>SIRX01000162.1 GCA_004563715.1 Actinomycetota bacterium | reverse complement strand
GGTGGTGATCAGCGCGCCCATCCTGCTGGCGGCCGGGTTCTCGCCGCTGAAGGCCGCGGTGCTGGCGAGCTGGGGGCAGTGCGCCGTCCCGTGGGGCGCCCTGGGCGTGGGGACCGTCATCGGGGCGGACCTCTCGGGGATGAGCTTCGCCGCGCTCTCGGACACCAGCGCCTGGCTCAACCTGCTACTCTTCCCCGTCTACGGGCTCTCGGCCGTAGCGCTCGCCGGGGGATGGGGCGCGGTGCGGCGCCGGGGGGCGGAGGCGGCGCTGCTCGGCGGGGCGGCGGGCGCCGGAACGCTGCTCACGAGCCTGTACCTGATCCCGGAGCTCTCCGGCGCTCTCGGCGGGCTCGCGGCGACGGCCGGGTTCCTCGCCTTCCGGTGGCGGCGTCTGTTGAGGCTCGAACTGCCTCTACGGTCGCTCGCGCCCTACGGCTTCCTGCTGGCGCTGCTCGCCCTGACCAACGGCCCAGAGCCCGCAAAGCGGCTGCTGGAAGCGGCGGGACCGATACTCACCGGCCCGGGGTTCCCGCTGCTGGTCTCCGGGGGGTTCGCGGCGCTGCTGTTCGGCCTGCGGGGGACACAGGTGACGGACGCAGCCCGGAGCACCCTCGGGCAGTGGCTGCCGACCGCCGGGGCGGTCCTGAGCTTCGTGCTGGCGGGGCAGGTGTTGTCCGGGTCGGGGGCGGCGGCCGTGCTGGCCTCGGCCGCGACGGTCTTCGGCGGGGCTTACCCGGCAGCGGCGTCCGCCGTCGGGGCGCTGGGCGGGGTCTTGACGGGCTCGAACGCCGCCTCCAACGCGCTCTTCATGCCGCTCCAGATAGAAGCGGCCCGCGGGCTGGGCGTGTCGGAGCCGCTGGTGGCGGCGATTCAGAACGTCGCCGGCAGCCACGCCAGCCTGCTGGCCCCGCAACGGGCCATACTGGCCGCCACCGCCGTGGGCTTGATCGGCAAGGAGGGCGACATCATCCGGGCGTCACTCCCGCCGGTGGCCGTCTCCTGCGCCGTCCTCGCCGCCGCAGGGCTCATCTACTAGGCCCGGATCATGCGCCCCAGCATCTCTATGCCGGCCTTCTCCAGCGTGCGGTCTTCGACGATAATCCTCAGTTGCTCCGGCGTGTCCATCTCCGCAATTCGGGCGGCCGGCTCTGCGCCACAAACCACAACCCGCGCCCGCGCCAGCACGTCCCGCAACCGCTGAGTGTCCCTGTAATCCTCCACGGTCTGGATCTCCAGGTTCTCCAGGCCCGCTCCCTGAAGGGAGCTCGTAAGGTTTCTCGTGCACGCCGGAGAGTTACCGACGACGCCTACCGTCGTTCCGGCCGGTAGCTCCGAAAGGTGGCTGATGGTCTCGACGGTAGCCTCCACCATCAGGGCGACGGTCTCTATACCGCGCGGCTCCGCCAGCGCCTCTACTTCCTGTACGTGAAAAAAGGTCGTCGCCACCAACCGCCACGGAGGCTCCTGCTCCCCGCCGAGCCTGTTCTCCAGCTCCTCGATCAGCAACCCCTCGACCTCTACCGGTAACTGTTCCTCCAACTCCGCCGAAAACTGCTCCACCTGCGGCCGGTTGCACTCGACGAACGCTATCCGAACCTTCTCCCGCGCGGGCGCCCCGGCCCGCGCCAGAAGCTCGTAACCGAGGTCCTCGACCGACACCCCCTCGGCCCGAGCCTGCTCCATGACCCGCTCCAGCAAACGCTGGCGTTTGAGATCCTCTCTCCCAGCCGGGGGCTCCACCACGAAGACGCCGCTCCCCCGCCGCGTGTCCACGTACTCCTCGCGCTCAAGCTCCGCCACCACCCGCGCCACCGTGTTGCGGTTGATCCGCAAGTACCCGGCCAGTGCCCGGATGCTCGGCAAACGCTCCCCCACCTCCAGCTCACCGCTCAGGATCAGGTGCTTCAACTGCTCCTTTAGCTGCACGTGTACCGGCAGGTAACTGTTCTGGTTTATCGGTTTTAGCCGGAGTTTCATATATTGTCCTATTGCCCTATGACACTATGTCAGTTATAATTGTCATAAATAGTTAGGACGATTATAGCGGAAGCGAGGCGAGCATGGCCGGTGTGTTTTGGGGGTTGCTCTTTGCGGGGGCGGGGACGCTGTGGGTGGCGCTGGTCTATCTGATTTCCCTGGGGATTGGGAAAAGCGCCGGGGCACCGGGTCCCGTGTGGATCACGCTGCTGTCTGCGAGAGATACGCAGGAACTTCCGGACGAAGAGATAAGCACCCCGCTGGCGAGGCGCCGCAGGCCCGCGGCGTAGACGCGGCGTAACGAGCCGGCCTTTTTCACGGCCGAGCGACGATGGGGGTGAAAAGTGTTTGACGTGTACTGTCCGCGGCACGGATGCCGGGTGATCCTGTTTACCTCGAACATCGAGGAGATCCAGAACAGCGAGGACGGTATAGTGGTGCGTTACGTTTGCCCCTGTGGTTACCGGGGCACGTGGCGCACGGGGTGTAAGCACGAGGAAACCGGGCGGGCTGCCGTTCCGTCCAAAGAGCTGCGCTGTTCGTAGGGTTACCAGTCGTAGGCGGCAGGCCGACGGTTCTTGAGGGCCGGGAACTCGGTACGGAAGCGCTCCAGGTAGTCGAGGTCCAGGGTGGCCAGGGCGTAACCGTCGCGGTCGGGGCAGGTTGCGAGTAGCGTGCCCCATGGGTCTACGATCAAGCTGCGGCCGTAGGTCCAGCGTCCGTCGGCCTTCTGGCCCCACTGGGCTGGGGCGATCACGAACGCCTGGTTCTCGACGGCGCGGGCGCGGAGCAAGACCTCCCAGTGGTCCTTGCCGGTCTGGAGCGTGAACGCTGCGGGGACGGCGAGCACCTCGGCGCCGCGCAGAGCCAGCAGCCGGTAGAGCTCCGGGAAGCGCACATCGTAGCAGACGGAGAGGCCGACGGTGGTAGCGCCGGCCTTGGCGGTGACGACCTCCTCCCCCGGCGCTATGCTGGCGCTCTCCAGGTACTCGCGGTCCGGAGCCTTGACGTCGAAGAGGTGGATCTTGCGGTACACGGCGGCCAGCTCGCCGTCCGGCGTGAAGAAAGTCGAGGTGTTGTGCATCCTCTCCGGGCCGGCCTCCTCCAGGATCGAACCGCCGAGCACGTACACGCCCAGCTCGCGCGCCAGCCCGGAGAGGAAGTCCGTGGTGGAGCCGGGCACGGGTTCGGCGTTCTCCTTGTAGACGCTCTCCAGACCGTGGCAGCTCCACAGCTCCGGCAGCGCCACCAGCTCCGCGCCCGCGGTGGCGGCGGACCGTACCAGGGCCTCCGCCGTCGCCAGGTTCTCTTCTTTATCCGGCGTGGAGGACATCTGGACCGCCGCGACTTTCAGCTCTCTATTTTTCATCTCGCCGCTCCTCGTTTCGTATATCTCTGGTCTGCCCGTTATCGGCGCTCCACAGACCGTACTCCAGTACGTGCCGTTTCTCCAGCCCCGGCAGGGAGAGGTAATGGCGGGCAGTCTGCACCAGGGCGTCGAGCGGCATCAACCCCACCAGCTCGGTGCGCTCCACCGACGCCCCGCGTTGCGCGGCCTCGGCCCGCACCGCCGCCAGCGCTGCCGGGAGGGAGGTCTGCTCCAGGTCGGTCAGGTTCATGGAGACCTGCGCTTTGCCGGCGACCCGCAGCCCCAGGGCCTTCACCCCTGGCAAGCCGCCGTCGCGCCCCCGGACCCGGCCCGCGACCGCGCGGGCGACCTCCACATCGCTCGTATCCAGGTAGGCGTTGAAGGCGACGAGAAAGGTCCGGGCGCCGACGGCGACGGCCCCGAGGCGCGGGTCGAGCCGCGAGGGTCCGTAGTCCGGCCGCCAGCGGGGGTCGTTGGTACGGGCTGCGACACCCTCGTAGCCGCCGCGCCGCACGTCGGCCAGGTTGCTCCGGTGCGGCGCGGTTGCGGCGCCCTCGTAGAGGTAAACGGCGAAGCCTAAAGAGCCGATCCCCTCCCCCGCCTTCCGGGCGATCCGGGCGGCGTCTTCGAGGGTCGCGTCCTCCAGCGGCACGAAAGGAAAAACGTCGAGGGAGCCCATCCGGGGGTGGACGCCGTCCTGGACAGAGAGGTCTATCTCCGTGGCGCACGCCCGAGCGAGCGCCACGGCCGCCTCGACTATCGGCCCTCCCTCCCCGGCGAAGGTCAGGACGCTCCGGTTGTGATCGGCGTCGGAGTGGAGGTCGAGCACCCGGACGCCGGGGATGGCGCGCACGGCGGCTACGATGCGGGCGACCTTTGCGGGGTCGCGGCCCTCGCTGAAGTTCGGGACGGCCTCGAAGAGCAGGACGGGCTCCTAACCTGAGCCCAGGGCCCGGTCGAGGTGGAGGGCCGCGCTGATCAGCGCCAGGTGGGTAAAAGCCTGGGGGAAGTTCCCGAGGGCTTCGCCGCCGCGTCCGATCTCCTCGGCGTAGAGGCCCAGGTGGTTGGCGTAAGAGAACATCTTCTCCAGGGCGAGCCGGGCCTCCTCCACCCGCCCGGCCTTGGTCAGGCACTCCACATACCAGAACGAGCAGAGGCTGAAGCTCCCCTCCTCGCCCTTCAAGCCGTCGGAGGCCGCCTCGTGCACGTTGTAGCGATCCACCAGCGTGTCGTAGGCCAACTCTCTCTGGATACTGTCCAGCGTCGAGAGCCAGCGGGGGTCCGTAGGCCCGACGAACTTGACCAGCGGCATCATCAGGAGCGAGGCGTCCAGGGCGTCCGAGTCGTAATGCTGGACAAAACTCCTTTTCTCCGGGTTCCAGCCCTTTTCCATGATCTCCTCGTAGATCTTGTCGCGCTCGGAGATCCAGCTCCCCTCCCCGGCTGGCAGGCCACGCTGCCGGGAGATGCGCACCGCCCGCTCCAGGGCGACCCAGCACATGACTTTGGAGGAGACGAAGTGCTGGCGGCCACCGCGCACCTCCCACATGCCCTCGTCGGGCTGCCGCCAGTTCTTGCTGAGCCAGTTCATGATGCGGCGCATGTTCTTCCAGAAGTCGTAGTCGAGCGGCGCGCCCCACTTGTTGTACAGGTAGGCTGCGTCCATGACCGCGCCGTAGACGTCGAGCTGGAGCTGCCCGTAGGCGTCGTTGCCGAGCCGCACCGGGCGCGAGTTCCGGTAGCCGGCGAGGTGGTCCAGCACCGTCTCTTCGACCCTGCTGCGCCCGTCCAGGCTGTAGAGCGGTTGGAGGGAGCCATCGGCGTCCTGGCACCGGTGGGTGAGCCAGTCCATAAACTGTCCGGCCTCTTCGTCAAAGCCGATGGCGATAAGGGCGTAGAGCGCGAAGGCCGCATCCCGGAGCCAGGTGTAACGGTAGTCCCAGTTGCGCTCCCCGCCGATGCTCTCCGGCAGGCCCATCGTGGGGGCGGCGACGAGGGCCCCGGTCGGATGGTAGACCATGAGCTTCAACACGAGGGCGGAGCGGTGCACGGCCTCCCGCCACTGCCCCTCGTAAGTGCTCTTGGATATCCAGCGCCGCCAGTAGCTTATCGTGCTCTGCAGCAGGTCCTCGAACTCCCTCTCGGAGAGTATCTCGCCCGGCCCCGCGCCGTCCTCGATGCCGGCCAGCAGGAAGGTCGCCGACTGGCCTTCCTCCAGGGTAAATCGTGCCCGGGCCCCCTTTCCCGGTCCCTCCTTCAACCGCACGTCGGTCGCCAGCCCGATGCAGGCGCCGTCTGAAGAGAAGACCGCGCCGTGCTTGCCGACCGAGACTTCGTGCTCCCTCCGCGCGTAGTCGAAAGCCGGGCGACACTCCACCTCGAAGGTCATGCGACCCCGGACCACGTGCACGTTGCGCACCAGCCGGTGGCGCTCTCCGGCTCCGTCGTGTATGGGCATGAAGTCCAGGGTTTCCGCCATGCCGTTTTCTGCCAGAAAGCGGGTCAGCAGGACGTTCGTGTCCGGCAGGTAGAGCTGCTGGCTGCGGAGGTACTCCACGGGGTGCAGGCTGAAGTGGCCGCCCTTCTCGTCGTCTAGTATGGAGCAGAAGATGCTCGGGGAGTCAAAGGCGGGGAGGCATAGCCAGTCTATCGTGCCGTCGGTGCCGACCAGGGCCGCCGTGTGCAAATTGCCTATGATCCCGTGGTTCTCTATCGGAAGGTATCCCAAAACCGCACCTCGCTATCTTCGGTCCCCGCTCTCCGTTTGCTCAGGCCTCCATTCTGCACGCTCCTCAACCGCCAAGCAAAACGCTACACAGCAGCCGCTCTGCAGAGCGGGAGATCCTAGTAGCGGACCACCAGGACGCCGCCCGCCATTATCAGGAGAACGCCGGCCAGCTTCAGCAGGGATAGATCCGCACCGCCCCCGAAGAGCCCGAGCCGGTCGAGCACCAGGCCGAACACCAGCTGCGTGCCGATCACCAGCGAGAGCGCTCGGGCGACCCCGCCGTCGCTCGCGGCCACCGCGATGGAACCTACGATCACTGCTCCGAGCACCCCGGACGCCAGCGCGTAGCCCACCGCCCTCCCGGTAAACTCGGGCTTCGACAAGAGCAGCGTCAGCGCGAGGCCGACCATCCCGGTCGTCAGGCCCGAAACGGCTATCAGGGCGTACGGCCCTATAAGCCTCTGGGCCCCCGCGTTAAAACTCGTCTGGAAGGCGACCGCCACGCCCGCCAGCATCGCTAGAATAATCGCTAGCTTCAACTCACCCCCGCATTCTGCCTCTGAAAGTTTGCGCCCCACAACCACCGGCTGGCCGGGGCCGCCGGATTATACCGGTCCCAAGCTCCGGTTTCCTTGGCGGTCCATCAGGGTATGCGTTAAGCTGTTTGTAGGTCATCATCAGGCACGAGGATGGAGGGCACAATGGAACAGATGCTCGGCGGAGCGCGCATAACCTACCTGGGGCATGCCACCTTCCGGCTGACGACCCCCGGGGGCGAGCGCATCCTCATCGACCCGTTTCTCACCGACAACCCACAGACCCCGGAAGACCTCAAGGACCCCGGTGCGCTGGACACCATGTTGATCACGCACGGCCACTTCGACCACTTCTCCGACGCCATACCGTTCGCCCAGGAGACCGGGGCGCTAGCCGTGTCGAATTTCGAGATCTTCTCTTACCTCCAGGGCAAGGGCGTGGGGAACGCGATGCCGGTCCAGAAAGGCGGCACCGCCCAGGTCGGCGGCGTGAAGGTCACCGCGACCCACGCCTTCCACTCCTCCTCCATAGCAGAGGAAGACGGCTCCATCGTCTACGCTGGCGAGCCCCTGGGCTACATAATCGAGTTCGAGAGCGGCTTCAAGGTCTACCACGCGGGCGACACCGCCGTCTTCGGCGACATGCGGCTTATCGGGGAGCTCTACGGCCCTGACCTGGCGCTCTTGCCGATCGGAAACCAGGTCGTGATGAGCCCCTTCGAGGCGGCTCACGCCGCGCGGCTGCTGGGCGTGGAGCACGCGGTGCCGATCCACTACGGGACCTTCGACTTCCTCCCCGGAACCCCGGAGGAGTTCCAGGAGCACGCTTCCACCTTGGCCCCGGACCTGAAGGTTCACGTGATGAAGCCCGGCGACGACCTGGCCTCCTAGCTCCTACCCGACATCGACGGGCAGAGTCCGGCTCCGGCGTTTCGGACCGGGGCCGGACTCTACCCCTGACGGCTGGTGGTGCTCCGGGTCTCCGGGACCGAAGCCCCATCGGGCGCGGAACCGAACCGTCCCCGCAGAGCGCCGACCGTGGCCCCGACGGCCCCCAACAGGAGGGCCCGGATCACGAGGTTGAACAGGGAGCGTCCCAGTTCCCGGAGCGTCGGGGGCATGAGTAGTTCCTGGATCTCCTGCACGCTGGTGGCCGGCGGCTCGGAGTCGAACCTCTCCGCCAGCTCCTGAATGTACGCGACGATCTCTACGGCTGAAACGCGGGCGTACTCCCGGAGCGATTCGGCAAAGACGGTGGCCTGCAAGAACGTTGACAGGATCAGCGCCACGCCGACCATCACAGCGACCACGGTCGCTGCTAGCGTACAGTCCCGCAGGAGCAGCGAACGGTAGGGTACGTCCTGGTCCAGGCGCGTCGGCTGGGTGCGGAGGGCCGCGAGCGTCGCCAGCAACAGGTACGCGAGAAAAGCCAGTTGCGTCCGGTACTGCTCCACGACGGCGATGATCCAACCGCTCACCACGTCAGGGTCCAAGTAGAGAAAGCGGAAGTCGGCGACCAGGGCGATGAGCACCGCTACCGACCCGTAGATAAATCCTGCCCTTAACGGTCCCAACCGGCCTCCAGAAACTGCGTTTGCCTCGCCGCGCCAGAGAATACAACATCCCGGCTGGATTTATTGTGAGAGGTTTGGGGCTTCGGTCTTCTGGCCGGGTGGCCGGCGGCCGCGCAGGAGCAGATAGAGGCCGGCCAGGACGACACCGCCGCCGATGACCGTCAACGCCCCGGGCTTCTCCGAAAGCACCAACCAGGCCAGTAAAACCGCGACTACCGGCTCGGCGAGTATGGCGCCGGAGACGATGGAGGCTTCCACGTAGCGCAGCGCCCAGTTGAAGACCGTGTGGCCCATTATCTGCGGCCCCAGCGTGATGGCCCCCAACCAGAGCCACGTCTCGGCTGGGTAGCCCCACAGCTGCGTCCCGGAGAGCACGGCCACGACCAGCAGCGTGGCGGAGGCCGAGGAGTAGACCGTGATCACGTACGGCAGCACGCCGACACCCCGCGAGCGGGCGAAGCGCCCGATCAGAACGTAAACCGCCACCATGACGGCCCCGGCCAGGGCGAGCGCGTTACCCAAAAACGCTGCCGAACCATACGAACCATCCCCCGCTATCACCGCCGTCCCGGCTACGGCTACCAGGATACCCGCCACCGATAGCGGCGAGGTGCGCTCCCCGAACAGGAGGTAAGCAAAGATCGCCACGAAGACCGGCTGGGTGGTGACCAAAACCACGCTCGCCGCCACGCTCGTGTAATCGAGCGAGGAGATCCAGAATCCGAAGTGCGCCCCGAGGGCGGCGCCCGAGGCCAGTGCCACCCAGAGGGTGCGTCCCCGGGGAACTTCCTCGCGTCGCGCCGCCGCCAGGGGCAGCAACACCAGGACGCCCAGAAAGCATCGCCAGAAGGAGATCGCCACGGCCGGCGCATCCGCCAACCGGATGAATATCGCCGCCGCCGACACGGCCAGCACCCCAACGGCTACCGCCGGGAGCGCGATCCTGCTCTGTACTTTGTCTTGTACCAAATAAGGGCCCCGGTCTCTCTTGTCAGTTGTCCCAGCCGTGACCAGGGCTGACGCCACATGGGGCTGTCGTAGGCCGGTGCGGCGTAGGCCGCGAGCCCCGCTCTCCTGAAAGACCACACCGTCCGCACGCAGTGCAGCGGGTCCGTCACTACCCAGACGGGCCCCACCTCCCGGGCCCGGGCCAGCTTCGCGACCCGCACAGCCGATTCCCAGGTGTTCACCGCCTCGTCCTCCAGCAACACCGCTGCCTCCGGCACGCCCTCGCGGCGCAGAATGTCCAGCATCAGGTGCGCCTCCGGCGGCGGGTGCTCACCCAGCCCGCCCGTTGGGATGATCAGTTTTACCGAGCCGCGGTTGTAAAGCCGGGCCGCATGCCGCACCCGGGCTTCCAGCACCCGGGACGGCCTCCCGCCCCGGAGCACCTGGGCGCCCATAACGACCGCGGCCTGCGGGACGGGAGGTCCCGGAGATGCGAAACGCTCCCTCCCCAGGTAAACGGCGAACAGGTCCCGGAAGTCGCTCGGTGACATATCCTGGAACTGTAAACCAATTTCCGCCCGGTAACCCGCCGCACGCCTCAAGCCCGGCCAGGGCGCACGCTGTTACGCCCAGGTCCCTCGCGCAGAGCGGGCGCGGGGCCCAGGCAACGGCGTAATCGAGGATCCGGCAGCAGGTGAGAAGCGGCAGACCTCTCTCCCGGGTTCTTATCGCCGGCGTGGTTCGCGCGTCGCCGAACGCGCCCGCTTCAGGTCCTCCGGGGTGTTGACGTTCATGAGGAAAACCTCCGGCCTCCCGAAACGTTCGAGGTCCTCTACAAAGCGCACGCTCCCGAGCCGCTCCAGGAACTCGTGCACCGCCCTTACCCCCTGGTCGAGCGCCGCGCGCACCGCGGGCAGCGCCGTACGGTCGTAAGCCGCACACAGCGTATGGTACCGGCCACCGTAACGTGGAACCGCCGCGACAACGCCGGACCCGGAAACCAACTCTAGCAGGCAGTTCACCAGGCGCCCCGGCACGAACGGCATGTCGGCCGCAGCGACGAACACGCGTTCGTGCCGGGCGGCGGCGAGCCCGGCTTCGATACCGGCCAGCGGCCCTTCGCGTCCCTCCCGCAGGTCGGAGACGTGCCGGACACCCGGCAAATTTACGTTCGTTACCGCCACTGCCGGGGCACCCACCATCAGCACTTCCCCGCACCGGGAGTCCAGAACCCGGTAAACCCGTTCTACGAGCGGCCGGCCACCGACCTCGAGGCTCAGCTTGTCACGCCCCATGCGGCGGCTGGCCCCGCCAGCCAGAATTACGCCGGAAGCCGGCCGCACGCTTCTCAGGGCGCTAGCGACGCCGAGGGTCCCCTGGAGGCTTCGATCTTCTGGCGCAGCCATTGCTCCCGCACCTCCTGCGGGGCGGCGTGAGAGTTATGAGAGAGCCTTTTGGCGAAAGCCAGGTCGATGGCCGCCGCGTGGGCTTTGCGGGCCCGCCACCACGTAACCAGACGGCCCGAGAAGATCAGGCGCAGGTAGTAGGCCGTCCGGCGGAAATAGGTCGGCAGGATCTCGTACTCTTCGGCGCTTATGGTGCCTTTGTCCACCTCCTCGCGCAGTTCGCCCCGGATGATCCTGCGCTCGATAGCGAGCCACACCACGATAAGCAGTATGTAGACCAGCGTTATCCCGAACAGAGCTATGTAGACCAGGGGCCCGAGGAGGGTGGCGGTCAGGTTGAAGAAAGCGTGCAGCAATATCGCCCCCGCGAGACCCACAAGGGGGAGTAGAACTTTCAAAGACCGGTAACGGACCCAGGGGATCAACCCGAAGCCGATGCCTATGAGGGAGGTAAAGGCCGCGTGGGCGAAGCCGCCGAACACCCGCCGGACGATAAACGTCTCCGGGCCGGCCTGCACATAGTACAGTATGTCCTCCGCGATGGCGAACCCGAAGCCCACCGCGGAGCCGTACACGATGCCGTCCATCACCCCCGAGAACTCCACGGAGCCACGCCGCCGGGACACCAGGTAAGCCACCCCGAACATGATCAAGAGCGCTAGCCCTTTGGCGCACTCCTCGATCACGGGTGCCCCCACCACCGCCGTCACGAAGCCCGCGGCCTGTTCCGTGTAGATCGTGCTCACCGTGTAGGCAAATAGGGTGTTGCCCACGAACGCTATCGCAACCGCCACCGTAAACCCCCAGACAAAGACGGGGAGCACGTACAGCAACGACTCCCGCTCGTACAGGTCTACGGCCCGAATAAACAACACGTAAACGATAGCCTGCAGGATACCCGCGCCGAGCAGCGGCGCGCTTAGCTCCACACCCACCGTTCCCTGTCGCAGAACATGGACGAGATTTTATACCCACCCTTGGTAGAATACCTGTAGGAGACCCGAACGGAGAGACGTGGAGAACAACCCCCAAGATCCCGGCTCTATAACAGACGCCCTGACGAAGTTGACTCACGGGGTCTACGTGCTCGCCACCCGCCGCGGGCGCCAGACGAGCGCTATGACCGCAGCCTGGGTAACCCGAACGTCGGAGCGCCCCCCCTGCCTGGCCGTCGCCGTGCGCGGCGACCGCTACACCCACGATCTCATCCTGGAGAGCACGACCTTCGCCCTGAGCGTCCTGCGCGAGGACCAGGTAGACGTGGCCACGCACTTCAGCGAGGTCAGCAGCGAGTACCAGGACAAATTCTTGGGCGTTCCGTACGGCCTGACGCCGGGGGGGTCGCCTCACCTGTTCGATTGCATAGCCTACCTGGACTGCAAGGTGCTCGACACCGCGCGCGCCGGGGACCACACCCTGATCATCGGCGAGGTAACCGCGGGCGAGTCGCTGGGGAGCGGCCACCCGCTGCTCTACGACCCCACCGAGTACGAGGAAGCGCTGAGCTAGGTGTCCCCCGGCCCAACGACCCGGTTGAGCGAACTCGGATACGAGCTGCCGCCGGTCCCGAGACCCGCGGGTTCGTACGTGCCCGCCGTGCGGTCGGGCCCCATGGTTTACACCGCCGGCCAGCTCCCGCTCAGCGGCGGCGCCCTGCTCTACACCGGCAAGGTCGGCGACACGGTGAGCCTCGAAGAAGCCAGGGAAGCGGCCCGGACGTGCGCCTTGAACGCCCTGTCCGCCGCGTCTGAAGCGGCGGGCGGCCTCGACAACATCGGGCGTGTGGTAAAGGTCACCGGCTACGTGGCCTCCGCCGCGGGCTTCGACCAGCAGCCGCAGGTGCTGAACGGGGCTTCGGACCTCATAGGCGAGGTGTTCGGCAAGGCCGGCAGCCACGCCCGTTCAGCGGTAGGGGTGGCCGAACTGCCACTCGGGGCGCCCGTCGAGGTCGAGATCATCGCCGAACTGGGGAGCTAGGAAACCAGAGCCGGAGGATCTCGGACCGGGTTCCAGGCGCGGGTTCCGGAAACACTTCCGGCGTTGGTCTTCTAGGGTCGTACGGGCGGCACGTGGACTTCGGAGGGTTTGATCACTTTGCCCTTATCGTCTATGAGCGGGTTGTAGACGTCCGTGTGCAGCTCTCCGTTGTATAAGACTTGCCCGTCTTTCTTCACCTTTTGGTAGGTTATCCACTTGGAGTAGTCGGCTCCCTTGTAGACCGGCCTGGACCGCATCTGTACCTCCGTGCCGTTGGGCCGGCCGTAGATGTCGGCGTAGATATAGCCATCGTCGCCCACGTACTGCCGGAGCAGCAGGTATCCGTCGGTCGTGTTCTCGAACTTCATGTCCAGCTCTCCGTTGCCATAGCCGTCGCCGAACCACACCGTCGCGTCCATACCCGGCCTGATGTACGGGAGCTGGGAGTAGTGCGGGTGTCGCTCCACCACGTCGAGCCCGGCAAAGTTGGCCGCCATGTAGAGCGTAGAGGTGACCTGGCACAGACCGCCCCCGTCCGCCTTGGTCTCCGCACCGTCGATGATCACCTTCGTCGCCTTGTAGTCGAGACCCATCAAGATCTCGTTCGCGGAGAAGACCTCACCCGGAGCCACCAGCGTGCCGTTGATGGCGTTGGAGGCGATCTCGAGGTTCTCTTTCCGCTCTCCGTCGTCGTCGGGCACTATCGAGTAGTCGGTCCTGTAGCTACCGAGTAGATCGGTCGGCATGAGGGCCTCGGCCTCGGCGGTCGTCAACTCCGGGTCCGCGGCCGCCACGGGCACCTGGTAGTTCAGCTCGCCCTCGAAGATGCCCCGCTCGATGTCCTCCATCAGCTTCGCTTCTTCGATGCTCTTACCGGTCTGGCTCGGGGTTACCGAGATTCGGTTGCCGTCGATCTCGTACCCCGCTTCGACCGGCTCCACCGTGAGCTCCGAGTAGATGTGGCTCATACGCTCTTTGAGCAACTCCCGGTCGAGGCTGACCCTTACGTCCCCGTCGACCGTTGCAATGTTCAGCGCGGAACCCACGTCAGCCGGCGAAAGCGTCCACCGCTGGTCTTCCGCGTTGAGCACCAGTTGCCCACCGGTGGCCGCCCGGGCCCGCTCGGCGGCCCGCTCGGCTTCTTCCGTAACGACCTCGGGTTCCAGCGACCGGCCTATGATCTCTACCTCGCCCGTCATATCTTCGACGGCCCGGTTGACGCTCTCCACGGTGGCGGGAACGTCCATCTCGTACCCGGCGCTGGATGCGGAGACCTGGACTTCGGAGCCGTAGACCTCCACCGCCGCCTCTGTCGGCTCTTGGTTAAACCTGTCGGCCAACTCTTCTACCCGGGCTTGCGCCACTTCCGGCTCGTAATCCACCACCGGGGATATCGTTACCGCGCCGTACAACCCCTGGGCCCGCTCCGATATCCGCTGCAGGACGGACCCCTGACGGCCTACCGCGTAGGCTTCGTCAACGGTCGCATCCACGTCGAAGTTCACCCCCATCTCCTCGGCGGTGAACGCAACGTTCTCGGGACCGGAGAACTGAAACTCTTTGAGCGCCCCCGTGGTGCGCTCGAGAACGGCCTCCCGTGCCTCAGCAGGCGTCTTTCCACCGAGGGGTACGGTTCCAGCCTGAACACCCCAGTAGATCTTTCCAGAGTTCAGTCCGTAATCGGCGGCTACAAGAACACCCAGTATGGCGCAGACGATAACCAGCGGCCCGACGACCCGGAGCCAGCGACGCCGGGGCCGGGCCTTTTTGTAGGCCGACTCGCCGCGCAACAGGCTCTGCAGATCACTCTCTCCAGAAGTTCTTCCCAGGTCTTTAAGGCTCAAATCTGGTCGTTCCTCCGCGGTAATGTTCGCGCATCCGATAACATATACTACATGCTACGCTCTTTGAGAGCCTCCCTCTCACCTGAAAGAACCTAACACGCCGGGGAGGTAAGCGCCAGCCTTTTCGCACGCGTTATCTGCCGACTAACCATCAACTTCAAGTACACCCTCAACATTAGGCTTCGCTTTAGTCTTCTCCGCTCATCCATCAAGGTCAGCTTGTCGTGGTTGTCCTGAACAGTATAATCTCGTTTTCGGGGGAGGCCCCATGTCATTCAGGAGAGGATTAGTTTTTGCAAGCAACGCGAGAAATTGGTCCGGCCAGTATCCGGCTTTATACGGGCAACTACTGTCCCTACTGCCGGAGGGTAAAAAAAGAGTTGGACCGTCTGGGCCTGGCGTACGAGTCGGTCAACGCGGATGCCGACGGCCGGGCGGAGGTGATAGAGCTTTCGGGACAGCGGGCGATCCCGATCCTGACTATAGGAGACGAGGTGCTCGTAGACTCCACCCACATCGTGCGCGAGTTGCGGAGGCGCTACGTGTGATCCCGCGTTCCCGGGGCTGCCCGCGGGATGACCAGCTCTAGCTCTTCCAGTACGTACTCCGCATAGTAGGCCACGGAATCTTTGGTGCCGTTGGCGAGAAAAGCCCGCGCCTTACCCACGGGGTCCAGGTCGAACTCCCCGCCCAGGTTGAGGAGTAGCGCTTCTCCCCAGCCCCGTGAAGGAGCCCAGGCACCTGACAGATCGCTGCTGCGGCGTATGACTTCGCCCAGGTAATATCCCAGCCCCTCTATCGTCGCATCCAGCACTGGTGGCTCCTCGGACCATCCCCTGCGCGAAGGCTCGCGCAGGGAATCGAGAACGAGCCCTTCGACTTTTCGCAGGGAACCGAGATCGTAGCTTAGATGCTCGTTCCACCGTCGGCGAGCGGCGTCTACGAAAATCTCGGCGCACTCCTCGGGGCCCTCACCGCGTTTGCCTCGAAGATCCAGTTGGAAAAGAGCCGCCGGAGACTTCTCGAAAAAGAAAGCCACCTTCTCGGGCGCCGGGTATGCGCTCAGGAGGCCCAGGCCCGTATCGGCGTAGCTGGAGCCGCGCACGGTGGCGGCGGTGTCCAGGGCTTTCTCGACGCTGGCGGCGTCCCACCGGCGGGTCTCGATCTCGACGAAGAAGTCTTTGTCCTTCCAGCGGAGGTATATCGGTAATGTCGCACGTCTTTGCCCCGACTCGACCTCCTTGAAGAGTTCTACGATCTCCGCGCCGCGGCGTTCCAGTTCGGTAGCTACCCGGAGTATCGTGTTTGGGCGCTCGGCGTCGCGTTCTATCTGGATCGGCCCGGCCTGTTCTGCGGCGTCTTCCGCCGCGCGTTCCCGCGAGGTATCGCGTTTGTTCCTTTTCCAGAACATCCGGACAGCAACACCTCCGCGCAGCTCCCATCTCCGGCCCGAAAATTCTAGCACTCGGCAGGATTTGCCGAAAGCGTCCGGGTGGTCTAATCTTAAGGGCATGCATGACTTGCAGGAGTTTATTCTCGTGCGCCACGGGCAGTCTACGGCCAACGCGACGGGCGTCTGGCAGGGCCAGCTAGACTTCCCACTCTCTGACGAGGGACGCGAGCAATCCCGGCACGCGGGCCGGGCGCTGGCGATACCGCCGTTCGACGCCCTGTACACGAGCCCCCTGTCCCGAGCCTACGAGACGGCCAGGGTAATCGCCCGCGAGGCCGGGTTCAGGGAGGAGATACACGCCGTGCCCGGCCTTCTGGAACGCGCCGGCGGGTGGCTGGAAGGCACCACCCGCGAAGAGCGTGAGGCTCGCGACCCGGCGCTCGTAGAGAAGCTGGCGCTTCTGCCCGAAGAAGAGCGCTGGTCGCTGGTCGGCGCCGAGACCGACGAAGAAGTGCTCGCGCGCTTCGGGGAGGCCATCTCGGAGATTCGGTCCAGCCGGTCTCCAGGTGAGCGCATCGTGGTCGTTACGCACGGGGGCGCCATGCGCGCCTTTCTGCGGGAGTTCTTCGGGCCGGAGGTACTCCCCGGCGCCCAGCGAGCCCACAACGCCTCGATAACCCGCTTCGCCTGGGGCGCCGACGGCGCAGGACCGCGGCTGCTGGAGCTAGCCTCTACAAACCACCTGCCCCGGGTAAAGAACCTACCGGGGGAGTAAGCGTATCAGGCGGTCCTCCTGGCGGTGCTGCGCATGCGGCCTGGCGAACTCCAGGTAATCCTCGTTGTACCTGGGGTCCGAGATGAAGTAGACGGGCCGGCCGCTCTCCAGATCCAGCACCAGATGCCGCTCCAGCGTGCCGCCGTCGAGCCACCGGAGGGTCACGTCCTCGCGCTGGTCTTCGACCTGCTGGAGATAGGTTATTGGTATTATAGGCACTTTACCGTACAGTACGGCTTCCTCCGGCAACCCTTCCAGTATAGCTTCGGAGCGTTCGCGCTCGGCGTAGTAGTTGCTCCTGTCCTGTTCCTCGTAGTTGGCGTAGAGCGTAAACAACGCGATCACCAGCGGCAGCACCAACAGCAACGGGCCGCCCGGCACCCGCGCCAGGCGTGAAGCGCCGAGGCCGAGAAAGAGCGCCAGAAAGAGGTAGACCGGGATGTAGTAAACGGCGATGTCGTCTATCTGGTAGCTCAGGGCGTAGAGCAGCGTGCACCCGAACCCCAGCAGCAGGGCGAAGCCGACCACCCGGTCCTTCCGCAACACGGACCAGGCTCCGTAGGCTCCGACCAGGATCAGCACCGGGCCCAGCACGTACCCGTACGGCGGGGAGGCTTGGAGAAAAAGATCGCCGAGAAAATTTTCCACGGGTTGTAGAGATTCCGGAGGGAAGACCATCAAACCGTGGAAACGGGTCCCGGTGATGAGCCTCCACACGTCCTCCCAGTCGTTCACCGGGTCGCCGTAGTTGTACCAGGCGCCCGCGAAGCCCCGGATCGGCACGTAGGCGTAGACGGCGAGGCCGGCCAGGAACAGGGCGGCAGCCCCGGCGAACAACCTTGCGGAGAGCCAGCGTAAGCGCCCGACGATCAGCAGCGTCAAGAAAGCTGGGGCCAGGAGCACCATGCCAGCGTTGTTCCCCAGGGAAACCCCGGCTACCAGGCCGGCAGCGAGCACGTAAGCCCCCTGTCCGGTGCGCCGCCAGCGGAGGAGCAGGTACGTCACAGCCAGCACAAACGTGGCGTGCATCGTGTAAACCTCGGCCATGGTGGCCTCCGACCAGAAAGTCGCCGAGAACGCGAAGACCAGGGCCGCCCCCGCCGCCGGGAGAAAGCGGGCGCCGAGCTCGATAGCTACCAGAAAGAGCAGCGCCACGGCCACCCCTCCGAAAAACGCGGACATAAGGCTCACCCGGTAGGCGACATCGCCGAAGGGCAGCAGCGTAAAGAGCTTGCCGGTCAGGATAAAGGTCGGGTACCCGGTTGGATGTCCCAGGCCGAGCAGCGGCGCTGCCGTCTGGAACCGGCCCGCGTCGTTGGTCGTTACGGTGGGAGCGAGGGTGATCAGGTACACGAAAAACGCCCCGAACCCGAGGACCGACGCAGCGGCTGAAGCTACTAGACGGTGGCTTTTTGAGGCGGAGGTTTTAGTCCACGGGCCGGACACGGCGTGCGTTCGGACCCCGGTCGTTGCGGCCAACCTCGTACTCTACCTCGTCGTTCGGCTCCAACTCCGAGGATTTCACCTCGACCTCCGAGTGGTGAACAAAGAGATCCTCGCCGGTGGGCCGGACGAGAAACCCGTACCCCTTCTCCGGATCAAACCACTTCACCCGGCCGCGCTCGCGAGAGCGGGCCTCGTTCGCCGCGTTCGCCTCGTTCGCCGGCTCGGCTGCCAGGGGAAGCTCCGTAGAAAAGCCCGACCCGTTGCTCCCCTCCTGGCCGCCCTCGCGGCGGTCGATCTCCAGCACGATCGAGTCCTTGGCGATCTTGACGATCACGGACTCTACGTCCGACCAGTGTTCTTTCCAGATCGGGTCGTCGGAGATAGAGGGGTCGAACCACATGCCCCATCCGTCATGTTCGCCGTGATCCAGGACCCCCTCGAAGGTGCTTTCGGGCTCGGTCCGGCCCCGCTCCCGGCGGTAGATGTCGTTGCGAGACCTGAACGACTGGACCGAGGAGGCGCTGGTGCCCAGGGCGTCCGCTATCCATTCATCGGTTTTGCCTTGATCGACCCACTCCCGTATTTCGTCCATGTGCGGTTTGAGCGCGATGCGCTTTTTGGAATCTGCCATAGTTGCCGCCTGCTCCTCGTTGCCTATTCGCCAGGGTGTCCCAGATCAACTAGAGTTGTGTCTAAACAAATGAGTTGTTAAGTGAATATTCTATCATCCGCCGCGCCGCGAAAACAGCCCGCGTACTGCGAGAGCCCGCCTGCCGGGGGTCTAGCCGCGCCCGGGGTTCCCGGGGGCAGCTTTCGCCTGCGGGTCCTGCACCCGGCTGGGTTCTCCGCCTTTTTCCGGGTCATCGCGGGCCGTTCACCGGGCCGTCTAGTTTTCGCCGCCCGGCTCTGGTCCACCGGAAGCTGCCTCGGGCTGCTCCGTCGCCGTCTGCGAGGGCGGCTCGGGGAAGTCCGTCAGGCCGTCACGGGCTATGTCTTCTAGCATCTCTCCCGCTATGGGCGCGGGCAGGTCCAGGTGCAGGGCCAGGCTTTCGGCCCGAGCCAGAAGCTCGTAGTCGTCGCCGGGCTCGTCGAAGCCCAGGGCGTCGAGCGCCCGGCGCACGGGCGGCGTGGGAACCAGGGTGTTACCCCCGGCGGCCGCCCGGAGGTACTGGACGAGCGGCAGGTCGAAACCCGCCACCACCCCTACCACGGGTTCGGTGTCGTAGATGCGCCGCCGGATAAAGAGGCGGGTGTCGTAGCCGTCGGCCCAGCGCCGCAGCACCTCACGCTCGTTGACGTAGTTGTACTGGGCTACCCGGTGCTGGAACTGCCCGAGGAGGCGGCCCGTCATCACCCGCAGCTCGTGGTCTCCGAAAAACCACTCGTCGCCCTCGACGTTCATGATCGCGCTGACCCGCGGGATGGTTAGCGGCTCTTCGTCGTCGTGGAACGCTTCTCGGAACTTGCGGGCCATCGCCCGGACCTCTTCCGGGGAGCGGCCGCTCTTCAAGAGGGCGGCTTCGTAGACGATCAGCGCCGCCTCCCCGCGCTCCCGGTCCAGTTCGTCCACCCTCCGGGCGGCGTTTTCCAGCCGCTGGTCGTAGTCCGCCAGGTTTCTTATCTTCCAAGCGGCCTCTGCGGTTCTGTCGGCGAGCACGACCATTTTCCTCCTAGCTACTACTATGGCATTGGTATGAGAAGTATCTCAGTATCCCTTAAATATTACAGCATCTTACGGCGGTTCAGGTTCTGTGCCCCCTCCCGCTCCGGAGCGCGTAAACGCCGGGCGCGGTCTGCACGAAAGGGCTTTCGTCGTTGTCCCGGACATCCACCGAGAGCCGGGCGCGCATGGTGTGCTGCGGCGTGCGGCCGGCCGTGTGGAGGTACCCGGCTTCGATGGCGAGCTCGGTTATGTCCGTGTAGTGCAGAGGATGGCCCACTTCTTCGAGGACCTCGCGCGCGGCGGCCTTGAAGTCCACGGTCGTCTCCGTCGCTACGCGAACTCGGGGGCGACCTCGGGGTAGGCCCCGATCAGGCTGACGTAAGGGCAGTGCTCCTCCAGGGCTTCGAGCGCCCGTTGGACCCGCTCCTCTTCCGGGTGCCCCTGGAAGTCCGCGAAGAACACGTAGGTCCAAGCCCGCTTGCGGCTCGGCCGGCTCTCGATGCGGGTCAGGTTTATGCCTTCGTCCGAGAAGGCCGAGAGCGCATCTTTGAGCACCCCGGGACGGTCCTTGACGGAGAACACCACGCTCGTTTTGTCCTTCCCGGTGCGCCCGGCCCATTTGCGGGCCAGCACTATAAAGCGCGTCGCGTTGGTCCGGGCGTCCTGGATATTGCGCGCCAGCACGTTGAGACCGTACGCGTCCGCGGCCAGGATGCTCCCCACCGCGGCCACCCCCGGTCCCTCGGCCGCCCGGTGGGCGGCCTCCCCCGTGGACTCGACCTCCTCCAGTTTTGTGCCGGGAAGCTCGCTGCGGAGCCAGCTCGCAGCCTGGGCCAGGGCCATCGGGTGCGAGCATACGGTCCCTATCTTCTCCAGGTGTTCCTCCCGCGAGAGCAAGTTCTGGGAGATCGGAAGGTAGACCTCGCCGCAGATCTTGAGCGGGCTGTTCATCAGCTCGTCGAGGGTGTGGGTGACGGCCCCCTCCATCGAGTTCTCCACGGGGACCACGCCGTGCTCGGCCTCGCCGCGCTCCACCCGGGCGAAGACGTCGGCCACGGTAGTCTGCGGCTCGAGCTCGACGCTCGTTCCGAACGAGCGCCGGGCCGCCTCGTGGGTAAAGGTCGTCTCTGGACCCAGGTAAGCGACCTTCAGCGGGGCTTCGAGCGAGATGGAGCAGGAGATGATCTCCCGGAACACCGCCTCCAGGCCGCGTCGGGGAAAGTCCCCCGCGCTCAGCCTCTCGACCCTATCCAGCACGACCCGCTCGCGCGCCGGGACGTAGGTGTCGAGACCCTGGGAGCGCTTCAAGTCTCCGACCCGGCGGGCCAGCCGCGCGCGCCGGTCGAGGAGGCGGACGATCTCCTCGTCTACGCCGTCGATCTGCCCCCTGAGCCCTTGCATTTCGTCCGGCCCGCGGACATCGTTGTCAGTCAGCATCGCGGCCTACCAGTCCTGAACGGAGGTTTCTGATCAACACACTCGCGGTAAAAGCGGCTTGCACAACTTCCCTTTCGTAGCTCGGATAACGCGGCCTTCGGCGGAGGGAGAAACGCCGCCGCGCCGGCTGCGCGGTTACGTTCCTCCCCGCGTAAATCGCCGGTTGAACCTTCGGTCACTGCGGGAGGCTATGCTCTCTGAACGGCGCATATCTGGAACCTAAGTTATCAGAGGAGCGGAGCGCGTGTCAAAACACCATCAGCATAACGGCTACGACGGCGGCGAGACCAAACCGGTAGTACGCGAAGGCCCGGAGGCTGTGGTCGGCCACAAACGCAATAAAGAACTTGATCGCCAGGTACCCCACCACCGCCGAGGAGACGAACCCGGCCGCGAAGATCAGACTCTCGAAAAACCCCATGCCCTCGAACATCACCTTTCCGAGCTGTAGCCCGCCAGCCCCGGCGATGATCGGCACGCTCATCAGGAAAGAGAACCGGGCTGCCTCCTCCCGTCGGAGCCCGAAAAAGAGCCCCAGCGTTATCGTCGCTCCTGAGCGCGACACCCCGGGCACGAGCGCGGCGGCCTGGGCAAAGCCGATGCCGATAGCTTCTGGGAAGCTCATCTTCGAGGCCCGGCGGCTGTGTAATCCGACGGCCTCTCCCACGATAAACAACACGCCTACCAGCACGAGGTTGAACACCACCACCCACGGGTTGCGCACCGCTGTCTCGAAAAACCCCTCGAAGAAGTAGCCGATAAATGCCGCCGGTATGGTCGAAGCCAGAACGAGGTAAGCCAAGCGCTGGTCCGGGTCCGCAAGGTCTCTTTGTCCGGCCAGCGAGCGCACGAACGCGTAGGCCATCCGCATCAGGTCGCGCCAGAAGAACGCTACCACGGCTAGCAGCGTGCCCATGTGGAGCGCCACATCGAAAGAGAGCCCGAACCTCTCCGGGTCGAGCCCGAAAAAGTACTGGCCGAGCACCAGATGTCCAGAGCTGGAGACGGGCAGAAACTCCGTAAGCCCTTGTACCACGCCGAGGATTATTGCCTGTACAAGCTCCAGCACGGGCTGACTCCTGCCTCTATCGCCAGCCGGGTACTATGGCAGGGGTCTCTGGCCGGCGGCTAGGGGCTTCCAAGCTCCACGAGAGCCCGGGTATCCTTCAGCGTCACGCGACCGGCTTCGATCTCGATGAGGTCCCGGTTGCGCATCTCGTTTAGCACCTTGGTCACCGACTCGCGGGTCGAGGCCACCATTGCGGCCAGATCCTGGTGCGTGAGCCGCAGGTCTATGGTGACGTAGCTCCCGTCGCGCTCGCCGAACTTCTGGGCCAGGATGGGCAACAGGTTGGCGAGCCGCACCTCGGTCTCGCGTGGCAGTAGACACTGGACCAACTCTTCATACTGCACGAGGCGCAGCTCCAGGAGGGTCATGAGCTTGAACGCCACCCGGGGTTCCTGGCGGACGGCCCGCTCTACAAAGACCTTGGGGACCTTGGTAACGGTGCATTCGGTGACGGCCTCGGCGTAGGCCCGCTGCCGGGTCTCGCCAGCGAACGCCAGGTGCCCGAAGATATCCCAGGGCCGGAGGAGCCTCAGGGTGGCTTCCTTGCTCGCGGAGTAGGGGCGGAACAGCTTCAGCACCCCGGATATCACGATGTAGAGGGCGTCGCCGTACTCGCCTTCCCGGTACACGGCATCACCGGGCCTGTAGACCCGGTCGGCGGTAGCGATGCCCATGCCGTTGAACATCGCCAGCAGGTCTCGGCACTCTCTCTCTTGAAGCCTGGTGTATTCCGACAGCGCAGAGTCCAGGGTCACTCGGCCCCTCCGTCGAGGTTTCTAACGTCTTCTGTTCTCACAAACCGTCGCTACCTTCAACCGTTACACGATGCTACATTGTACATTACGAAGCTATGCTTACGCGTTCGCCGGCCGCCAGGGACGCAGGGGCTCCCGTAAGGTAGAATGAACCCGTCAGGGTACTCAGAGAGGAGAAGAGGTGCGGGAACGACTAGCGTTTGGGATCATGGTGATGTTATTGATTTTCCTCTTCGCCATAGTGTTTGCCGTTCTGGGTTCCGGCGAGTACGATCCCTCCGCGGAGGACCATTCGGACGCGGGACAGGTCGCGGCCTACATCTGGGCCTGAGGAGCTAGCGCCGAGCCTACGAAGCTTCGGCCCGGCGCTCGACGGCGACCTCGTAGAAGGTCATTTTGGGGTGACCGGTAAGCAGTTCTCCGGCGCCGCCTCTACCATGGGCCTCCTTGAACGCCTCGCTGTGTACCCAGGCTTCGAAAGCTTCCCTATCGCGCCACCAGGTAACGACGAGCACCTCGCTGGCGGCTTCGGAACGCAACACCTCCATAGAGACGAAACCCGGGAAGTCTTGCACGCTCCCCCGGCTCTCCGCGAAACGCTCCACAACCTGGTCAGCCACCCCGTCTTTTACGGGCAGGCTATTGGTGATCGCTATCATCGGCTTCCTCTCTGTTCTCCTGATCTCTCAAACCTGCGCGCTAGCGGGCGACTACTATGCCGCTGCCGCCAACCCGCTTCGCCGTGCTCAGGGCCCTAAGGGCTTGGCGCACGAGACCGGCGGCATCGGTAGCGTGCTCGGGGTACTCCGCCACCCCGACGTCCACTTCATAGCCCAACGGGTTCTCTGCGAGCCGTTCCAGAACTCGCTCGGCCACGGCGTATCCACCTTCGCTCCCCGCTTCCGGTAAAAGAACGCAGATCTCGTCGTCCCCGAAACGGGCGCAGAGGGCCTCCGCGGGAACGGAGCCGCTCACCGTGTCCGACAGGCTCCTCAGGGCGGTCCGGGCCCTCTCCAGCTCTCCACCGGCCACGGTGTCCGAAAAATCCGCGATGTCGAACACGACCAAGACGAGGCGCCCGTGGGCCTCTATAGCCCGGGGCAATAGCAATCGGTTGAACCGCTCGCGATCCGGCAGCCCGGTGAGGAGGTCCGTGGCCGCCGCCTGCCCCAGGGCTTCCTGCATCTCGTCGCGCACGATATCGTCGAAAGCCTTCAGTCCGGCTTCCGTCACCCAATCCGAAGCCTGCAGAAGCTTTACGAAAAAGCGGGCAACCTCACCGCCGTCGAGGGCGGCCAGATCCACGTTGCGCTCGACAAAGCGCCAGATGGAGCGCCGCAAAACCACAAAGTCGTCGATGACGCGCACTGCGTCCCAGCCCAGATCGTGCTGGTAGCCGGAGATCTCACGGACCAACGAGCGGACCTCTCCGCCCCGGCTGAAGGTCTCCACGGTTTCCTGACTCTGCAGGAACTCGACGAACACCTCTACGAGCCGCTCCATGCCTTTCGCCAGGCGCTCATGCACGTCGTTTCCCGCACCCTCGGGCTCGAACCTTTCGGCCCGCCAGAGTCTCACTATCTCAGGTATGTTTGCGTGAATTTCTCTAGATATGAGACGCCCGCTGTTCATCGCATCAGTATAACCGTTTACGGAAACCGTGATCCGAAACAGCCTCACACATCGTATTGTCGGGTATGTACCACTTTTTGCGCGTGACACAGAGCGATTTCCTGCGTTTTCCGAAACTTTTCGCCGCCTGCTGCGTATCTGTCCGGTGTATAGGAGAAAGTGTTTTGAGACGCTGGAGCAGAGGGTAATATCAAGAGCAGTTTCCGAAACTGATTCTGGGTAGAATGAGTTTTCTAGGAGGGTGAGTTGGCAACAACAACGAACAAGGCACTGGACAACCAGAAGATAGTGCGCGAGTCAGAGACCCCGGAGCTTCTGGCCAAGTACTTGGCGCACATCGGCCAGGGCAACCTGCTGACCCACGAGGAAGAGATAGACCTCTCAAACCGCGCCAAGCAGGGCGACCGGCGCGCCCGACAGAAGCTCATCGAGAAAAACTTGCGGCTCGTGGTATCGGTGGCCAAAAAGTACCGCGGC
>SIRX01000161.1 GCA_004563715.1 Actinomycetota bacterium | reverse complement strand
GGCCTTGCAGACCCGGCGGCCGTGAAAGATGAGCAGGTGGGAGAAGACGGTCCGGTCCTTCTCGGGGATCCGGGGCAGCAGGTCCCGCTCGATCTTCTCGGGGTCCTTGTTGGTGGTCAGGCCGAGGCGGGTGGAGAGCCGGCGGACGTGGGTGTCGACGACGACGCCCTCGTTGACGCCGAAGGCGTTGCCGAGGACCACGTTGGCGGTTTTGCGCCCCACGCCGGGGAGGGCCACGAGCTCCTCCATCGTCCGGGGCACCGCGCCCCCGTGCTCCGCGACGAGGGCGCGGGCCATGCCCTGCAGCGAGCGGGCCTTGTTGCGGTAGAAGCCCGTGGGCCGGATGTCGCTCTCCAATTCTTCGGGGTCGGCCTCCGCGTAGTCTTCCGCGGCGCGGTACTTCTCGAAGAGCTGCTCCGTGACCTGGTTGACGCGCACGTCGGTGGTCTGGGCGGAGAGGATGGTGGCCACCAGAAGCTCCAGCGGGTTCGACCAGTTCAACTCCGTCGCGGCGTCGGGGTACTCCGCTTTCAGCCGCGATACGACCTCGGTTATGGGGGCGGGCTCTCCGGGCACGATAGCCCCGGATTATACCCGGAACCGGGTGGGAACAAGGTTTTCGGGGTAGCCCGGGAGGATACGAGGACATTAAACTGTCTCATGGGTCTTTGTAGAGCAACTGAGAGAGGGGAGCCAGGGTGGCAGAGGTAAGCTTCGATTACCGGAACCTGACGGAAGTAGAGGGCGGCGTGCGGGAGGCCGAGCTGGACGAGATCAAGCCTCGTCTCGAAGACGCCGCGAAGGAACTGATAGAGAGCGACCTGGGCTTTATGCAGCTGCCGGGTACCACCCGGTACGCCGAGGCCTCCCGGGCGCTGGCGGACGACATCCGGAACTCCGGGGCGACGGACTTTATCCTCTGCGGGATCGGGGGCTCCGCCCTGGGGCCGATGGCCCTCCAGAAGGCGCTCAACCACCCCTACTACAACCAGCTTTCGGACCGGGGCGGCCCGCGCATACACTTCGCCGAGAACACCGACCCGACGACGCTGGGCGCGATCCTGGACGTGGCCGAGCCCGAGAGCACCTGGGTCAACGTGGTGACCAAGAGCGGCTCGACCGCCGAGACGATGGCGAACTTTCTCGTCGTCCGGGGCTTTCTCGAAGACGCCCTCGGCGACGGGTACAGGGAGCACACGGTCTTCACCACCGACCCGGAGGAGGGGTTCCTGAAGGAGATCTCCGACCGGGAGGGTATAAAGACGCTCCCGATCCAGCAGAACGTCGGGGGCCGGTTCTCGGTGCTGACCCCGGTCGGGCTCCTGCCCGCGGCCGTCGGCGGCCTGGACGTGGACGCCCTGCTCGCCGGGGCCGCCCAGTGCGTGGAGGAGGTAAACGAGCGGGGCGCGGAGCACCCGGCGGTCGTGGGGGCGGCCCTGCACTACCTGATGGACACGGCCCGGGGCCGCAACGTGCGGGTGATGATGGCCTACGCCGACGCCCTGGAGCGGACCGCCGCCTGGTTCGTCCAGCTCTGGGCCGAGTCGCTGGGCAAGGACGGCAAGGGCTCGACGCCCCACGCCGCGGTCGGCACCACCGACCAGCACTCCCAGGTGCAGCTCTTTATGGAGGGCCCGCAGGACAAGGTCATCGAGATACTGCAGGTCGAGAACCACCCGCGCGACCTGGAGATACCCCGCGCCTACGAGGACCTGGACGGCGTCGGCTACCTCGGCGGCCACACGATGGCCGAACTGCTAAACGTCGAGTGCGACGCCACCCAGAAGGCCCTCACCGAAGCGGGGAGGCCGAACTGCGCGATCCGGCTGCGCGAGGTGAGCGAGGAGAACGTCGGCTACCTGCTCCAGGCCCTCGAAGTCCAGACGGCCGTCGCCGGAACGCTCTACGGCGTCAACGCCTTTAACCAGCCCGGCGTCGAAGCCGGGAAGAACATCACCTACGAGAGGATGGGCCGCCCCGGCTACTAGTCCCACCGCGGAAGGCCCGCGCGGGCCGGGCTCCCGGGCTAGTGTGTGTTCTGGGTGCGGCCCGCCGGGTCTTCTTCCGCCGGTCTGGTGACGTCTTTTCCGCAGTGGGGGCAGATCTGGTTATCACCGTGCTTTTTGCGGACTTCCTCGGCGAAACCGGAGGCGAGTATGCCCGCTGGCAGAGCGATAAACCCTATGCCCAGCACGGCCATGGCTCCGGCGAGGACCCTGCCGGCAACGGTAACGGGGTAGATGTCACCGTAGCCGACGGTGGTCAGGGTCACCACCCCCCACCACAGGGCGGCGGGGACGCTGGAGAAGACGTCGGGCTGGGCGTCACGCTCTACCAGGTACATGACGCTGGATACGATAACCAGCAAGACGAGCACGGCCGCCAGCACCACCGCCAGCTCCTCCCTCTTTCTCCTCACCACCATCGCCAGGGTCTGCAGAGCCTCCGAGTAGCGAAACAGCTTGAACAGCCTGAGAAGCCTGAAAAGGAGCGCGAGCTGGGCGACGCCACTGCCGGGGAAGAACAGAAAGACGTACCAGGGCAGAAAGGCCGCCAGATCAACGACACCCAGCGGGCTGGTCGCCCATTTGATCCGGCCCCAGAACGGGCGTTTGTACCTCTCGTCCGCGGTGCACGACCACAACCTCAGTACGTACTCCTGCGTGAACACCACCACCAGGAGGGCTTCCAGAGCCCAGAGCAGGTGTTCGTACCGGACCGCTATCTCCTCTACCGTGGCCAGAACGGCCACGGCGGAACCGAAGACGATCAGCGCTATCAGGGCGACGTCGAAGAACTTGCTCTCCACGTCCCCGGGTCTGGCCGGTTCGAGGATCTCGTAAACTCGCCGCTGGTCCATGGGTCCGCCTCGCCCTACGAATTTCTCTCGCGGTGAAGAAGCCGCCGTCTGGCCCCATTATCCACCTGAAACGGCCTGCGTCCAGGTGCGGCCGCCACGGGCATCGTTGCCGCGGCCAACCCTACTCCCGCCAGGGCAGCCTTTCGGGGCCGGGTCTCGCGGGGCAGCCGCTTACTTGAAAGCGGGCGTACCGGTGAGGGCGTTGCCCAGCACGAGGGTGTGCACCTCGCTGGTGCCCTCGTAGGTGAGGACGCTCTCCAGGTTGGACATGTGGCGCATCACCGGATACTCCAGCGTCACCCCGTTTCCCCCGAGGATGGTCCTGGCCTCCCGCGCTATCTCCAACGCCTCGCGCACGTTGTTTAGCTTGCCGAAGGAGATGTGCTCGGGCCTCACCCGCCCCTCGTCTTTGAGCCTCCCGATGCGCCACGCTACCAAAAGCCCTTTCTCTAGCTCCACCATCATGTCCACGAGCTTTTTCTGCGTTAGCTGAAAGGAGGAGATAGGCTTGCCGAACTGCTCCCGCTCCCTGGAGTACCGCAGGGCGCACTCGTAGCAGTCCCTGGCGGCCCCCATGACGCCCCAGATGATGCCGTAGCGGGCCTCGCCCAGGCAGGTGAACGGAGCCCGCAAACCCTTTGCCTCCGGCAGCATGGCCTCTTCGGGCAGGCGCAACTCGTCGAAGTAGAGCTCCGACTGGATGGAGGCCCTCAGGGAGAGCTTGTGCTCTATGTCCGTGGCGCTGTAGCCTTTTGCCTCGGTGGGCACGAGAAAGCCGCGCACGGGGTTGCCTTCCTCGTCGGTTCGAGCCCACACGACCGCCACGTCGGCGATGGAGCCCATCCCGATCCAGCGCTTGGAGCCGTTCAGTATCCAGTCCGAGCCTTCTCTGCGGGCGAAGGTCTGCATGCTGGCCGGGTCAGAGCCGGCTTCGGGCTCGGTAAGGCCGAAGGCCGCTATCTTCCCGCCGGAAGCAAGAGGGGGCAGCCACTCCTGTTTCTGCTCCTCGGAGCCGAACTTGTGGATCGCGCTCATCGCCAGCGACCCCTGCACCGAGACAAACGTCCTCAACGAAGTGTCCCCGGCTTCGAGCTCCATGCAGGCCAGGCCATACTCTACTGCGCTCTTGCCGGCGCAGCCGTAGCCTTCGAGGTGCATGCCGAGCAGGCCCCTCTTGCCCATCTCCGGCACGATCTCGCGCGGGAAGTGCGCCGTCTCGTACCAGTCTTTTATGTTGGGGCTTATCTCTTTCTCTACAAAGGAGCGCACCTCCTCGCGCGCGGCGCGTTCTTCGGCGGTGAGGAGCTCTTCCAGAAGGAGGACGTCGGTTGGCTCGGGGCGTGCGGGAGATGAGGTCTTGCTCTGCTGCGTGTCCATGAATGGAGTCTACCAGCCGGTCCGGTGTCCGCGCCCGGCTTGCCGTTGGATCGGGCAAGGTATAATGGAAGCTGGTTTACCTGCAAACGACCGGAAGGATGATCCGGCATGAAGTGGCTCAAGGTCTATGGTCTTCCCAAACTGCCCCTCTTTCTGGCCCGCTGGGCGATGAAGCTCGGGCTGCCAGGGCCGACCTGGTACAAGTGGAAGGCCGCGAGCGCGGGGACCGGGGTAATCCTGGACGAGATGATCCGGGCCGCCGACGACCTGGGCTACAACGGGCAGAAGGTCGGGCAGCTCGCCATGAGCCGTATCGGGGAGAAGCAGGGCACGGACCTGCGCGAGCAGCTCGGCGTGAATACCATGAAGGACGCGGTGGACGTGGTCATGCTCGCCAACCGCTTTTTCGACATCGAGATCACGCTCACCGAGCAGGACGACGGCACCTACACCATAAACGCCGACCGCTGCCCGTGGTTCGGCGGCATGGGCCACGACGGCGTGCCCGGCTGGGACGTCAAGCCCTGCGCCGCCTTCTCCACCTACGAGAAGGCGATGGTCCAGGCTATAAACCCGAACGTGAAGCTCTCCTACACCGAGAAGCGGACCACCGGCGGCCAGACCTGCCGCGGCGTCTACCAGTACAAGGACAAGGAACTGGGCGACAACGTCGAGCCGCAGACGGAGTTCGTCGGGCTCGGCAGAAAGCCGAAGAAGGTGGAGGCGAAGGCGGAGTAACCGCCGCGGACCACCGCGGGCGCTACCGCAGCTACCGCACCGAGGACTACGAGCCAGGCGGCGGCTCTCGGGGGCTTTTCTGGACGCGGGCGACCCTGACGATCGCGGCCGGGATGCTGGTCCCCTTCAACTACAGGTACGACGGTTCCTCGGGCTGGCTCTGGCTCGCGGGCGCGCTGGTCGCCGCGCTGGCGGGGCCGCCGCTCGTACAGTACGCCCTCCTGCGGGGCTGCGGGGCGAAGCCTACCTGGAGATCCTGGTGGAGAGACAGGAACCGTTACCTCACTTTCTGGTGAGATGCCGGCGGCCACCGGCTCCACGTGCCGGCGCGCGGTTAGAAGCTAGCCGCCCGTTTTCCGAGCCTTTGCCGGCCAGCGTACGACCCAGCCCAGCACCTCGGCGGAACAGAGGACGGCGAGCAGCAGCACGAGCGTTACGAGGATCGGCGCGGCCGAGACCGGCAGGAGTTCGGCGGCGGAGACCAGCGCCTGCTCCCCGGTGCGGGTGGCGGACGTTTCAGAAGCCGCGACGTCTTCGACGCGGAACACCTGGCTGAATACCATCAGCTCCAGAAGCCAGAGAAAGCCCACGGTGACGAAGACGATGCCGGCGGCGAGCCCGGACTGGTAGCCCACGACGCGCCAGCGCTCGGCGCTGCTGCGTCCCTGGAGCGTGCGCACGATTTCGAAGACCAGCATCAGGAGCGCGGAGATCACGAAGAACAGCCCGCCGAGGCCGATGCCGGGGATGCCCGCCGACATCCTAGTGCCCCTTCTCGTAGACTAGGAACGGCCGCCGCAGCACCAGCTCCATAAAGATCGCCTTGAGCATCATCGCCGCGTTCAGCAGCCGCAGGACGAAGAAGGCCGGGTAGCTCAGCAGGGCCCGGCCGGGCTCACCGCGCCGGAGGGCGCCCGCCAACACCGGCACCAGCACGGCCGGCGCGTCTATGACGTACCCGATCAGGAACAAAGGGCTTACCAGGATCGAGAGCAGCGGCAGGAAGAGGAAGTAGACCAGGGGGGCCATCGTGGCGTCCCAGAAGGCGACGGCCACGACCGAGCGCAGGTACCCCGTCCGGGCCACGTCTTTCCAGTGCAGCCGCACGTTCTGAACAAAGCCGTGCGACCAGCGCTTGAGCTGCTTGCGCATAAAGGCCAGGTTGTACGGCTCGATGGGGTAGCAGAAAGCCTCCGGGACAAAGCGCACCTTCCACCCCGCCCGGTAGAAGCTCCAGGTAAGGTCCATGTCCTCCGCCATCGTGCGGTCCGACCAGCCACCGTTCTGGAGCAGGGCCTCCATCCGGTACACCGACAGGCAGCCCGAGGAGATCAGGGGCCGCCCGTAGTAGTCCTGGACCTGCTTGTAGAAGCTGAAGGCGAACAGGTACTCGACGTAGCGGCCCCGCTCCCAGACGCTCCGCACCCGGCGGGGCACCACGAAACCGCAGGCCGCCCCCACCTCCTCGTCCTCCATCACGGAAAGCAGGCGCTCTAGGGCGTCGGGGGCCAGGGTGGTGTCCGCGTCCACGGCCGCCGCGAACGGGGTGCGCACCCGGGAGAGGGCGAACGTCTGGGCCGCCGCCTTCGAGCCCGTATTGGCCGGCGGCCGGACGACGGTCACCCCGAAGGAGCGGGCGACGTCCCCGGTGCCGTCGGTCGAGCAGTCGTCCACGACGATAATCTCCTCGGGCGGGGCCGTCTGCCCCTGGAGAGAGCGTATCGTCTCGGCCACCACCCCGGCCTCGTTGTAGGCTGGCACGATCACCGTAAGACCGGTGCCCATCCCGGTGCCGGGCGGGCGGTGCGCCTGCGTCAAGTTTCTGGTCCCCCTCGCTCGCAGAATTTATCTCGGCGTTAGAATACTCGGCCAACGAGCCGCGGGTATTAAACGCCGGTAAACCCCGATTAGAAACGGATTAGAAATCTCTGACCTCGGACGGTTGTCTCGCGGGAGACCGTGCTAGACTCGCGCTGGCAGAGGTTCTCGGATGGAGGCGCTTTGGAACGCATCGAGATAGACACCGCGCGGGGGCAGGAGCGGGTGCCGCCGGGACAGTACCTGGTCGGGGACCGCTGGCCCATCCTGACCTACGGCCCGACGCCGCAGTTCGACCCGGAGAGCTGGGATTTTACGGTGACCGGGCTCGTGGAGGAGCCGCTGCGGTTTACCTGGGAGGAGTGGAACGAACTGCCCGCTGTGGAGGTCAGGGCGGACATGCACTGCGTCACCTCCTGGAGCAAGCTGGACAACGTGTGGACGGGAGTCCGGCCTAAGGACCTCCTGGAGATGGCGCGGCCGAAGCCGGAGGCGAAGTTCTTCAGCGCGTTCTGTGACGGCGGGTACACGACGAACGCGCCGCTGGAGGAGCTTTACGAAGAGGACGCACTGTTCGCCACCCACCACAACGGCGAGCCCCTCACCGCCGGGCACGGAGCCCCGATGCGGCTCGTGATCCCACGCCTCTACGCCTGGAAGAGCGCCAAGTGGGTCCGGGGCATCGAGCTGCTCGCCGAAGACAGGTCCGGCTTCTGGGAGCAGAACGGCTACCACGGCTACGGCGACCCCTGGCGGGAGCAGCGCTACAGCTTTAGCTTCTGAGGAGCCGGTCGGTCTCTCAGTATTTCGGTCCGTCAGTCTTTCGGGGTTAGCGGATATCCGTAGCGGTAGAGCAGGGGTAGGGTTAGCGCTGTAACCAGGTTCCGGTCCCTGGGGCGCATCCTGTCCGTCCACTCGCGGTCGTGGCGGAGGGCTACGCTGCCGGTCTCGAAGCGGTTGGGGTTGCCGGAGACGGTGTGGCTCACGCCGAGCTTCACCTCCTGCTCGCCGGTCAGCGGCGGCGCGGCGTCCTCGTCGAGCAGCTCCAGAATCCTCCCGAAGCTCGCGCGCGGGTCGGCGACGAAGTCCTCGTAGCGGAGCATGAGGTACCGGTCTCCTCTCCACAGGCGTTCGGCGGCGGCGTTCCAGGCGTCCCAGAGGGCGGCGCTCTTGGCGGGGTTGAAGCGGTGCATGTACTCGCGGGTCTCGCTGTCGGGCTGGGGCTTCTTCTTCAGCCAGGAGTAGGCGGCGGCGCGGGGGTCCCGGATCAGGTGCAGCACCCGGAAGTCCACGCCGGGGACCCGGCTCAGGGCGTAGCCATAGGCGGGCTCCTTCGACGAGTCAACCACGACGCGGCTGCCCGTTACCGAGCCTATGGCCTCGTAGAGCCGGCCGGTGTTGTGCAGCCATTTGCCGAGCCGATCCTCGATCACCCGGGTGCCGCGGGCGGTCAGCATGGGCGGGATGTGGCGGGTGCGGGCGCCGGCGGCCTGGAGCCGCATCATTTCCCGGGCGTCCACGCCACCGGGGAAAGCTTCGGCGACGACCTCCGTCCACACCGGGCACTCGTAGAACGGCCGGCCGCAGCCGCAGAGCCGGTTCTCGATAAAGTTCTGCCGCCACACGTAGCAGATCTCGCCGGCAGAGAAGAAGCCGTCTATCTGGCCGAGGCTGTTGGCGAGGATGGTGCTACCGCTCCGCCCGAGCCCGACGATGTAGAGCACCTTTGTCCGGCCGTTGTCCAACCTCAACTCCTCCCCCGGCCCCGTCGCAGGTAACGCCGGGCAACGGCCCAGAACGCGCCGAGGAACTCCTTGTCGGTGTCGCTGAGGCCGAAGAGGGCCAGCAGCGCCAGGAACAGGACGGAAAAGACCGCGCCGACGGCGGCGAGAGTCGGCATGAGGCCCGGCAGGGGTGCGACCTCCTTGAAGAGGTACGCGGCCCCGGCGGCGAGGAGGCCGGCGGCGAGCGGCTTTACGAACTGGGGGCTGTAGGGCCAGAAGCCGAGCCGCCACTTCACGGCGGTCGCGGTCAGGGCGTTCTCGGTGACGATGGCGGTCGAGGCGCCGAGGGCCGCCCCGATAAGCCCGAAGGCGGGGATCAGGGCGAAGCACACGGCCACGCCCGCACCGGCCCCGATAATGGAGGCGACCATCACGACGTTCTGGTTGCCGGTCATCGCCAGCATCCGGGGCGAGGGACCGACAGAGGTGCTGAAGAGCTGGGCGGCGGCCACCACGACCAGGGCCGTCCACCCCGCGGTAAACTCCTGGCCGCCGAAGACGATCAGGACCTCCCGGGCCAGCAGCACGATGACGAGGAAGAGGGCGAAGGCCCCGGTAAAGGTCCAGCGGGCCACGTCCTTGTACAGGCGGCCCAGGTCGTCGGTCATCGCCTGCGAGTGCAGGTTGGAGATTATGGGGGAGAAGATGCCGTTGAAGGCAAAGCGCACCAGGGTTGCAAGCGTGGCGGTGCGGAAGGCGGCCTGGAAGATGCCGACGACCCCCAGGGGCTGGAACAGGCCCAGCACCAGCACCGCTGTCCAGTTGTTGGCGTACTGGGTGACCCGGGAGATGCTCATCGGCACCGAGACGGCGAAGAGCGCCCGGGTCTCGAACTTGGGGTTTACAGAGCGGTCCAGGAGCGGCGGGAAGAGCTTTCTCAGGTAGTAGAGCCCGATCAGGACGCCGGCGGCCATCGAGACCGTGTAGGCGACGGCAACCCCGATCAGGGACGCCCCGAGAAAGTACACCCCGACCACCAGGACGAAGTAGATGAGGGGCCGCAGGATCTGCTGGGTGTAGGTGGCATAGGTCACGGTCTGGAACCCCTGGGTCGCCCACAGGAGGATGCTCATGACCGCGAAGAACGGCAGGGCGAAGGCGAAGGTGTGCACCACGGGCGCCAGCTGCGGCTCCTCGAAGACGCCCGCGAGGACGCCCGCCCCGAAGAACATCGCCGCGGCGACCACGAGGCTGATCGCGAACGTTATCCCGGTGGCCAGGATGATGGTGCCCCGCGTGCGGGCCAGGTCCGCCCGGGCGCGGTAGTGGGCGACGTAGCGCACCACCCCGTTGTCGAGCCCGAACTGCGAGAGGATGTTGGCCGCGCTCACGATGGCGATGGCCAGCGTGTAGAGCCCGAAGAGGGCCGGCCCGAAAGTCCGGGCCAGCACGGACTGGGTAACGTACCCCAGCACGCGCCCCGCCCCCTGGCCGACGGAGCTGATCCCCGCCCCCCGCGCCACCCGCGCCACGTAGGAGTCGCCGCCGGAAGGAGCGACCTCCGGGGCTTCACCGGCCCCGAGGTCGCGCGGAGGGGTCTTCTCGGGGCCGCCGGCCCCCGTAGGTCGCTCGAAACTCACGGCGTAGGATTATAGGGTTTCGTGTCCGTCCGTGCTATCCGCGAGCGGGGCAAGCGCCTACTTCACCCGGCGCTTCCGGCGGGCCGCCACGAAGCTGGACACAGCCAGTGAGAACCCGAGCCAGGCCCACCCGACACCAAACATTATCCACAGGCTCGCCCCGAACGCCCCCAGGTCCCTGTAGAAAGAGATCATGCCCGCCAGCGACCCGATGGCGAACGGCAGCGCGCCCCAGACGGGCAGCGCGCCGCTCCGGGCGCCGACCACGCCCAGCAGGATGCCGCCAGCGGCCAACACGAACAGCCCGAGCCGGAAGGTAGTGTAGGCGGGGGCCGTCATCAGGTACACGTTGTCCAGGCCGAGCCAGTACACGCCCACGATCCCCGCGAAAACCAGGATCAGGCCCAGCAAAGTCACGAGGAAGCCCGCCTCCGCCAGCCACCCGCGCCTGTCCCCCCACCGGGTGTAGATCCCTGCCAGGCCCACCACGAGAAGCAACACGCAGACCGGGAACAGCTCCCAGAAGACGTCCGGGGTCCTGTAGCGGCGCTCCGAGAGGTATATCCCCAGCGGGGAGAGCGCCCACAGCACGCCGCCGGGCACGCACAGCAGGTAGCACCACCGGAGCAGGGCCGAGAGCAGCCGGATCAACGGCCCCGCTCCCGCTCGCCTGTATCCGGCAACGCCGCCACCCGGCTCAGTACCTGGGCAGGGGGCCGCCGGCGTCTTCGAGGACGTAGTCTTCGAACATGCGTTTCACCTCGCCGGATTGCTCGCCGGAGACGTCCCGGTTCATCTCCGGGTCGGCCTCCAAGTCGTAGAGCCGTTGGTGCTCCCCGTCGTTGCGGCTGATCATGGCGTACCGGTAGTCCCGCGCCCAGACGTAGTTGTTGTAGCCCAGGGTAAAGTGGGACCGCGGCGCGGGCTGCCGGCCCTCGAACAGCCCGGAGAGGTCTTCCCCGGTCATCTGTTCGGGGGGCTCGATCCCCAGCGCCCCGAGCACCGTCGGCGCCACGTCTTGCATGGTGGCGTAGTAGTCGCTGGCGTCGCCGGCCCGCCGGCCGCCCGGGTACCGGATAAAGAAGGGGATGTCTATAAGCTCGGGGTAGATCTCCGAGGGGATCTTGCCGGCCACCCCCCGCTCTCCCAGCAGATGCCCGTGGTCGCTGAGCAGCATTAGCAGCGTATTGTCCGCCATCCCCAGCTCGTCTACCTTGTCCAGGAAGTTTCCCAGCCACCGGTCGACCAGCGTCACTTCCCCGGCGTAGAGCGCCTGCATCCGCTGTATCTGCCGGTCGTTCATGTAGTCGGTGCTCCCGTAGCTCGTCGTCCACGGCTCCGGGCCGTCGTAGGGATCGTCGTAGAGGTCGACGTAGCTGTCAGGGGGGTCCCAGGGCTCGTGGGGATCGAAGCTGTCCACCACCATGAAGAACGGCTGCTGCTCCTTTGCCCCTTCGAGGAACTCCATGGAGCGCAGGAACACCTGCGGGGCGAACCAGTCCTCCTCGGTCTCGCGCCCCAGCGTGTTGGCGAGGTGCTGGCGCATTATGGTCTCCTGCTTGGCCTGGTGCCATCCCCCCATCAGGCACTGGTCCAGCTTCTCCGGGGGGCACAGCCAGTGCGGCTTGTAGAAGTCCCGCTCCTGGCCCCGGACGAAGTTGAACACGTTAAAGCCCTGGTGGAAGTTGTAGGTCGGCTTGAACAGGTGCTGGGTGTCGGTCACGAGCAGGGTCTCGTAACCCTCCGAGCGCAGGGTCTGCGCCAGCGTGACCTGATTATCGGGTATGGGCTGCCAGCCGTAGAGCCTTATAAACTCCTGGGCCGGCGGTTGCCAGTCCCGGAAGGGAAAGCTACGCGTGCCCGTGTGGATCGCCCGCCGGGCCGGGATCGTGGGCAAAGATTCCGGGTAGGAGCGGGTAAAGCGCAGGCTCTCGCCCGCCAGGGCGTCGAGGTTGGGGGTCTGGATCCAGCCGTTCCCGTAAGCTCCCACGTGGTCCTTGCGCAGGCTGTCCAGGATGATCAAGATAACGTTCATTCTCGCTCCTCCACTGGGAAGGTAAGTGCAGCCCGCCCCCGCCGCCGAGGTACCCAGAAGCGCCGCGCCGGCCACGCCGGCGCCAGAAATCTTCAAGAACTCTTTTCGCGTTAACGTCCGGTTCAAACAGGCTCTTCTAGCATGTAATGTACCCCTCTTCTGCGAGCCCCCATTCTAGTGCAAAACTCGCGCTTTGCACGGCCTCTCGACCGGGCCGTTCCCGGCCTACGACGCCCCGAAAAAGCGGAGCGTCTCCCGGAGCCCCTCCTCCAGGCCGACTTCCGGCTTCCACCCCAGCACCTTCGACGCCCGCGCCGGGTCCACGACGCTGCGCAACTGCTCGCCGGGCTTGGCCGGGCCGTGCTCCGGCGGGAGGTCTTTGCCGGAGACGCTCCTTAACACCTCGTACAGCTCGTTGACGTCGGTCTCGCGGGCGGTGCCGATGTTGTACGCGCCGGAGGGCGCCGGGCTTTCGAGCGCCAGCACGTTGGCCCGGGCAACGTCGCCCACGTAGACGTAGTCGCGGGTCTGCTCCCCGCTGCCGTTTATCCGGGAGGTCCGGTCCGCCGCCAGGTTGCCGCAGAAGATCGCGACGACCCCCGCCTCGCCGTGCGGGTCCTGGCGTGGGCCGTAGACGTTGGAGTAGCGCAGGGCGGCGTATTCCAGGCCGTACTGGGCGTCGTAGAAGTGCAGGTAGCGCTCGCCGGCGAGCTTGGAGACCCCGTAGGGAGAGATCGGGTACTGCGGGTGGTCCTCGGGGGCCGGGAACACCTCCTGCTCCCCGTAGACCGCACCGCCGGTAGAGGCGAAGACGACCTTCCGTACGCCGTGATCGACGCAGCCCTGCAAGAGCCTTACCGTCCCGATCACGTTGACCTCAGCGTCGAAGTCCGGCTCGCGCACGCTCCGGCGCACGTCCATCTGGGCGGCCTGGTGGCACAGCGCCTCGGGTCCGAACTCCTCGAAGACCTCCGGGCAGCCGGTGCGGATGTCGGCCTCGTAGAAGCGGGCGTCCTCCGGGACGTTCTCGCGCCGGCCCGTGGAGAGGTCATCGACGACGGCGACCTCGTGTCCCCGCTCCAGGAGTTGGTCGGCCACGTGCGACCCGATAAACCCGGCCCCGCCGGTAAGCAGCACCCTCATCGTCCGGTAGTCCCGGCTTGGTTGGTGGGCACGGTCCCGAAACCGGCCGGGCGGTTGACCAGCCGTCCGGCGAACCACTCCACGGTGGTCTCGAGGCCCTCGCGCGCCCGCACCCGGGGCTCCCACCCCAGCAGCTCGCGGGCCCGCCTTATGTCCGGACACCGTTGCTTGGGGTCGTCCTGGGGCAAGGGCCTGTAGGCCAGCTCGCTCTCGCTACCCGCCAGTTCCAGGATCAGCCCGGCCACCTCCTTGACGCTGTACTCGACGGGGTTACCGATGTTCACCGGGCGCACCTCGTTGCTGTGCATCAGCCGGAAGACGCCCTCTATAAGGTCGTCTACGTACTGAACGCTGCGCGTCTGGGAGCCGTCCCCGTAGACCGTCAGCGGCTCCCCCCGGAGCGCCTGGGTGATGAAGTTCGGGATCATGCGCCCGTCGTCGAGACGCATTTTGGGGCCGTAGGTGTTGTGCGCCATCACCCCCGTTCCGGCCCAGAAGTTTTCGAGCCCGGGAACGGAGAAGTCGTAGACGAGGTCGGTGGCGGGCACCTCGCAGATCTCTTTGATAGAGGCCCAGACAATATCGCCGGTGACCCGGGCACTGAGCTTCTGGCTCACGCCCTCGTCCCACTCTAGCGGACTCCAGGGAGAGACGTTGCAGAGGGTAAGCCGCCAGAACGGATAAGTCTGCTCACCGGTCCTGTTCTTCAAGGTCGTATTGTAGTAACCGACGGCCGGCACGAGCCCGAAGCGGGCGAAGGCGACGATCAGATCGTCCTTGAGCTCCTCATCAACGCTGGAGAACTCGTGGCGTACGGCCCTCGCCAGCTTCTTACCGGAGTGGACGCCATCCCCTTCTCGATAGCCTTCGACAAACCACTTCAGGCGCCGCAGGGGCAGGCCGAGGATCCAGCCGGGAATCCGCTTTCGTCCCCCTTCAAAGCCAAGCAGCTCCATAAGCTGCAAGAGAAGCTTTGAATGAACGAAGATCGCCGCCGGGCGGCGTCCATCCTGAGCCTTCCCGCGCACGACATGGAGGCCCAACTCCCGACGCACGATCTCCGCGGCCCGGTCGAGAAGCTCTTCTTTGCCGGAGATGGTGATGTAGGCGCTCTTTCCCGGCCTTTCGTACCAGCACCCCTCGGCTACGAAGAAGCCGAGCAACCAGAGAAACTCGTCGGTGATCCGAACCTTCGCTGGCATCGGGATGCTCCGGCCCCGGGTTCTGACCCGCACTCGGGCGTTGTCGGGTACCGGGATTCCAAGCCGTCGCAGCACGGGCAGCGGGACCCGATTGGACTCCCGCATGCGGATCAGCTTCGTCCAGGCTCCGCTGCGCCAGTTCGGACCGTTGTTCCGGCGTTTGGAGACTAGGAGGCCAAATAGGTCCCGGCGATTCTCCCAGGCGAGGGCGCCGAGCCCGGGCGCCTCCACGAGGAGATCCCACGGGTCATTCTCCGCATACCGCCAGGCCTCGAGCATGTTGACCTCGGTGCGATCCCGCTCGGGAACCGCGATCCTCCGCGCGATCGCTACCCGTTCTCCTTCTCGAAGCTCATCCACAAACCTGGCAACGGGTTCACCGTCAGGACCCTCCACAAATATGGAGTGATGGCCGGTAACCCTGATCGAGCGTCCATAGCGCGTCCGCACCTCGAAGCAGCGCTCCTTCGTGGGATGGGCCACAAGC
>SIRX01000160.1 GCA_004563715.1 Actinomycetota bacterium | reverse complement strand
TTCGGTGAGTTGAGCCGCATGTTCTCAAGGAAGATCCACGCGGTGACGCCCAAAGGGTTTGAGTTGAAGATCGTTTGCTTCCTGCTAGCTTTCTCCGTTCAATGCCTGTAGGGGGCAACTCAGGTTACCTAAAGAATCCACTACCATCCGCTCGCATTCAGAATGTACTGCAAATGTACATATTTTGATGATCGGCATTAGTTCGCTGGTTCGCTCAATCCCGCTGGGTGCCGCCTGGGTTGGTGTCAAATTGGTGTCAAGACCAGACCACTCACCGAAAGGGTCGAGTCCTGAGTTTCCTGCAAACGTTGCGTCCCAACTCACGTTGCTTCACTTTCGTTCCGAGGTCCCACCTCCTTGGCCGGTCCCGGCACTCGTATCCGAAGCCGCGATGCACGACTATACTCCCCTTGTCCGAGCACGAGCGTGTACTTGAAACCGTCGGTTATGTCGCCCCATGCGTACAGTTATGGCAACTGGCCTCTCCTCGACGTTAGCTCCTACTTCTTCCTCGGTATTTAGACCTTTTTCCAATCCGTGCGGAGACGGCCAGGAGCAGGGAGTAAGAGCCGGGGTTCGCAGCCCCCTTCATCCTGTCACACAGGTAAGAGTTGGCCTCATGAGGAACCCTGCACTAGTAGCGCTGTTTACTGGTCCAGCCAATTCTCTACCCCCAACTCGGGGACCCGCTGGAAGTGGCGTTCGTTGCCGGTCACGACTTTGAGGCCGTGCGAGAGAGCGATGGCTGCTATGCGCATGTCGGCATCACCTATGAAAGTTCCCCGCCGCTCCAGCTCGGCTCGAAGCTCACCGTAACGCCTGGCCGCAGCAGCGTCGAAGGACAGGATGGGCAGGTTGGGTAGCAGGACGTCCTCTATTTTTTGCATGAGGGTGGCGGTGCGCTCCCTCAGACGGTGTGCTCCATACACAAGCTCTCCGAGAGTGACGCTTGAGGTGAACTGTTGCTCAGGCGGGATTTGGGCTACCTTTGCCACCAGCGCGCTCGATGGGGAGCGCCTCATCAGGTTGCTCAGGATGTCTGTGTCGAGCAGGTACATCAGGCGCCGAGATCTACTGGGCGTCCGGTGTCGCGCTCGCGCTCCGCGTAGATCTCCTCCAGCACCGCGTCCAGGTCCTGCTCTTCCACCTCGCCCCAAGCTCCGGCTAGAGCTATCGCTCCCAGCGGCCGGGAAGTAGTGGCACCGCGCTCTTTTTCCAGGCGCTCCAGATCCTCGACGCCCACCAGCGCAGCGAGTGGCCTCCCCCGCCGCTCAATAACGAAGCGTTCGCCTCCGTAGCCAACGCGTGCCATCAGCGCCGAGAGATTGGCCTTCGCCTCTGTCACTCTTATCTTCTCCGTCATGTTTGCCTCCATTTTTCTGAACGGGTCATTTTGACTAGTTTAACGTAATTCCCTATTGAGTAGGGACGGACCGTGACGTTTGCTCTTGGTCGACGAACCGAAGATAGACTCGATTTGCCGGGCGTTGGCGAACCCGATCACCAGTTGTTCTCCTTGAGCCACTCGGAGACGCAGGCGGTGAAGTCGTTGAAGATAAGGTCGTCGGAGTCCAGGCGAACTCTGCGGCATGGTCGCGCAGGTAGGAGACGGCTTCCTGTCGAACCCGACACTCGTAGCGCTGGCCCCTGCGGTTCTCACCGGCGACGAGGTAAGATCCACCGTCTTCGTACACCGTGTAGTCGTTGCGCAAGCTCACCCGGCCCAATAGTAGCTTCTTCACGCATTCCTCCTCACTCTTTCTTCTCCTCACGAACCGGCTTGTGAGAGAAGATTGTGGCTGAAAATCGACCACTAACTGGTTGATTTTCAACCATATACGGGCTAAATTTCGTTCATGTATCGCAGAAACGTTGCTCCGCTGATTAGCGAGGCTCTGCAAGATACTCCGATTGTACTGCTCAACGGGGCACGCCAGACGGGAAAGAGCACGCTGGTACAGAGCGGGATGCTGGACAATCGGGATGCGCGCTACCTCACGCTGGACGACGCGGGAACACTGGCGGCGGCCGAGGCGGACCCGGTCGGGTTTCTTGCGGGGCTTGGGGGACGGGTGATCCTGGACGAGGTGCAACGGGCGCCGGGGTTGTTCCCGGCGATCAAGGCGGAGGTGGACCGGGAGAGACGTCCGGGGCGGTTCTTGCTCACGGGCTCGGCCAACGTGCTGCTCCTCCCCCGGCTCTCGGAGTCGCTGACAGGGCGGATGGAGATCCTGACGCTCTGGCCGCTCTCGCAAGGGGAGATAGAGGATGTCGAGGAGGGGTTTATCGACGCGGTCTTCTCGGAAAGTCCTCTCGCCTTGCCCGAAGAACTCGAGGGAGCTTCGGACCTCTTAGAGAGACTGTTGCGCGGAGGGTATCCCGAGGTGCTCGGCAGGGGCTCGGAGGCGCGACGGCGAGCCTGGTTCGGGTCCTACGTCACCACCATCTTGCAGCGGGACGTGCGGGATCTCTCCAACATCGAGGGGCTGACGGAGTTGCCGCGCCTGCTGTCGCTGCTGGCGGCTCGCGCCGCGTCGCTCGTGAACTACTCGGAGCTGTCCCGCAGCGCCGCCATGCCCCAGAGCACCCTGAAGCGGTACGTTTCCCTGCTGCAAGCCACCTTCCTCGTCCAGACCCTTCCGGCCTGGTCCGGCAACCTGGGGAAAAGGCTGGTGCGTTCGCCGAAGCTCCTGCTCTGCGATACGGGTTTGATCTCCAGCCTTCACGGGCTGAGCGCCGAGCGGCTCGCGGCGGATCCCGTCCTCGTCGGTCCTCTGTTGGAGAACTTCGTGGCGATGGAGTTGATGAAGCAGTCGGCGTGGAGCCAGACGCAGCCCCGGCTCTTCCACTTCCGCACCCAGTCGGGACAGGAGGTGGACATCGTCCTCGAAGATGCGGCGGGGTATGTCGTAGGAGTCGAGGTAAAGGGCGCCGCCACCGTCGGCGCCCGCGACTTCAGGGGCTTGCGCGCCCTGGCGGAAGTGTGCGGCGACCGCTTCCGGCGCGGCGTCGTACTCTACACCGGCAGGACCGCCATCCCCTTTGGTGAGAACCTGTACGCCCTGCCGGTGGATTCCCTGTGGAGAACGGAAGTTTAACGCCTGGGGGCTCGCGCACGACTCCTCGCTCCTCACCTCTTCTTCGACTTCCAGACGAGCTTCCAGTCGGTCTTTAAGCGGCCCGCGTTATGCTCGGTGTTCAGGGCTTTGTTGAGGGCGCGTCGGACTTTCTTCGTGAGCTTGGGGTGGCCGAGCTCGCGGGCGGCGTCGGCGAGTAGCGCGTCCCGCTCGACCTTCTCGCCGTCGGGGAGGCAGGCGTGGAGGGTGAGTGTGGCCTCGTTGGGGTTGGGTGCCTGGGGCGCGGGGCTTTGAGTGGCTATCTCCCCGGTGAGGTCTCCGGCGGGCTTCGTTTGGTCTTTTCCGGCAGGCCGGGCTGCGTGGGCCGCATTGTCTTCTTGACGTTCCGGCACCAGGTCCGGGGAGTCTTCCCCTTGGGGGTGGGTATCTGTGGGAGCGTCCGTCCGGGTGCGCGGCTCGTAGCGGCGGCGCTCCTCGGCGGCGATGGCGGCGGGCGGGGCTTTCCCGGGACGGGGCTCGGGACGCTCCTTGCGGGGGCGCAGGGGTGTGACGGTGGCCGGGCGATCCCCTTTGAGGTCCACGGGTGGCGGGTCGAGGGGGGTGCGGTACGGCTGGCCGGTAGCTCCGCTGGCGGCTCGGGCCATCTGGTCGTAGATCTCCAGGATGACGCGCTTGGTGCGGTACTCGCCGTGGGCGGTCTCGTCCTTTCGCTTGACGATGGGGAAGGTCTCCATGATGTAGCCCGCGTCGTCGCGCCCTAGACGATAGAGGTGGAAGAAGGCGGCGTCCAGCTCGCAGCGGAGCAGGAAGCGGCGCTCGGGGTCCCAGCGGAACGGCGGGCCTTCGTAGCCGAGGTCGCGGGCGAAGGGCGCGAGGTCGTACGCGGTGTAGGTGAGTTCGAGGACGCGCGGGAAGATCCAATCGCGCAGCGTCGCGCTTCCGTCCCATGGGGCGGCTCCGTCGTATGCGTCAGGCGGGAGGACGGGGAGTTGCTTGAAGTAATGATACTTCAGGTGCGTCCCGCCTATCTTCTGGCGAGTTGCGAAATCGCACGCGAAGCTGTCGAGACAACTCGGGAGCAGAAAATCGTGCCTGTGCTGTGGGAACTTGAGTAGCAGGGTGTCGCCTGTGCCTGCTAGCGGGACGATGCCGGCGATGGCAGTGCGCTCGTCTGTGCTGCGACAGATGTCGCGCCATCCCATCAACCACTTGCGAGGCCAACGGTTCCCTTTACGCTCGTTCACTTCCCTCTCGGGCACCCAATAACGCGGCATGGCGGCGGTGGCGAGGTCCTGCTTCTCGGAGAGGATGAGGTCGCGGGTTGCGCCGGAGGGCGTGTAGGTGGCCCAGCGGTGGTCGTAGTGGTGGAGCATCTTGGCCTCGTAGAGCGGCAGGTAGCGTTTGCCGCTCTTGTGGAAGACGTTGCCCGGCTCCGCCAGCTCCCAGCCGTCGGTCTCCAGCTCCTCGCGGGTGCGGAAGAGGCCGGAGTCGTTGGACATATCGAACATCCGCAGGAATGTGACGCCCCAGGGGTTGCCGTCTTTTCTGTTCTCGTCTATGAGGACGGGGACGCGGCGGTAGATGGACTTGGTGATCTCCGCGTCGCGGCGGGTGCGGAAGATCGGGCAGGTGCGGGTGTTGGGGTTGAGTAGCCTTATGTCCTCCGCCGTGAGCGGGAAGCGGCGCTCGGGGTCCTTGAGGTCGGCGACGTCGAGGGCGAAGAAGGCGAACTCGGCCTCCTCCACGGGCCTGTTCCTGCCGGTCGTGGTGAGCAGGGAGAACTTGTAGCTGCGGTGGACGTTGGGGAAGATGCCCCGGCGGTTCTCGAAGTCGTAGAGGCTGGCGAGGGTCCTGGTGTCCACGAGGTCGCCGAAGAACTCCTTGGTGGTGTTGTCGGTGGCGATGCCGGAGGGGACAATGCAGCCGACCCTGCCGGTGGGAGAGACGATCTGGCGGTCGGTCTCGGCGAAGACGCTGTAGGTGTTGACGTCTCCCCTGCCGCACAGGGGGAAGCGGCCGGAGGAGCGGATGAAGTGGCTCTCGCCGTCGGCCTTGCGGAGGTCTTCGAGGTAGGCTGCGTGGAGGGCCGGGTCTTCGGTCTTTAGGGCCTCGATCATGCGCCGGCGGGCGGCAGCATTGGCGGCTCGGGCGATGTCGGGGCGGCGGGAGGCGAACCACTCCTGCTCCTGGAGCTTTATGCGCTCCCACGGCGGGTTGCCGAGCACCACGTCGAAGCCGGGTTCTCCGGAACCGTCCTCGCCGAAGACGCCCGGGAAGGCGAGGTGCCAGTGGAAGAAGCCGTACCGCTCCGTGATGCGCTCCGACTCCTCTTCAGTCGCGCGCGGGAGGGCGTGGGCGTCGCGGCTGAGGTCGGCGAAGATCTCCTGCGCGATCGGCTCGGGCGCGCCCTCCCTTTTGGGCCAGACGAACGCGGCGCACCAGGCGTCGGCGACGCGGCGGCGGTGGAGCATCTCCTCGGAGCCTTCGAGGGCGGCGTAGCGGGCGGCCTTCTCGCGGACCTCGGCCACGGAGCGGTCGCCGGTCCTCTCGACGGCGGCGTGGGCGATCTCTACGGCCTCGCGCTCGCGGTCGAGGGTGTGGAGGGAGAAGGAGATCTGGCCCGACTCCTGCGCCCGGATCTCGTCGCGGTTGCGCCGCTTGAGGGCGTTCGCGAGCTGCCGGTCGTCGGCCACGATGGGCTTGAAGGCGTCGTCCGGGATGCCGCCGTTTATAAGCTCTTCGGTCGCGCCGAGCAGGCTGTTGCCGACCCGGATGCGGTTGTCGAGGAAGGAGAGCGGCCGGCCGCGGCCAACGGCCTCCATCCAGAGGCTCACCTTGCACAGCTCGACGGCCATCGGGTTGACGTCCACGCCGTAGACGCAGCGCCCGATCACCTCTCGCAGGGCCTCGCGGTAGCGGGCGGGCGAGGGCTCCTCGTCCCCGGTGCGGACGGCGGCGAGGCGGCGGGCGATCCTGTGCGCCGCCGCCACGAGGAAGTTGCCGCTGCCACACGCCGGGTCGCAGACCTTGAGGTCGAGGATGGCCCTCTCGGGGTCGGCACCCTTCGCGGCCTCGTCGAGCACGGGTTCGAGAGCGGTGTCGAGGAGGCTGTTGCGGAGGACGGCGGGGGTGTAGAAGCTGCCGGTGGTGCGGCGCTCGCTGCCGCCCGCGGCCTCCAGCGCGAAGGTTCCGGTAGCTCCAGTGGAGCTGGCGTCGAGGACGGGGTGTAGCTCCAGGAGGGACTCGTAGACGCTGCCGAGCTCCTCGGAGCCGAGGTTCTTGTAGTCCACGGGGCGGTAGACGCCGTCGGACTCCACGAACGAGAGGGCGCGCACGGCGTCGAGGAGGTCGCGGTTGGAGATCTCCGCCGCTTCCAGGTCCGGCATCGCCTCGTCGCTGAAGAGGAAGCCGCCGAGAGCGGGGAGCCCGAGCTCCGGGCAGCCCTCGTCCTCGCCGAGCTTGCCCATGACGAGCGAGAGCTGGCGGTAGAGATCGGGGTGGCGCCCGCCGGTCCTCTTTTCGGCGAGGCGGCGGAGCTTGCGGGTGGAGTAGTAGTTCGTGTAGCGGTCTCTGGCAGCGGCACCGGCGTCCGGGTGCAGGAGGAGGTCCCGGTCCTCCGCGACGAAGAGGAAGAGCAGGCGGTAGACGAGCCGGAGGAGCTGGCGGTAGTAGTCCTGGGCGGAGAGCTCGCCGGAGTAGAGCCTGCGGCGCAGCCGCTCGTTGGCGCGGTGGGAGAGGAAGCCGGCTCCCAGAGACGCGATGGCCTCCTCCACCCCGTCGCGCAGCTTCTCGCGGACGCGGGTGCCCCTCTCGGCGGCGGCGTGCGACCACTTCTCCAGCCAGCACTCCTCGGGCCGAGCTTCGCTGGCCTCGACGCGGGACTGGTGGCACAGCAGCCAGAGGAGGACGAAGTCCGGGTAGACCTCGCCGTCCATCATCGCTTCGAGGTCGAACTCGACGTAGGCCTGGCGGGTGAGGCTCGCGTTGTCGCGGAGGATGCGCAGGCTGAGGCCGTTGGAGAGGAAGGCCCAGAGGTGATCGTCGGAGCGGTTGAGGAACTCCTGGAGGAGGCCGTGCGGGCTCGTTCGGGCGGCGCCGGCGACGCCGCGCGTGCGCTCGTCGAGGCCGGTGCGGAAGCCGACGAGGTGTATGGGCACGTTCTGCCAGCGGTGGGAGACGGGGTAGCTCTTGCCCTCGAACGCGACCGCCTTCTGTGTCTGTAGCCGGCCGTAGCCGAGCGCGTCGAAGAGCGGCAACAGCCACCGCTCGCGGGTCAGGCCCGCCGTCCCGGCCTGACTTTCGGGTAGCTGCTCGCGCCGTTCCCTGAAGGCGGCCCACACGCCGACGAGGCGGTTCCAGGAGCGGCTTATGGCCTCGTTTATCTCCTCGCCGGCCAGGTGGTAGGAGGCGGGATCCAGGCCGCCGAGGTCCCCGTCTCCGGCGGCGATGCGGTCGAGCAGGTCGGGCGGGAGGATGGCGCCCTCGGTGGTGATGGTGGCGAAGGTGTCTCGCGCGCGGGTCCTCACCTCGCGGCCCCTCCCCTGTTCGGCAGGTAGACGTAGACGCCGAGGATGTCGGGCGGGAGCTTGGGGTCCACCTCGTAGCGGACGCCCCTCTTCTGCGCCACCCGGCGGACGCGCTGGTGGGCTTCGAGGAGCTCCTGTCCGCGCTCGTGGGCCACCCGTCCCAGACTACCTTTGAGGGCTTCGCCCTCGGAGATCACCTGTGTGAGGAAGTGCGCCGCCCGGTCCGGGGAGACGTTCGCCTCGGGCTTGGCGAAGAGGAGATCCTCGGCCTCCTCTTCGGGGAGCCACTCGGCGCTGCGGGGAGAGCCGGCGAAGGCGGCTAGCTGGCAGTCCTCGGCGAGGAGCGCCCGGTCTTCCCCGGCGCTTCCCCGGTGGCGGGCGAGGATGTGATAGCGGTAGCGGACCAGGAGCAGGGTAGTACGGCGCTCGACGCCGGAGGTGATCGTGACGCCGCAGCGGCGACCGGCCCCGCTGCCCAGCCGGTCGAGGGCGGTGTCCATGACGTGCGAGGCGAGGCCCTCGATAATGGGGTGCGTGCGGCTGAGGTAGACCTCGCCGTCGCGCACGGGCAGCTCGAATCGGGCCTTGATAGCGCCCCCTTCGGGACGGCCCACGGCCTCCCGCACGGGGCGCGGGACGTCCGAGAGATCTATCCTCATGTTGCCGTTCACGCTCACGGCGGCCCCGTGCGCCTCGAAGGCCTCCCGGGCGAAGCGGGCGACGTCGGTACCGGAGCCTATCGCTCGCCGGGTGGCGGCGAGCTCGGCGGCGACCTCGTCCACCTTTACGGGCTCGTGGCTGAACATGGTGCGGGAGCGCCGCTCGCGCTCGGTGACGGAGTCCCAGCGGCCGAAGAGGTCCTCCTTCTGGGGACGGAGGTACTCCTCGAAGCCCGGGAGGAGGACCTGGCCGCTCGCCCCGGAGCTCTCGCGCAGCAAGAGGCCCTCGAAGATCGCCTCGACGACCTCCTCGGTGTCGCCGGGAACGGGTACGGAGATGCCCAGGGTGTTGCGGATCGCCTTGTGCTTGCGGAGGAGCACGTCGAGGACGACGCCGTCGATCTGGTTGTCCGTGCCATAGTAGGTGACGGCGCGCACCTTGCCTTTGGGCTGACCGTAGCGGTCCACCCTCCCCTCGCGCTGCTCGTGGCGCGTGGGGTTCCAGGAGAGATCGTAGTGGAAGACGGCGTCGAAGTGCTCCTGGAGGTTGATGCCCTCGGAGAGGCAGTCGGTGGCGACGAGCACGCGCCGTTCGTGGCCGGAGAGCTCCTCCACCCTACCCTCGCGCTCGGCGGGCGGGAGCGCGCCGGTCACGGCGGCGACCTCGACACCCTTCAGCTTCTTCCTCAGCTCGGCGGCGACGTACTCGGCGGTGGGGACGAAGCGGCAGAAGACGATGGGCCTGTAGCCGTCCCCCACGAGCTGGGAGACGAGCTTCGTGGCCTGCTGGAGCTTGGCGTCCTCCCTGCCGAAGAGGGCCTCGGCCTCGCGGGCCATCTCCAGGAGGCGGCGGCGTTCGCGCCGACCCTCGTCGTCCTCTTCCCCGGCGTCGCTGCCCGGGGCCACGTCGTTCGCTGCGGGGGACTCGTCCTCCGTGAGATCTAGGACGGTGCGGCGGCCGACCTCGTCGGCCTCCTCGGGGGTCTCCGCCTCGGAGGGGGCAGCGCGGTTGCGCAGGGTCTCCGCGGCGGCGGCGGGGCTGGAGGCCAGGGAGCGCAGGAGGGCGAGCGCCGACCACCAGCGCACCCGCTGGCGGAGACCCCCGCCCTCTTTGTCGCGGACCTTCTCCCCGGCGTAGCGGAGGACGCGGTCGAAGAGCCCGCGGTATTTCGGCGAGAGGGTGTAGGAGACCTCGGCCTCCTCGCGGTCGGGGAAGGGGGTCTCGTCCTGCATGAAGTGGCGGATGTCCGCGCGGCGGCGCTGGACGAAGTGCCGGGCGAGGCGGCGGCGGTGGCGTTCGTTCGCCGGCCCGGCGAGGTCGTCGGGCAGGTCGGCGAAGGATGGGTGCAGGAAGGAGAGCAGGGAGCGGAAGGCGCCCTCCTTGCCGGAGTGCGGGGTGGCGGTGACCAGGATCAGGTGCCGGTCCGGGTCCTTTGAGAGGCCGGAGATCAGGCGGTGGCGCTGGTGGCGGGCGCTGCGGCCCTCGCCCGGCTCGGCGCAGGTGTGGGCCTCGTCAACTATGACCAGCTCCGGGCAGGCGCGGAGGAAATCGTGGCGCCTCCTGTCGGACTTGATGAAGTCGGTGGAGACGATCACGAACGGGTAGCGGTCGAAGATGGACTCCCCGACCCGGCAGCCGCGCTCCAGGCGCCGGGCAGTGCTGGGGAGGACCTGCTCCGCCTCGATGTGGAACTTGTCCCGGAGCTCGGCCTGCCACTGGGCGGCGAGCTGCGGCGGGCAGAGGACGGCCAGCCGTTCGGCCTCTCCCCTGTCCAGGAGCTCGCGGGCGATGAGGCCGGCCTCGACCGTCTTGCCGATGCCGACGTCGTCTGAGATAAGGATGCGCACCGGGTCCAGCCGGAGCGCGAGGATGAGCGGGACGAGCTGGTAAGGCCTCGGCTCGACGGCGATTTTGGCGAACGAGCGGAACGGACCCGCGCTGGAGCGGAAGCCGAGCCTCACGGCGTCGCGCAGGAGGCGCGAGGAGCGATAGTCTCCGCGCTTCGTAGGGTCCGGCAGGTCGAAGGTGGCGGGCTCCACGGTCTCCAGCGGCAGGTAGACGCCCGTTACCTCCTCCTCGGTGCCGCCGAGGGGACGGAGGACCAGCAGCTCCTCCTCGGACTCGGGCAGTACAACCCACTCCCTGCCACGCGCTCTTACGAGAGATCCTACGGCGAAGCTCATCGGGAGCTCTCCGCCGGCGCCAGGATTTTCAGTTCGGAGAAGTACGTCCGGTAGATGCCGGTGTCGGAGGTGAGCAACGCCCCGGCCCGCTGCAGGGCGTGCGCCCCGATAAGGAAGTCGGCGAGGATTCGCCGGGGGCCGGCATCGCCTCTCTGTTTCCTCCGCGCCCGCGCGTACTCCCCGTAGCGCGCGCCCGCCGCACTCCAAACGCCCCGATCCAGGTCCCAGTCCACCTCGATGTCTTTCTCCGAGAGGAACCTCTCGACGAACGAGGCGTCCCGGCCCGCCACGAGCTCGGCGTAGACGGCGGGCGAGATCGCGAGCGCTCCGTCGGCGCGGGCTTCCGCGAGGGCGACCTGCGCCGCGCGCGAGGTTCCCTCGTCGCCGGAGAAGAGCGCGACGAAGACGTTGGTGTCCACCGCCGTCCTCACGCGTCCTCGCCGCCGCGGCCCCGCAGGTCGCGGACGTAGTCGTTCACCTCGTCCCAACTCATCCCTTCCCCCTCGCGCCAGATACCGGCGTAGTCCGCGAAGCTCACCGGCTCTCTGGCGACCCGCACCCGCACCTCCTCCCCCTCTATCTCGAAGAGCAGGCTGTCTCCCTCCTTGATGCCCAGCGCCCGGCGCACGGCCTTCGGTATCGTTATCTGCCCCTTGCTGGTTATTCTGGCCTTCTGCTCCATACTTTGCGCTCCTTACTTTATATCCCTTACTAAGGTAGTGTATCGCGCGCCTCGACATGGTTCATGATCCGCCCCCGAAGACGTAGGGATACCGGGCCATGATAGCTGCCCAATCGTCCTCATGGCCGAAGCGGATGACCACGTAGCCGAGGTCTTCCATCGCCTCGGTCGTCGCGGCGTCGCGCTTCGCACGCTCGGGGTAGTCGTGGTGCGGGCCGTCCACGTAGATGGCGGCGCCGAACTCGCCGTCGTAGAAGAAGTCGGGGCGAGTGCCAGCTTCTTCTACGAGGAGCTGGGCGTGGGTGGGGAGCCGGTGGCCGCGGTCCTTCATAAAGGCGAGCCACTCTTGTTCCAGGCTGGAACCGACCTGTCGTTCGAGCCGCTGCAGGTGCTCGGAGCGGGTGCCGAGGGTCGGGGCTGCCTCGACCGTGGCGCTGGTGAGCTGCATGAGGAGCTCGTGGATGCTCTGGCGGTCGAGCATGGGGTGGTCCATCTGGTTGGTGTAGGTCATCAGGCAGTCGTAGCAGGCGGCTTCGCAGTCCTCCCTGGCGCGCGGAGCGCGGCGAAGGTCCCCGCCGGTCTCTGGGTCGAAGTGGCAGATGCGGAGGGCCTCGGCGGCGACCCTGGCGAAGGAGCCGGGATCGTCGAGCAGGCGGCGCAGGACGCCGGCGCCGCCCTCGGCGGACTCGTAGAGGAGGATCAGACGCCGGTCGTAGCGCGAGGGCAGGGGCTCGGCGGCGAGCTCGTTGTCCTCCAGCTGGTAGACGACTTGGATGGCGCTCTTGAGGGCGGCCTGGAGGGAGGCGAGCACCTCCTCTGGGTGAGTCTCGTCCAGGTGGAGGAGCAGGCAGTTGCGGGTATCCTCGACGTAGGGTATGACCCGGCTAGTGCTGGCGGAGAGCGGGTCCTCCGAGTCGCCGGTGGTCTCCTGCTCGGTCCGGGCCCAGAAGCCACGCTCGGTGTCGAGGACGAAGCCATATTGGTCCTTGTTCTTGCGTCGGGTCCAGCCGAGGTTTATCCGCCAGAGGGTGGCGGCGTTGCCGTAGGTGATGGTGGCGAGCGTCTGGCCGCCGCTCCGTATCGTGGCGTCGCGGGCGGAGAGGTCGCCGTCCAGGCCGGCGAAGCGGACGCCGGTGCGCAGTTCGTAGCCGAGGCGCTGGCGCTCCTCCTCGTCGGAGTTGATGCGGTCGCGGCGGACGGTAGAGACGTTCTGGAGGCGGAAGAGTTGCCTTAGCTGGGCTCCGAGGGCGGCGCCGCAGCTCTCGCAGAGGTCGGGGCCGTCATCGGAGCCGGGTATCGGGTGGAAGTAGCCGCAGTGTTCGCATTGCTTGGCGCGGGTGGTGAGTAGCTCCTGCTCGTCGCGCTCCAGAATGACGCGGTTTATGAGGTAGCGGGCGCCCTCGTGGTAGATCGATGCCCGCGGGCCGAACTCGGAGACGGCCAGGAAGCGCGGGCGGGAGAAGAACTCCTCGCGGTCGTGGCGGCGGCCGGAGCCTGGGATAAAGGCGCTTATCGGAAGCCGCGGGAAGCTGTAGCCGGGCAGAAACCCCTCGCTGGCGAAGTAGCGGTAGCTGTAGAAGTCCGAGAAAGAGACGCCTTCGGCCTCAGAGATGAGGAGGTTTAGCTGGGCCTCGGCCTCGCGGCGCAGGCGGGCGGCCTGCTCCTTGTCCCTCTGGGAGCGAGAGGCGTCACGGACGATCTTGTTCTGCACCTCGGCCTGGGCGAGCGCCGCCCGGTAGAGGGTGCGCCAGCGGTTGCAGGCGCCGTTGAAGGCACGCTCCACACCATCTAGCACCCCATCGAGCCAGCCCTCCGTATACCAGGGAACGTCGCGCAGTTCCTCCTCGACGCTTTCGAGGACGCGGCCGGCCCGCTGGTGGGCGCGGCGTTTCGCAGCCTTGTCAGCGAAGCTCTGGTGGACCCAGTCCCTGAGCTCCAGGCTCGGCTCCTCTCCTTCCACGTCGAGTACATCTTTGAGGGAGCGGCCGAGGCTCTGGCCGGTCTCGGTGAGCCAGATGGCCTGCACGTGGGCGCGGACGAGATCCTCGTTGGCGAGGTCGAGGCGCGGAGGGCTGACGGCGCCGGCGACCATCCGCTCGGGGCGCTTGAAGAAGTACTGGTCGTGGGAACTGCCGATGGAGCAGTAGGCGAAGACGAGGGCCGGCTGCCCGCTCCTGCCCGCCCGGCCGCTACGCTGGGCGTAGTTGGCGGGAGTCGGCGGGACGTTGCGGAGGCTAACGGCGTTCAGCTCGGAGATGTCCACGCCGAGCTCCATCGTCGGGGAGCAGTAGAGGATGGGGAGCCGTCCCTCACGAAAGCTTTCCTCGCGGTTCTCGCGCACTTCGTAGGGGACCTGGGCGGTGTGCTCGCGGGCTTCGAGGTCCTGCATGCCGGCGGCGGCCTCCGAGTAAAACCCGACGAAGAACGGGTTGGTGCTCCCGCCAGAGGCGGAGCGGTCGGGGGTGCGGATGGGATCGTGGAAGGGCTCGGTGCCGTCGCCGGCTAGCCAGCGCATGGCGGAGGCCTGGACCTGGTAGCCGGGTACGTCTTCCTCCCCGGCTCCGCCAGGTTCGGCGACGACCTCGACGATGCCGGCCTCGGTGAGGCCGTCGAGGAGGCCGCGGATGATCTCTTCCGTCTCCTCCAGGTTGGGCTTCTCTCCATAGTCCTCGAACGTGGAGGAGCGGCGGAGGTACTGGCCGAAGCCGCCGCGGGCGGAGAGGTAGGCGTTGTCGCGGGGATCGCGGGGACGCTGCGAGCGGGGGAAGAGGATGGCGGCGTACTTCATCTCCTCGTTCTCGTCCACGGCCCAGGGCGGTATGAGGTTCTGGTTGCTGCGGCGCCGGATGCGCTCCTGGTAGTCGTAGTCCAGGTAGTCCACCTTTATGGCGAGCCGGCGGCGCATGTCGTCGAGGAGGACCGTGGCGATCTTCGCGCGGGTTTGAGGGCTGGCGCCGACGAGCGCCGGGTGCTTCTCCTGCCAGACGTCCTCGGCGGCGCAGAGCTCGTCGAGGGAATCGTAGGAGATCTTCAAGAGGCCGCACTGCTCCAGGTTCGGGGAGGTTACCCGCCAGCCCCGCTCCAGGTCCCGGTAGAGGCGGTGGCCGAGCACGTCCCGCAGGGCGGCCCGGGTCTCGGAGAGCTGCCTGAAGCGGGCGGAAGGGTTGCTCGCGTACCGCTCCAGCGGGAGGTCCAGGGCGCCGAAGACCCGCTGCGTCAGCTCGTCGTGCGCGAGTCCCTCTTCCCCGCCCGTAAGAGTGGCGCGGTAGAGGGCGGAGCGGAGCAGCCCGATCTCCACGAAATCGTTGAAGTGGCCGGCCTGGAGGGAGGCGTCCTGACGGTTGTCGGTGAAGGAGAGGATCTTGCGGGCCCTCTCCGGCAGGTCTTCCGCCTCCTTGAGGCCGCTTATGGCGGAGAGGCTCAAGATCGTGGTGGCGGTGCTGCGGCCCTCGGAGCCCAGGGAGGCCAGCTTCGTGAAGTCCGAACGTAGGTTCGCGGAGTAGGAGATGCCGCACGAGAGGCAGAACCTGAAGGGCGCCGGGAAGTAGTGGCCTTCGAGGCCGTCTTCTCCGCTGGTCTCTCGGCCGCAGGTCTCGACGGAGACGGGACGGGGCAGGTCCTTGCGCCGGTCCTTGCGGACGCGGGGATATCCGCGGTGCTCCTCCTGCCAGTCGTTCGGGAGCCTGTTCCAGAAATCCTCCTCGGACTCGCTCGGCCAGGGCTCGGTGGTGCTGAAGAAGAGGAACCCGGCCTCACTCTCGCCATCATCGTGGACGTCCGAGAGGGGGCGGGGACGGAACTCCAGGGTACTAGCGGTGTTATCCGGGAAGGCTCGCACCGGGTAATATTCCTGGCCGCACTCGCGGCAGAACGCGAGCGGCATCAGGACGCGGCCTCGGTCGCCGGGGACGTACTGTTGGCCCGTCACGGTAATGTACCGATCTTCCTCGGCTTCGAGCGAGGTGTACACGGTGTCGCCACGGCTGATGAACTGGTGGAGGCGGAAGGCGAAGGGCGGACGGCCGGTGTCCGGATCCGGAGCGCAAGAGTAGCCGGCGAGGAGCCCCTCCTCTACGGCCTGCGCGCAGCGCTCCTCGGGGAGCCCGGTGAGCGCGGCGAGCGTTTTAGCGGCTCCATCCTGTCCCGATACACTACGCGGCGTAGTTCGGATCAGGCGGCCGGTCTCCTCCTCCGTGGTCACGCCGAAGGTGCTCTCGATCCAGACAGAGAGCGGGTCGCGCACGAAGCCCTCGTAGTCCGTGGGTGGCCTGCGCTCCCCGTCCCGGACGCGGGCGGTCAGCCCGGAGACGAAGGAGGGATCTTCCAGGTCCTCGTCCGGGGTGGCGCGGCGAAGGGTCTCGCCGATGACGTTCTCGGACCGGACCTCGGCGCCAAAGAGCCGGGTCGCGACGCGGGAGATCTCCGCCCGCTGCTCGTTGTGGGTGCCGCTGCCGGCGAGGGTGGCGGAGGTGCCGACACACCGAAGGTTGTGCGCGGCGAGCAACTCCTTCGTGCGCCGGATCAGGAAGGCGACGTCGGCTCCCTGCCGCCCACGGTAGGTGTGCAGCTCGTCGAAGACCAGAAAGCCCAAGTCCTGAGCCTGCCGGACGAGCGGACGCTCATCGTAACGTGTCAGGATAAGCTCCAGCATCACGTAGTTGGTGAGCAGGATGTCCGGGGGGTTGGCTTTTATTCTTTGCCGCTCCTCCTCGGACTCTTGTCCCGTGTAGCGGGCGAAGGTGACCGGTCCCTTGCCGTCCGGGTATCCGTCGTTGAGGAACTTCTCAAGCTCGCCGTGCTGGCTGTTGGCGAGAGCGTTCATCGGGTAGACGACGATCGCCTGGATGCCTTTGCCGGGGCCGCGCCGGAGGACGTGGTCCACGATGGGGATGATGTACGTGAGGCTCTTGCCGGAGCCCGTGCCGGTAGTGAGGACGTAGTTGTGGCCGGCGCGGGCGGTGCGGACGGCCTCGGACTGGTGGCGGTGGAGCCGGAGGGTAACTCCGGGATTGGTAGAGTGCTTGCCGGCGCGGAAGATGCGCTCACATTCCTCGTGAAGCACTCCCTCACCAACCAGTTCGTCGATCCGATCTCCGGCCTCAAAGGAGGGGTTGAGCTGTATGAGGGGCTCGGGCCAGAGCAAGCCGTCGTCAAGGCTCCGGCGGACCTCATCCTCAACGCGGGCGTCCTTTATCCGGATAAAGCTACCTACGTAGGATCCGTAATCCTCGACGAGGCGATTGCGTAACTGGAATACGTCCACGTCTTTCCCTCTACGTTCCCTCTAAAGCTTGCGGAGTCTGTCAGTATACGCATTGATCTGTCTTCAAACCAATCACGCTTCACCAAGACTCTCGACGGTCATTTATCTATATCGTATGGAGCATTCGACGCTCCTCGATAAAAGTTCATTGTGGATCGGCAAGGGAAAGCAGGGGTGTCGAAGCCGCTGGCGTAATGCTCGCGGTCCGACATAGGATGCCGGATATCACCTCGTCCCCGGGCGCTCGAAGGCCTGCAAGAGCCCCGGGGGCCCGTAGCGAAGCTCGGGACGGACGACAACATCCAATCCTCCACGGGGCTCTTCGTGCCAGCGCGTTCCAGGACGCAGCCAGACAGTAGCACGGCCCTAGCCTCTCCGCTGCCGATCAGGCAGCCCTCCAACGTAGCCTCATTCTCCACCGTTTCGCGGGAGATCCACGGCGATGGTAGAGGAGTTGGCGGGCCGCGCGTGCGGCCCGCCTCTCGGTAACTTTCCGGGCGGCCATCAAGACCGCCTGCCTTCCATAGGGTCCTCCACCGCCTCTATGAGCCGCCCGGCCGCTCCCTGGATGCGCTCCAGCGCCGCCCGTAGGATCTCAGCCTCGCCGGCGTAGTTCGCCACGTAGGCGAAGGTAAAGCGCGAGGTGTCGAGCCCGCGCTGCTAGAGAAGGCTGGTCTACCCCAGGTTCGCTTTCATGACCTCCGCCACACCGCCGCCACGCTGCTCTTCCTGGAGGGCGTACACCCGAAGTTCGTCCAGGAGCTATTGGGCCACGCGACCATAGCAATCACGCTAGACACCTATTCTCACGTGCTGCCCAGTATGGGGGATCGGACCGCAAAGGCGATGGAGGCGGCGCTTTCGTAGACTTGATTCTCGGCGTCCCGCCTGCCGCCTATGACTGCCGAATAGGTGAACAAGGACGCGCTTAGGGCCGGAATTCCCGGCGCTTCTGCGCTCACCGGGCGGCGGTCAGGCGCTGCCGCATAGGGCCCGATAAGTGCGTCACCCTGCAACTCCAGGCTTCGCGCGTGAGTTGCGAGGTCTCGAAAAACCTTGAGCATGTCGCCTGTCAGCATGAATCGCTACTCCCTGCCCCAAGTGTCAGTAACCGCCAGACGCTGCCGGTACCCCAAATTCTAAGATCACGCCGCTCGTGTAAATACAGCGCCCGGGCTGCGTTGGTGTCAGGTTGGTGTCAAAATCTGGCCAGCAGCACAAGGACGCCCGCATAGTATTTTGGTTTTTACCTGCAAATTGATATATTTTAGGAGTGGAGCCGAGGGGATTCGAACCCCTGACCTCCGCCGTGCAAAGGCGGCGCTCTCCCGACTGAGCTACGGCCCCGTAAACTTCGCGGTTGAGTTTACGCGCCGCCGGGAAGTTATTCAACGCACGGCCGAAACAAGAAGCGGTACAATTTCTTACCGTATAGCTACGACCCGAGAGGTGGGACATATGGCCCTCTACGAATACAAGTGCGCCGGGTGTGAGGAGCGTTTCGACCTGATGCGTCCGATGAACGCCGCCGACGAGCCTGCGGAGTGTCCGGAGTGCGGCTCCCTGGAATCGCGGCGCGTTATCTCCAACTTCGCCTCCATAACTCCCGGAGCCTCCGCAATGTCCTCCAACCCCATGATGGATGCTCGCATCGCGGGCGGCGGTGGCGGGGGCGGCTGTTGCGGCGGGGCCTGCGGCTGCGGCTAGCGAGCCCACCGGTACAGGGCTCGCCGCCCGGTGAAGGAAGAAGTTCCCGAGCTCGTCTTGCAAGGTATAGAGGAGTTCAACCGGGGCGAGTTTTTCGAGTGCCACGAGTACCTCGAAGAGGCCTGGATACAGGAGCCGCGCCGGGTACGCTTTCTCTACCAGGGCATACTCCAGGTCGGGGTGGGTTTCTACCACCTGCAGAACGGCAACTGGCGCGGGGCAACCGGGGTCCTGCGAAATGGTATCGCGCGCCTGGAAGAGTTCGAGCCGGAGACGCTGGGTATAGACGTCGCCCGCCTCGTGAGCGAGAGCCGGACGGTCCTCGAAGAGTTGGAGATGCTCGGACGGGAGCGGATAGAAGAGTTCGACCGGTCGAAGATACCCAGGGTGTTCTGGACGTAGAAGTCCTGGCAGGCCGAGTTGCGGCGGGGGCGGAAACACAACTCGTCCTGAACTCGGTTGCTTCGACGTCGATCCGCCCGGCGTTGCGGAAGCAGGCCACGCTCACGCGGTTGTGGACGTCCTTTACGTAGTAGGCTTCGCCGAGCTTGTATAGCGAGACCGGAGGCAGTTCGCACCCCAGCCGGAACGCCCAATCGATGTGTTGCTAGCGTTTGGCCGACGTCTTGGCCAGTGGCATGAAACACCCGTCGTCGACCCGCAGGGCCCGCCGCGCCTCGTCGAAAACCAACGGTGGCCAGGTGTTCCGGGCAGTGTTATAGCGGGTTCTTTAGCAACGCCGAGAGCTGGACGAGGCTGCCAGCCATGCGCGGACCGTACCAGGTGAGGAGCTTGCCGTCTGCCAGGTGAACGCTGTTCTCCCGGACGGCGGGCACGTCCAGCGCGTAGATCTCCGCCAGGTCTTCGGCGGAGAACGGGTAGGGCTCGTCCGGGAGCAGTATCACCTCGGGCCGCGCCGCCTCTATCTCCTCCAGCGTTACTTCGGGGTAGCGTGCCCGGTGGCCGAAGACGTTCTCCCCGCCGCAAACCCTCAGGAGATCGTGGACGTAGGTGTCCGAGCCGACGGTCATGTACGGGTTTTTCCAGATTGGGACGAAGACCCGCCGGGCGGTGCCGGCACGCTTCCGGACGGTTCGGCAGGCCCGGTCTGCGGCTTCCAGAAAAACTCCCGCTTCCGACGCCCGGGTCTTCTCCGCCAGCTCTCCGAGGAAATCTATGGCCCCGGCCACGGTCTCCGGCGCCCCGAGCAGCACCGGGACACCGGTGGCCGCGATCTCCTCTACGTCCTTCCGGCTGTTCTCCTCCCGGACGGCGACCACCAGGTCCGGCTCCAGCGCGAGGATACGTTCCACGTCCACCTTCTTCGTACCACCGACCTTCGGCACGCGGCCCACGGCCCCGGGCGGCCAGCGGCAGTAGCGGGTGCGGCCCACGACCCTCTCGCCCACCCCGAAGGCGAACAGCGCCTCCGTCAGGCTCGGCACCAGGCTGACGATCCGCGACGGGGCCGGATCCTGCGCCACCCCTAGACGTCCCGGAAGATCTTCTCGGCGGCGGAGATCGGGTCCAGCTCCCGGCGGTAGACTTTCTCCATAATCTCCGGGTCGTCCCGGCCGAGGCGCCGGTGCAGCTCCTTCTCCAGCCGGTCCGTGGCCCAGGAGACCACGAACTCCCGCAGCGAGGCCCGCCGGCGGGCCTCCAGGCGTCCACCCGCCTCCATCTCCTTCCGGTGCTCCCGGACGACCTCCCTCAGCTCCCCCACTCCCTCGCCCGTGTCGCCGCGGGTCATAATGATGGGCGGGATGGGGGCCTCGGGGTCGAGCTCGTGCCCGATCTCCAGGATGGAGCGGACCTCGCTCGCCGCCCCCTTCGCCTGGGGGTGGTCGGCCTTGTTGATGCAGAAGACGTCCGCCACCTCCATGACGCCCGCCTTGAGCGCCTGCACCGCGTCGCCCGCCCCGGGCTGCAGGCACAGGACCACCACGTCCGCCGCCGAGGCGACCTCCACCTCTCCCTGCCCCACCCCGACCGTCTCGTAGATCACCACGTCGCACCCGGAAGCATCCATCGCCAGGGCCGCCAGCCGCGATCCCGCCGCCAGCCCCCCCAGGTGCCCCCGGCTCCCCATCGACCGGATAAACACCCCCGAGTCCAGAAAGTGGTCCGAGAGCCGGATGCGGTCGCCCAGGATCGCACCCTTGGAGAACGGGCTCGAAGGGTCCACCGAGACCACGCCAACCCGCCTGTCTTCGGCGCGGTAGAGCTGGATGAGGTGCGAGATCACGGAGCTCTTCCCCACCCCCGGCGGCCCGGTAAAGCCCAGGCTCATTGCGCTGCCCGTATGCGGGTAGATCTCGCGCACGATCTCGTGGACCTCGGGGTCTTCGCGCTCGATCTTGGAGATAACGCGCGCCAGCGCCCGCCGGTCGCCAGCGAGCAGCCGCCCCGCAAGGCCGTTACCGCTCACCCGCCCTGCTTTCCGAGAGCGGCGCTGCGCTAGACCCACTCGGTAACCAGCTCCGGCGGCCGGGATAGTGTCTGCAGAACGACGCAGTACTGCTCGGTCTTGCGCCGTAGGCCGTCGAGCTGCTCCTCCGTCGCCTCCGGTGCCGCAACATGGAACCGGGTGCGGATGCGCTCAAAGCCCACGGGTACGTCCTTCGAGACGCCCAGGGTCCCCGCCAGGTCCAGGTCTCCCTCGACCTCGACCTCGATGCGCTCGGTTTCTATTCCCATTGCCCCGGCGACCATCTGGCACGTGACCTGGGCGCAGGCCGCGAGCGCCCCCAGCAGGAGGTCCCCGGAGCAGGCGCCGCCGCCGGTCCCCCCGACGCCCGCGTGGGCCTCCGCCTGGTAGACGGCGCGCCCGATGTCCACGGAGCAGGAGATGGGGGTGTCCTCCTCGCTCGCCCTCGCGCGGAGCGTTATGCGCGAGGAGCCCGGCTCACTGCGGTACTTCTCCTTTAGCGGCTTCTGTACCGAACGAAGATCCATAGCAACTCCTCCTTGCGGCTTTCCACCCCGAACATCAAGGGAGGACTCGCCTCGCGGCGGACCTCCCTTTCTCTCGCCCGGCGCGTACCCCGCCCCTACCCTTCCAGCAGGAGCGTCTCCGGGTCTTCGATCAGCTCTTTGATGCGGACGAGGAAGCTCACGGCGTCGGCGCCGTCTACGATGCGGTGGTCGTAGGAGAGGGCCAGGTACATCATGGGCCGAACCTGGATCTCTCCGTCCACCACCATCGGGCGCTGCTGGATCTTATGCATCCCCAGGATCGCCACCTGCGGGGTGTTGAGGATGGGGGTCGAGTTGAGCGAGCCGTAGATGCCGCCGTTGGTGATGGTGAACGTGCCGCCGGTCAGGTCCTCGAGGGCCAGCTTGCCGTCGCGGGCTTTTTTGGCGAGCTCGGCTATCGAGCCCTCGATCTCGGCGAAGCTTTTGGAGTCCGCGCCGCGCACCACCGGCACCACGAGCCCCTCATCGGTGTTGACCGCCACACCGATGTCGTAGTAGCGCTTGAGCACCAGTTCGTCTTCCTGCAGCTCGGCGTTGATCTTGGGGAACGCCTTGAGCGCGCCGATGGAGGCCTTGGTAAAGAAGCTCATAAAGCCGAGCTTGACCTCGTTGCGCTCCAGGAACGCGTCCTTGCGGCGGTTCCTGAGCTCCATAACAGCGGTCATGTCCACCTCGTTGAAGGTGGTGAGCATCGCCGCCGTCTGCTGGGCCTCTACGAGCCGCTTGGCGATGGTCTGGCGCCGCCGGGAAAGCCGGACCCGCTCTTCGAGGTCGGCCCGGCCGTCCTCGGAAGGTTGCGGGGCCGCCTGCCGGGTCTGCTGCTGGCCGTCGGCCTGCTTCTCCTCGCCCTCCTCGGCGGGCGCCTGACGGTACTGCTCCCGGATCAGGCGCTCCACGTCCTCGCGGGTCACGCGTCCACCGGAGCCGCTTCCGGAGACCTCGGCCAACTCTATGTCGTACTCCTGGGCCAGCTTGCGCACCGACGGCGAAGCCCGCACCTCGCCATCCTCCCGGTGGCCGTTGGCCTCCTCCGAGTCCTCTTCGGCCCCGGCTTCCGCCTCCGCCTCTTCCTCCGCCCCGGCTTCGGCCTCTTCTTCGGCCTCCTCTTCCTGCTCCTCCTCCTGCGCCGGCTGGCCGTCACCCGCCCCGATAGTGCCGATCACGTCTCCCACGTTCACGGTCTCGCCCTCGCCCCTGGCGATGGACTCCAGGACGCCGTCCTCCTCGGCCTCGACCTCGAAGTTGATCTTGTCGGTCTCCAGCTCGACGAGGGGGTCGCCGGCCGAGACCTGCTCCCCCTCACCTTTCAGCCACTTGCCGACGGTCGCGTCGGTGACCGACTCTCCCAGCTCCGGGACGTGTATCTCAACCGCCACCTGCTCACCCTTCCTCTCTAGTCTCTATGACTGGCCTCTCACTCGCTCTGGGCAGGGGCCTGGGACCGGGTCGCGCTGGCGACCTCCCGGCCCGCCTCGCCGCCGTCGTCGCTGACGTTCTCGAAGGCCCGCCGCACGATCTGGGCGTGCTCCTCCTTGTGGAAGCGGGCCGAGCCCTGGGCCGGGCTGGGCCGGGCCGGCTTGCCGATGTAGGTTATGGGCATCCCATCCCACGTCCCGCCGGTGATCTCCCGGAGGCGCGGCTCGGCGAAGGTCCAGGCCCCCATGTTCTGCGGCTCCTCCTGGACCCACAGTATCTCCCGCAGGTTGGGGTAACCCTCGATCACCTCTTCTACCTCGTCCTCGGGGAAGGGGTAGAGCAACTCTATGCGGACCAGCGCGGTGTCCACGGCCTCCTCCCGGTACTCGCTCCCGGCGAGCTCCGTGTAGATCTTACCGGAACACAGGATGAGCCGCTCGACGGACTCCGCCCGCTGGCGGGCCTCTGCGTCGTCCAGCACGGGCTTGAACCGGCCCTCGGCCAGGTCTTCGAGCTTCGAGGCGGACATCGGGTTCCGCAGCAGGCTCTTGGGGGTCATGATGACCAGGGGCCGCTTGTGGTCCTCCAGGACAGCCTGGGCGCGGAGCAGGTGGAAGTACTGGGCCGAGGTGGTCAGGTTGGCGACCCGGATGTTCTCCTGCGCCGCGAGCTGTAGGAAACGCTCCAGCCGGGCGCTAGAGTGCTCCGGCCCCTGGCCCTCGTAGCCGTGCGGCAGCAGCAGGACGAGGCCGGAGATCTGGCGCCACTTCGCCTGCCCGCTGACGATGAACTGGTCGATCATGGGCTGCCCGACGTTGGCGAAGTCGCCGTACTGGGCCTCCCAGAGGGTGAGAACGCTGCGCGCGTTCACCGAGTAACCGTACTCGAAGCCTATCGCGGCGATCTCCGAGAGCGGGCTGTTGTAGACGGCGAACGAGGCGTTGGCCTGGGGCATCGCGTGCAGCGGCACGTACTTCTCGCCGGTCTCCGCGTTGTAGAGCGCGGCGTGCCGCTGGGAGAAAGTCCCCCGCTCGCTATCCTGGCCCGTGAGCCGGATCGGCACGCCGTCTTCCAGGAGCGTGGCGAAGGCCAGCGTCTCGGCGTGGGCCCAGTCGATACGTTCGAGGTCGCCCCGGTTTTTCTGGAACAGGCGCTCCAGCTTGTTGTTCGGCGAGAAGCCCTCGGGCCGCTCCAGGAGCGCCGCGTTGACCGCCTCGATCCGGTCGGCCGGGACCGCGGTGTCCGGTATCCCGGCGAGCGGCGTGTAAGACTGGCCGCCTTCTTCGTCCTCTTCCTCCTCGGTCTCCGGGGGGTTCTTGTGGAGGTCCTCCATCTTGGCCTGGATCTCCTCGACCATCTTCTCGGCCTCGCCCTCCTCTAAAACGCCCCGCTCCTGGAGCCTGGCGGCCCAGATCTCGCGCACCGACGGGTGCTCCCGGATCGTCTCGTACATCGTGGGCTGGGTGTAGGCGGGCTCGTCGCCCTCGTTGTGGCCGTACCGCCGGTAGCCGACGAGGTCTATCATGAAGTCTTTCTTGAACTTCTTGCGGTAGGCGTAGGCCATGTTCACCACCGCCAGGCATGCCTCCGGGTCGTCGGCGTTGACGTGGACGACCGGGATCTCGAAGCCCTTGGCCAGGTCGCTGGCGTACTGCGTGGAGCGGGCCTCGTGCTTCTCGGTCGTGAAGCCGAGCTGGTTGTTGGTGATGATGTGGAGCGTGCCGCCGGTGGTGTAGCCGCGCAGGCGCGAGAGGTTGAGCGTCTCGGCCGCCACGCCCTCGCCGGGGAACGCCGCGTCCCCGTGCAGCAGGATCGTGAACGAGGCGCTGGTGTCGAGGCGCGGCTCGCCCGGCTCCTCCCGCTTCTCCTGGGCGGCGCGGGTCATGCCCTCCGCGACCGGGTTGACGTGCTCCAGGTGGCTCGGGTTCGGGGCCAGGTTGATCAGGACCCGCCAGTCCTCCTCGCCCTCTTCGAGATAGAACTCCCGCTGGCCGAGGTGGTACTTGACGTCCCCGACCCATCCGCCGCCGCCGCTCTCGGAGACCGACGGCTGCTCGCCCCGGTCCGGCTGCTGGAACTCGTTGAAGATCTTCGCGTAGGGCTTCTGGAGGACGTGGGCCAGCACGTTCAGCCGGCCCCGGTGGGCCATGCCCATGACGACCTCCGGCACCTCGTCGTTGGCGGCCCGCCGGATCAGGCGGTTGAGCATCGGCACGACCATGTCGTTGCCCTCGACCGAGAACCGCTTCTGCCCCAGGAACGTTTTGTGCAGGAACTTCTCGAAGGTGTCAACCCGCGTGAGACGCCGCAGGAGCCGCCTGGCGGCCTCGCCCTCCAGTTGGTTCCCGAACTCCTCGGACTCAACGGCGTCCCGCAGCCAGAACCGCTCCTCCGGCTTGTTGATGTGGCCGAAGTCGTAGCCGGTCGTGCTGCAGTAGATGCGCCGCAGCTCGTCCACCGCTTCCTTGGCGGTCGAGGTACGCTCTCCCAGCGGACCCCCGATCACGCTGGAGGGCATCTGCTCCAGGTCTTCCTCGCTGATGCCGTGAAAGTCCGGGTCCAGGGTCGGGTCTCCGGGCGGTTCGGTCCCGAGCGGGTCGAGCTGGGCCGCCATGTGGCCGAAGTCCCTCACGGACCGGACGAACTTGGCCGCGCCCACCACCTTGTCCACCTCGACGCCGGCCTCGGCTACCGCGCCGGACGCGCGCCCGTTGGCCCCGCCGTTCTTCTCGATCCTCGGCGGGCTCCAGGTCTCGAAAAAGCGCCGCGCCGACTCGTCCACGGAGTCCGGGTCCTCGCGGTACTTTTCGTAGAGCTCCAGCACGTACCCGAGGTTCGGACCATAAAACCGGGTCTCTGTACTCTTCATGCGGATCACACCCTCACGTTGCGGTCTTCTGGTTTACAGCCAATCCAAAAATGGGAACGGGAGACGTCGGCCAGACCTCCGGCGTCTCCCCGCAATGCTTTTTTGCAGGAAATTTTCGACATCGCTATCTTCTTAATCATACCCCACATCCACCCTTCGTTCTCTACCCGAAAACCCCGGCTTCTAGACGTGTCCGCCGAGCTCAGCGAGCGCCCCCCGCAAGTCTTCCGCCATGCCGCTGTGGCCGTGCTTCTCGGCCTGCCGGATACCCCGCTCGTAGGCGGTCCGCGCCTCGTCCCGGCGCCCGAGCCGGTCGAGCACGCTCCCCAGCCGACCGTAGGCGTTGCCCTCGTCCTCGTGGGTGGCCACGTAACGCTCCAGGGCCGCCGCCTCGTCGTCGTAGCGTTCGGCCTTGCCGTACTCGTTGGCGAGCGCCAGCAGCCCCGTGGGGTTGTCCGGGTTGTCCGCCACCAGCCGCTCGAAGTACTCGATCCTGTTCTCGAAACCCTCCACGGGTCCACCTCCCGTTAAACGTTTGCCCTCGTGGGTTAGTATAGGCGGATGGAACAGCACCGCACACAGCAGCGATCTATAGAGGGTTCCCGCCGCTTCGAGACCCGCGCCGTCCACTCCGGCGAGCGCCGCCCCGGCGCCGGCCGGGAGCCCAACGGGGCGTACTACCCGATCTCCACGCCCGTCTACGCCTCGACGACTTTCTCCCACGAGGACCTGGAGACCACGGACCGGGTGCTGGGCGGCGAGGAGGCGGGCTACAGCTACGCCCGCTACGACAACCCCACGGTCGTCGCCTTCGAGGAGGCTTTGGAGGCCCTGGAGGGCTCCGCGGAGAGCCCGGGCCGGGCCTTCGCGTTCGCCTCCGGGATGGCCGCCATGCACGCGGCGCTCTCGGCGGCGGAGTGCGGCGGCGAGTGCACGGTGCTGGCCGCCGAGCAGCTCTACGGCTCCACGGCGACGCTGCTGGTCCAGGTCTTCGGGGCCTCCGGCGTGGAGGTCCGCTTTTTCGACGGGTGCGACCCGGACGCGCTGGAGGCGAAGATAAAAAAGACGAACCCCCGGGCGGTCGTGATCGAGACGATCTCCAACCCCCTTTTGCGGGTGGCCGACGTGCCGCGCATCGCGGAGATCACGCGCGCCGCCGGCTCCACCCTGATCGTGGACAACACCTTCGGCACGCCGTTTCTGCAACGCCCGCTGGAGCTGGGCGCGGACATCGTGGTCCACAGCGCGACGAAGTACCTCTCGGGCCACGGCGACCTGACCGCCGGGGTGGTCGTCGCGAACCCGCCCTACGACGGGGCCGCCGAGCAGGTCCGCAAGCTGGTCGGCGGCGTGCTGGGACCTTTCGAGGCCTGGCTCGCCCTGCGCGGCCTGAAGACGCTGCCGCTCCGGATGGAACGCCAGTGCGAGAACGCCCGCGCCGTCGCCGCCCGGCTCTCCGCCCACCCGAAGGTCGCGAAGGTCCACCACCCCTCCCTCGCGGACCACCCGGACGCCGGGACCGCCCGCCGCGTGCTGGCGGACACCGGGGGTCTCGTCGCCTTCGAGCTGGCGGACGGGGACCGCGAGACGGCGTTCCGCTTCCTGAACGCCCTCGAGCTCTGCGTCCGGGCCCCGAGCCTGGGCGACGTGTACACCCTGGCGATACACCCCGCCACCAGCTCCCACCGCGAGCTCTCCCCCTCCCGCCGGGAGCGGCTCGGGGTCAAGGAGAACCTGGTGCGGCTCTCCTGCGGCATCGAGCACCCGGAAGACATCGTCTCGGACCTCGAACAGGCCCTCGACCGGCTCTAGCCCCGGACACCCCGGAAAACCGCCCTGTGGCAGCGCTGACTTCCACCTCCCGGACGGGTAGTAGAATCAGGCTGGCATGAGACGTTATCTGACCCTGCTGGCGGCGCTCGGCGCGGTGGTCCTGGCGGCCTTTCTGGCGGCGTGCGGCCCGCTGGGACAGAACGGCGCGGACGAGGCGACGCCCGAGGTATTCGTGGCCGACGTCTCCCAGACGACCGGGCGCAACGACGAGCTGACGGCGGGGACCGTGAGCTACCTGGAGCGCGTGATCTCCCGGGCCGCCGAGGAGGAGGCCGAGGCCGTCGTCATAGAGCTGAGCACGGCGGGCGGGCGGCTCGACCACACCCAGGACATCGTCGGGCTGATGGGCGACGCGGAGCAGACCCCGATCTTCGTCTACGTGACGCCCCGCGGGTCTCAGGCCGCGAGCGCCGGCACTTTCATCCTGATGGGCAGCGACGTGGCGGCGATGGCCCCGGACACCCGCACCGGGGCGGCCACCCCGGTGACCTTCTTCGGCGGGGACATCCCCGGCGACCTGGGCGAGAAGGCCCGCAACGACGCCGTGGCCCTCATAACCAGCCTCGCCGAGACCCACGACCGGAACGTCGAGTGGGCCGAGGATGCCGTCCGCGAGGCGGCGGCCATCGGGGCCCAGGAGGCCCTGGAGATCGGGGTTATAGAGTACGTGGAGCCGAACGTGGAAGCCCTGCTGGAAGCGGCCGACGGCATCACGGTGGAGCCCAAGGGGATCACGCTGAACACCGCCGGCGCCACCCTCGTGGCCCAGAACCTGACCTTCCAGGAGCGGTTCGGGTTCTCGCGCTGGTACGTCATAGTGCCCGGCGTGCTGCTGGGGCTGCTGGCGATCGGGTTCACCTTCGCGGCCATCAAGAGCAGCCGGGCGCGGGTGAGCACGGGCCGGGAGGGCATGGTCGGGGAGGTCGGCACGGTCCGGCGTCCCGTCGGCAAGGACGGCGGCCTGGTCTTCGTCCACGGCGAGCTGTGGACCGCGCTCCCCGAAGAGCCGCAGATGGCCCCCATAGAGCCCGGCACGGAGGTCGAGATCACCGGCTTCCGCCGCACGGCCATCGTCGTCCGGCCCACGAAGTAGCAGGGGAAGGCCTCACCCGCCAGGGCAGGTACGTCCTCTAGCGCGGGACCGGCTCTATCCCCGCTCCGGCTCCGGGATCCCCTCTACTCCGGGCTCACGCCGAAGACCTTCGCCGAACCTCGCTGTGGATGTTCGCAGACACTATGGTTTTCGATACCGTTCGGCCAGCGTAGCAACGAAGTCCCTCAGCCCGACGACGTACACGCCTCGAAAAGAACCCAGCGGCAGCAGGTGCTTTTTATCGCCGGTCACGAGAAACTCCGCGCCGGCTGCCAGGGCGCATTCGAGAACCCGGTTGTCCGTCGGGTCGTCCTCGATCACCTCTACCTCCTCTGCCGGTTCGTGGACGCCGCCGGAGACCCGGCGTATCTGTGCCACGGCCCGACCGGCTCTGTCGTCCTCCCAACCGAACTTCTCCCGGAGTATGCGTTCCACCTCACCGAGTATGAACGGGCTCGTGTGTAGCTCGACCACGCCCCTCCTCGCGAAACCGTAGGCACGGTCCGCCATACCGCCGGGCCAGTTATACGCGGCTACCAACACGTTCGAGTCGAAGACGACCCTGAACGCCTTCTCCGGCTCCTCCCTCGCCACCGGTCCCGACTACTGGTCCAGGTACAGAGACTCGAAAAGCTCCTCTTCGCTGCCGAAACTCTCCTGCGACCGCAACGCGCCGTACCGCTGGAGCCGCCGGAACTCCTTCTCCTCCCGGTAGTCTTCGTAGACCCGCACCATCTCCCGGAAGAGCTCGCTGGCCCCCATCCCCTGCTCCTCCGCCAGCTCCTTGAACTCCAGCTTCGTCTCCGGCGGCACCGAAAAGCTCAGTATCTCGGTGTTTCTACCCATTGGCACGCCTTTCTTCTCCACACCAACCTGGTTAATACAGAGTATTACTCAGTACATCGAGAGGTCAAGCCAGGCAAGCGGAGATAATGTGGACGTTGGGATCCAACACGGGACCGGTTCTATCCGTCCCAGCTCCCAAATCTCCTATGGCTTCGGGCTCAACGCGGCCCCGTAGGCTACGCAGGCCAGCACGTCCCCCCGCGAGAACTGCGGGTACTCTTCCAGGATCTCCTCGATGGAGAGCCCGGCGGAGAGCAGGTCCAGAAGCAGAGAGCCCCAGATACGAGTCCCCCGGATGCGGGGCTTGCCGAAGCACAGACCGGGCGGAAGAAAGACAGCGCGAAACGTTCGAGGGCTTCCGGGATCTACCACCGCAGGTTAGACGTCCGGTCTTCGCTGTGGAAACCGACGCATCAGGTATTACAATTGTGAACACTGTGCGAAAGTGGGAGGTTGGTCCGTGCACCGGGTTGGAGCGAGGGAGCTAAAGCAGCATACGGGGGAGATCATCGAGCGGGTCAGTAAAGGTGAGAGGATCATTCTCACGCTGAGGGGAAACCCCGTGGCCGTGATCTCCCCGATAGACCAGGAGGCTTTGGAGGAGGCGGTGGGCGAAGAAGCGAGGAGAGCCGAGAGGGAGTCCCTGGGCTGGCTCGCGGCCAGCGAGGGCGCCTTCGACTTCTGGAATAACGAGGCAGACGAGGTGTGGGACACGAGCGCCTTCATGCCGCTGGCTGCCGGGCCGGAGTGAGTCTAGCGTGGGCTCGGCTCTATCTGCTCTAGTTCCCGGATCTCCTTCTCGTCGTTGATCGTGCGGTAGAGTCCCAACGCGCGTTGTCCGTTCAACCAGAACTCCGGGCTGGTGCCGAAGACCTTCGCCAGCCGCAGCGCCGTCGAGGGTGTGATGCGCCGCTTGCCGTTGACGAACGCGTTGACCCCCACGTAGGGCACCCGTATCCTCTCCGCCAGTTCGGACGGCGTCATCCCCAGCGGCTTCAAGAACTCCTCCAGCAGCAACGCTCCCGGCGGGGTAGATGCCCGCTCCTTCGATATGCGCGATCCTTTTATCTCAACCATAGTGTAGCGTCACGAGCGTACCAGTCTTATCTCCGCTCTTACATCGAGCCTTTCCCAGGCCCGATCCGTGGTCAGCACCGGTAGTTCGAGGCGATTTCCCAGTGCGAGACACGCCCGGTCGCCCAGGGAGAGACCTCTGGATTTTGTCGTAGGGCGCAGCAACCCGGTCTCGTAAGCCGACTCTCGCTCAAAGCTGTGAACCTCCAGTGCGAGCCCTTCGAGGGCTTCCCGAATTTCTTCCTCGGGCATACCAGCATCCGCCAGTTTCGCGACTACTTCCGAGAGGTTCACCGCGCTGATCGCCGCGTGAGGGATGGATCGGGCTACATCTTCGTGTCCGGGTTCCAGATTTAGCAGCGCGAGGAGTGCCGATGCGTCCAGCACCACCTCACTCACGGTCGGCTTCTTCGCGCCGCTCGGAGATCAACTCTTCCGACAACCTCCGCTCTCCGGGGACGTAGCGCCGCACAAGGGCCTGAGCCCGCGCCACAGCCTGAGCCGGTGTATAGAGCCGCAGCCCCTCCTCCTCCAGGTGCAGGATGATCTCATCCCCAGGCTCTACGCCTAACCTTCGCCGATACTCGGTAGGTATGACGATCCTGCCACCCTTGCCGAGCTTTGTCTTGAAATCTTGCACGTGACACCTGACCTGTACTCAGCCACCAAACACATCCGATGGTATCACGATCTGGGGCCACGAAGCCCCACCTTCAAGCCGGGCGTTCGAGAGGCACGTCCACGAACCGCTCCCGGCTCATCTCCGCCTCGTAGGCCCCGCAGGCCAGCACGTCCTGTCGGGAGAGTTGGGGAAGCTGTGCTGGAGTAACTTAGCTTGTCAGCCCGTTGAAAAAGTAGCACCTGCCGGAGGCGAGTCGGAACGTGCGCGGGTAGTATGGCCTCCCGTCTCGCACAATAGGAGGTCGCATCATCATGATGGGCACGAAGATCCGCAGCTTCTCGCCGTTGCCCCGCGACGTCTCGCTTGAGGATCTGATCCCCACGGACCACTTCTACCGTCGCCTGGAAGCAGATCTCGACCTCTCCTTCGCCCGAGAATTGGTGCGCCCGCTCTACGCTGGGGGAGGCAGGCCTTCCGTGGACCCAGTGGTCTTCTTCAAGCTCCAGCTCGTCATGTTCTTCGAGGGCATCCGCTCCGAACGGCGGCTCATGGAGGTCGCAGCAGATCGTTTGAGCGTACGCTGGTACCTGGGCTACGACCTCTTCGAGACCTTGCCGGACCACTCCAGCTTGACCAGAATCAGGGAGCGCTACGGTCTCGGCATCTTCAGGGCCTTCTTCGAGAAGGTCGTCGAGATGTGCGCCGAAGCGGGCCTGGTTTGGGGCAAGGAGCTGTACTTCGACGCCACCAAAGTTGACGCTGACGCCTCCCTCGACTCGATCGGTCCCCGCTTCTACGTGGAAGAGCACCTGGACGACCTCTTCGAGGAGGAGCCCTCCGGTGCGCAGAACAGCGACGCGGGGGCATCGCTTCCCACCGCAAACGATGAGGCCTTGCTGGCCGAGAACGCCGCCAGGGGCGACTGGATCTCGAGGACGGGCAGGCAGCGGCGCGAGATAAAAGGCGTCTGGTACAGGCGCACCGCCGACTTCCTGTGCTCCGAGACCGACCCGGATGCCTCGCCAATGAAGCGTCGGGACAGCAAGGGATCGCACCTGGGCTACTACGCTCACTACGTTGTGGACGGCGGGAAAGCCAGGGTGATCCTGAACGTCCTCGTAACCCCCTTTGAGGTAACCGAGAACGCCCCGATGCTCGACCTGCTATGGCGCAGCGCCTTCCGATGGAAGCTCAGACCCCACCAGATCACCGGCGACACTGCCTACGGCACCACCGAGAACATTGCAGCGATCGAGCGCGCTGGCATCCGTGCCTTCGTGCCCCTGACCGGAGCGGGCAAGGCACGCCCCTTTTTCAGCAAGGAGGAGTTCGCTTACGACCCCGAACAGAACCTCTACCGGTGTCCGGCAGGCGAGATCTTGAGGCCCAAGACCTTCAGAACCGCCAGAAACCAGGTCATCTACAAGACCGAGCCGGGTATCTGCGACTCCTGCTCGATGAGATCTCGATGCACCAACAACAAGACGGGCCGCCAAGTCCTGCGCCACCGCGACGAGCGCTACGTAGATCGGGTCAAGAGCTACCGTGGTACCTTCGCCTACGAGAAGGCACTGCGAAAGAGGCGGGTATGGGTGGAGCCGTTGTTCGGTGAAGCCAAGGACTGGCACGGTTTACGCAGGTTCAGGCTCAGGCGGCTGGAGAAGGTGAACATCGAGGCCCTGCTGGTGGCCGCCGGCCAGAACGTCAAGCGGTTGCTTGCTTTCGGCCGGAAGGGGCCGAGACGCCCGGCCCAGGTCGTGGCCCTGCGCGTCACGCCAACGGCGCGTCGTCCGCACCGTGGCCTCCTCTCAGGCCGCCAATTTCCGCTGGTCCGGGCCTTTTTCAACGGGCTGACAAGCTAAGTAGGAAGCAGCGTAGGCAGGCGCGATGGATACAGCGGACAAGTACAAAAGAAGCAAAGACCTGCGATGGGGTGTGTTTAGTCAATTCTGACCCGGTAAATGACGAAAACTGCTCAGGGCAGGACCTGCGCTCTGGGTTACGGTAAACGTGTGGCGAGGCCGGTGTTTTCGAGGATTTCGAGGAGGCGAGCGTGGACGCGGTGAGAGAGAGCGGCCATCCTATAGCTGGAAGGGAGGCCCTGGACCCGCAGTTCGTCGAGCGTCAGCGGGCGCGGCTGGAAGACATGCGGCGGATGCTCTTGCGGGCGCATGCCGGGATAGAAGAAGAGGAGCGGGAGTGGAGCGAGAGCAGCCAGTACGCACGTCCCGACGCCGAGGACGTGGCCGCCCGCATACTGGCCGGCGAAGTGGACACCGCCCTGGACCAGGCCATCATGCGCCGGCTGGCGTTGATCCAGCGGGCGCTGGAGAAGGTCGGCGAGGGTAGCTACGGAGTCTGTGACGATACCGGAGAGCCCATCCCCCGGGGGCGGCTCGAGGCCGTTCCAGAGGCCATCTACACTCTGGAAGCCCAGAAAGCGCGCGAGCGGAAGCGAGGGTAGAGTATAGAGAGAGGGAAGGAAAGCCCCGGTTAGCTCAAGGGCCGCCGGACGATAAGACGGTACGCGCGGCCCGCTGGTGGACGACGAGAGGAGGCCCGAATGGGCATTCTACCGGAGAAGATACTGCTGGCGACGGACGGTTCCGAAGACGCGGCGGCCGCCGCCCGGGCGGCGGTGGATCTCGCGAACAAGACCGGCGCGGAACTGCACGTGGTCCGCGCCTGGCAGGGACCCCACGAGTACGCCTATCCCGGCGTCTCCCACCAGTCCCTGGAGGCAACTTACAGCCATCAGGCGGAGAGGGCATTCAACCGGGACCTGGAACGCATAGAAAAGCTCGGCGGGACCGTTACCGAGTCTTACCTGGAAGAGGGACGGCCGGCGGACGTGATCTTCGACGCCGGCGAGCGGGCCGGGGTGGACCTCATCGTAGTGGGCAGCCGGGGTCTCGGCGCGTTCCGCAGGATAGCGTTGGGCAGCGTCTCCGAAGAGGTCGCACACCACGCCCACGTGCCGGTTCTGGTGGTGCGCGCCGGGGAGCGTACGTGGCCCCCGGAGCGGTTCGTTATCGGCGACGACGGTTCGGAGGACGCCCGGAAAGCGGAGGGGTTGGCCGTAAGCCTCGCCAGGCTCTTCGAGGCGCCCGCGCTGCTGGTGAGGGCGCATCCGTCGTCCCCCGCGCCCGTGGACCTTCCGTCGGACCAGTTGAGCCTCTACGAGCGCATGGTCGAGCGCACGATGGAGGAGGACAAGCAGGCGCTCGAAAAGAGGGCACAGGAGATAGAAGATACGCTGGGCGTGCGGCCGCAAACGCGGGTGTTGTCCGGCAGCGCGGCGGTGATCCTCGACATGATCGCCGGCAGCGACGAGTCTGCCCTGATAGCCGTCGGCTCCCGGGGGTTCGGGGCGGTAAAGCGCATGGCCCTGGGGAGCACCTCGACCAAGGTCCTCCGCGGGTCGAAGGGGCCGGTCCTGGTCTGCCCGCATCCCGCCGAGACCCCGGAGAGGTAAGCTGCCCCGTGAGCGTTCTGGGAAGAATCCTGCTGGCCGTCGACGGCTCGGAAGAGGCGATGCTGGCGGCCCGGGCCGCCGTAGAACTGGCGGAGAAGACCGGCTCCGAGCTTCACGTGGTCTACGTGGGTGAGTTGCCGGTGGTCTACCGTCCCGAGCTGCACGGCTACCAGGCGATACTGGAGGAACACCGCATAGCGGCCCGGCGGCAACTGGAAGAGCAGGTGGAGCGGGTTACCGCTACCGGCGGCAGCGTCGCGCAGGCCCATCTCCGCACGGGCCCGGTGGGCCGCCCGGACGAGCAGATAGTAGCGTTGGCGGAGGAGGCCGGCGCTGGCCTGATCGTGGTGGGTAGCCGGGGGCTGGGCGGGTTGAAACGCCTTTTGTTGGGGAGCGTCTCGGAGTCCGTGGTGCGCCACGCCCACTGCCCGGTACTGGTGGTGCGCGGGGACCGGGAGGGACGGCCCGCCGGTGATGACGAAGGCGTGTTTCCCACCAGGATCCTGCTGGCCGTCGACGGCTCGGAGGAGGCGGAGCGCGCCGCCGTGATTGCCCTGGAACTTGCGGAGAAGACCGGCTCCGAGCTGCACCTCGTGCACGTGGGGGTGGAGTATCACCTGCTCGTACACGACTACGTGAAAACGTCCGAGTACGAGCAGATCAAGGAAGACCGCCGGAAGGTCCTCGGTGAGCAGGTAGAGCTTATCGAGGGCAGGGGCGGCGCGGTCGCCGGAGCCCACCTCAGGATGGGAGACAGGGTGGACGTGGAGGTGGTCGACCTCGCCGAAGAGCTAGAAGCCGGGCTCGTCGTGGTGGGCAACCGGGGGCTGGGCCGGATGGAGCGCTCCCTGCTGGGCAGCGCCTCCGGGAGCATCGTCCGGCACGCCCACTGCCCGGTGCTGGTAGTACGCGAAGAGAGCGAGGAAAAAGGAGGAGCCACACCCGATGAGTAGCTCGTTTCCCGACAGGATGCTGCTGGCCACCGACGGATCGGAAGACGCGGAGCTGGCCGCCCGGGCGGCGGTGGATCTCGGCCAGAACACCGGCTCGGAGCTGCACGTGGCGCACGTCTGGCACCTTCCCGTCGGGGCCTGGCCCGCGATGCCGGAGATCTACTCCTCCTACTACGAGCTGCAGGCCGAGGAGGTTCTGGCCGGGCAGGTCGAGCGCATAAAGCAGCTCGGCGGGACCGTGGCCGAGTCCCACCTGAGGACGCGCGCGGCGGTGGCCGACGAGTTGCTCTACCTGGCGGGGGAGGTGGGCGCGGGCCTGCTGGTGATGGGCAGCCGCGGCGTAGGAGCGTTGAAGCGGCTCGCGGTGGGCAGCGTCTCCGAGGGGGTCGTACACCACGCCCACCTGCCGGTACTCCTGCTGCGCGGCGGCGAGGACGCCTGGCCCCTGGAGCACGTCGTCGTGGGGGAGGACGGCTCCGGCCCGGCCCGCAAGGCGGGGGAGCTGGCCGCGGAGATAGGACGCCTCACCGGGGCGGGTATGACGCTGGTGCGGACCTACCCCGAGCTCCCCAAGGTGTACGAGGAGGGCCGCCGCATGGACCCCCGGATGACCGACGACGAGCTGCGCCGGGCGGAGAACGAGCTGGGAGATCGGGCCGGGGAGCTCGAAGGACTGCTCGGCGGCCGGCCGAGGATCTCCATCGCCGTGGGTGACGCGGCGGAAGACCTGGTTCGGGCCGCCCGCGGCAGGAGCGTGCACAGCACGCTCATCGCCGTCGGCAGCCGGGGGCTCGGGCCGATCCGGCGCTTCCGCCTCGGCAGCGTCTCGACCAAGGTGCTCCGGGCCGCGGAGGGGCCGGTGCTGGTCTATCCTGCGGACGCGTAAGCCCTCGCGCTTCTCAGCTTACCGCTGTAGGAGGCCCGGAACAGGCGCAGAACAGCGTGAAAACCAGGTCGGTTCAGGCCGTCACGTTTGCCAGGCGCTCCCGCAACTCGTCCGGACCCAACAACTCCGCGCCGTACACCTGCTTGAGGTAGTCGAGGCCGGAGAGGTGATCCTCCTCGGTAAACGCCTCGACGCCGTCCGTCGGGACGATAATGCGGTAGCCGCGGTAGAAAGCGTCCGCTGCCGTATGCCGGACGCAGATGTTGGTGTGGAGCCCGGCCAGGACGAGGGTATCCACCCCGAGTTCCTCCAGGAGCATCTGTAGGTCGGTGCCGTAGAAGCCGCTGTAGCGCCGCTTCGGCACCTGGTAGTCCCCTTCTTCGGCTTCCAGCTCCGGGATGACCTGCGCGCCGGGTGTTCCGGCGACCGCGTGCTCGCCCCAGACCTCGAACTCGTGGTCTATACCGGGCGTGTGCGCGTCGTTGGAGAAGATCACGGGTATCCCGGCCCCGCGGGCTTGCTCCAAAAGCTGTTGCAGCGGGTCCAGGATCCGCTGCGCCCTCTCACACTTGAGTGAGCCGTGAACGAAGTCGTTGAGCATGTCGATGACGATTACGGCGGGTTTCATCTCGCGCCTTTCCCGATCGCCCGTAACGGGCGTGCTCGCCTATGTTTCCCTGTGGTCAGAACATTATCTCGCGTGGACGGCGTCCTGACCAGTCTGGCGCGCTTCTCTGACCGGGATCGATCAGGGCGATCGCAAACCGGGAGGACCGTCCTGCCTTCGCCCCGTTTTCGGGTTTTATCCTGGCGCGTCGTCTCCGCTCTTCTCCGGAGGGCCTGCTTCCACACGGGCCAGCATCTCGTCCGGGGTGCCGCGCCGGCCGTGGATGCTCTCCAGCCACCACGTGGCACCGGCCCGGGCGTAGGCGCGGGGCAGCGTGGCGTCGCCCGGCTCCGAGTAACCGTCCACGGCCACCTCGAAGGGGGCGTCCGCCGTCCGGTGGCGCAGGATGTACTCGACCATCGCCCCGATCTGCTCCGGGCTCTTGGACATGCCTATGATCCCGTCCAGCCTCGTGGCGCTGGCGAGCCAGCCGTCCCAGCGGGCGGCGCGGCGCAGGGCGGGCGGGGCCTCGCCGCCGATCCAGAACGGAACCCGCGGACGCTGCGCCGGCAGCGGGGAGAGCGTGATGCCTTCTACGGTGTAGTACCCGCCGCGGTACGTAACCTCCTCGCCCGAGAGTAGCCGGTCGAGGACCATCAGGCCTTCGTCCAGCATGGCGGCCCGCACCTTCGCTTCTCCGGGATCGCCGAAGGCCGCGAACTCCCGCGGCACGCCGCCGAGCCCCGCGCCGAAGACGGCTCGGCCGCCGCTCAGGAGGTCCAGGGTGGCCAGGGTGTTCGCCACGACCTGCGGCCGGCGGCGGGCCAGGGGAGATACGTCGGTCCCCAGGCGCAGCCGCCGGGTGGAGGCTGCGACGGCGGAGAGGATCACCCACGGGTCTCCGGAAGGCGCGCCCCACACGAAGCCCAGGTGGTCCCAGACGAAAAACCCCTCCCAGCCGGCATCCTCGGCCGTCCGGGCCAGCCGGACGGCCTGGCGGGGGTCGGCGTAATCTCCCAGGTTCGCCGCCACGATACCGTAACGCATTGTCCGTCCCCCTTACTGAAAGCTCCGAAATCGAGGATAACCCACCGGCGCCCGGCGCACCGCGCCCGGGCACGTATCCGTTCCTGGTGTAGAGTCTAGTAGAAAGGCTCTGAGAGGAGGACGACCGTGGCGTCAACCGAGGTCATAAAAGGGCTCATGGACCGCATCTCGGACCATCCGGGGCCGGTTCTCTCCGCGTACGTGAACGTCAACCCCGCCCATCCCGAGAACCAGGGTAAAGCCTACGTCACCCGGTTCAAGGCCGCCCTGAAAGAGTGCGGGGCTCCGGGCGAGGTTGCGGACCGCGCCCTGGAGCTTTTCCGCAAAGAGCCGCCCCGCGCGCGGACCATCGTCCTCTTTGCCGACCCCAATGGGCTGTTCGAGGCTTACCGGCTGAACCTGGATCTCCCCGAGCAGGTTCGCTGGGGCGAGCCCGACGTGGCCCCGCTCATGCTCGCGCTCAACGAGTACGAGAGCTACGGGGTCCTGCTCCTCGACCGGGAGAGGTTCCGGTTTCTGGTGACCTCGCTGGGTGAGATCGAGGAGGTTGCCGAGGCCGAGAACCCGCTGAACACCAGCGGCTGGCGGGAGCTGACGATCTCTCCGTCCAACGTCACGCCGCGGGGCGGTTCCTCCCGGGACGACTTCGAGGACCGCGTGGAGGAGAACACCCGGCGCTTCTACAAAGAGATGGCCGAGTACGTCCGGCGGGAGGTGAAACGGCAGGGGATCGGGGCCCTGATCCTGGCCGGCACCGAGGAGAGGACCGCCGGGTTTCGCGCGACGCTCCCCGAGGAACTCCGGGAGCGGGTGGCGGAGGAGGCCCGCCTCCCGGCCGACGCGCCGGAGGGCGAGCTGGTGGACCGTATCTCCGACGCCCGGCGCCGGGCCGAGAGCAAACGGGAGGCGGAGCTTCTGGAGAAGGCCCGCGAGCGTGGCGTCCGGGGCGTGAGGGAGACCCTGGAAGCCCTGCAGGAGGGACGGGTCTATCACCTGATCGTCTCCTGGCCCCTGGAGGGCGAAGCCCGCTGGTCGGACGAGGACGGCGTCGCCGTGCCGGAGGGCTCGCCCCTGGAAGAGGCCTACGCCGGACGTCCGACCCGTACGAGACCCCTCATGGACGTGCTGGCCGAGCTTGCGGACACCCGCGGGGCCCGGGTAGAGTTCGTGCGTGACGGGAGCGAGGTATACGAGACCTTGCGCGGCGAGTTCGGTGGCCTGACCGGCCTCACGCGCTTCTGAGCGGGGGAACGCCTATGAAGGTAGCGGTGCTGACGAGCGGGGGCGACGCCCCGGGGATGAACGGGGTGGTCCGGTCCGTCGCCCGGGCAGCGCTCTCCCGGGGGTGGGAGGTAGTGGGGATAGAGCGCGGTTATCAGGGCCTTCTGGAGGGACGCCTGCGGCCTCTCGAGAACCGCAGCGTGGGCGGCATAATACACCACGGAGGCACCGTGCTCGGCACCGCCCGCTCCCCGGAGTTCATGACCCCGGAGGGCCGGCAGCGCGGGGTCGAGGCTCTGGCGGCGGCGGGGATCGAAGGCGTGGTGGTAGCCGGGGGAGAGGGGAGCCTCACCGGGGCGCTCCGGCTGGAGGAGCTCGGCGTGGCGGTGGCCGGGATACCCGCCACCATAGACAACGACGTGTGGGGCACGGACATAGCGGTGGGGGTGGACACGGCGCTCAACACGGCGCTGGGGGCCATAGACCGCATAAAGGACACCGCCAGCTCCCATCAGCGGGCGCACGTGGTGGAGGTTATGGGCCGCCGCTGCGGGTACCTGGCGCTCATGTCCGCCCTGGCCGGCGGCGCGGAGGCCGTGCTGGTGCCGGAGTTCGAGCCCGACCCGCAGGGCATAATGGCCGCGCTCCGGGAGTCGGCGGCCGCGGACAAGCCCCACTTCATAGTCGTGGCGGCGGAGGGGGCGAGGATCTCCGCCCGGGAGCTGCACGAGTACATAAACGACGCCCCCGGCACCTTCGAGTCCCGGCTTACGGTGCTCGGTCACGTTCAGCGTGGCGGGGCGCCGCTGGCTTACGACCGGATCCTCTCCAGCCGCCTGGGGGCCGCCGCGATCTCAGCCCTCGCCGACGGCGAGTCCGGGGTGATGGCCGGGCTCAACGGCCGCAAGGTGAATCGCGTGCCGCTGAAGGAAATCGTAGGGAAGATGCGCCCGCTGGACCCGGAGATCTACGCCCTTGCCGAGACCCTGGCCGGGTTGCCCTGAGCCCTCCAAAGCAAAGTATAGAAAGGGGGAACGATGCCAGAGAAAAAATGGGAAGACCTGAGCCCCGGGCAGAAGCTGGGGATCGTATTCTCGGGAACGGTGCAGGTGGCGTTGCTGGTCGCGGCGCTCGTGGACATCTACCGCCGCCCGGAAGAGGAGGTCCGGGGCAGCAAATTGGCCTGGACCCTGGCCTCCTTCGTCAACTTCGTCGGCCCGGTCTCCTACTTCCTCTTCGGCCGGAGGCGGTAGCCGCGCCTGGCAAGCGGGTCTCTACGGGGACGCTTTTCGCCACACCCCGACGGCCTCCAGCGCGTGCTGGATGGACAGGTGGGAGATGTTCGCGCCGAACTCCTTTGTCCAGCCGGCCTTCTCCACGATGTCCCGCACCGGCCCCTTCATCCCGGCGATGTGAATCTCGACACCCCGTTCCCGGAGGGAGAGCATCAGCTCCTCCAGCCGCTCCAGGGCCACCGCGTCCACGTCGTTCACTGCGGAGAAGTCCAGGACCAGATACCGCAGGTCCGGGCGGTCCAGGACGGCGTCGTTGAGCCAGCTCTCCCAGAAGGCGGTGTTGGCGAAGTACAGCGAGGCGTCCACCCGCACGATCAGCGTTCGGGGAAAGCGCTCGGCCTCGGGGTAGCGGTTGACGTTGCGGAAAACGTCTTCTCCGGGCAGGTAGCCGACCTCGGTGGTGTGCGGGTAGGCGCTGCGCCAGATAAACAGCGCCAGCGAGAAGCCGACCCCGATCAGGATGCCCTGCTCGATCCCGATGAGGAGCGTGGCGGCGAAGGTCGTGAGCAGCGTCCACCCGTCGGCCTTTTTGACCCTGAAGAGCCGTGCCGGCTCCGCGTAATCTACAAGGCCGTAGACGGCGACCATGACGATGGCCGCCAGCACCGCGTTGGGCAGGTAGTAGAAGAGCGGGGTGAAGAAGAGCAGCGTCAGCAAGACCAGGCCGGCGGTGACGATCGAGGCCAGCGGCGTGCGCGCCCCGGCCTGGTAGTTGACCGCCGTGCGGGAGAACCCGCCCGTTACCGGGTAGGCCGCGAACACCGAGCCCGCGACGTTCGCCAGCCCGAGCCCGGTAAGCTCCCGGTTGGCGTCTACCCGGTACTTCTCCCGGTTGGCGATGGACTTGGCGACGGCGATAGACTCCATAAAGCCGACGAAGGAGATCGTGAGGGCGATCGTCAGCAACGAGGCCGCCGAGTCGAGTCCGAACGCCGGCAGCGCGAGCCCCGGCATCCCCCGCGGCACGTCGCCCACGACGCCTACGCCCCGCTCGTGCAAGCCGAAGACGTACACGGCGAGCGTGCCCAGGACAACCACCAGGAGCGGCGCCGGAAAGCGCGGCGCGACCCTCCTGGAAACGGCCAGCGCGGCGATGCTCGAAAGCCCGATGGCGAGCGTGAGGGGGTTGACCTCGCTTATCTGCCGCGCCGCGTCCCAGAGCAGGGCGAAGACCGAGGAGGTGGACTCAAGCTCCACGCCGAGCAGGTGCCCTAGCTGGCTCAGCCCGATAACGACGGCCGCAGCCGACGTAAAGCCGCTGATGACCGCGTGCGAGAGGAAGTTGACCACGAACCCCGCCCGCAGGAGGCCGAGGCCGAGCTGCAAAACGCCGACCATGAGCGCCAGGAGCGCCGCCAGAGCGATGAACTCGCCCGAGCCGGGCTCCGCCAGGGTAGAGACGCCGGTCAGGGTCAGCAGCGAGACCAGCGCCACCGGCCCCACCGCGAGGTGGCGCGAGGAGCCGAAGAGCGCGTAGACCGCGAGCGGGACCGTCGCGGCGTAGAGCCCGACGACGGGCGGCAGGCCCGCGAGCATCGCGTACGCCATCCCCTGTGGGATGAGCATGACCGCCACGATGAGCCCCGCCGAGAGATCCCCCGGCAGGTCCGCTCGCCGGTAGCGCCGCAGCCAGCCCGCGGCGGGGATCTGCTTCTCCAGCTTTTCTCCCAACCCGGCCCGGCTACGCCACGGGGAGGCCGCGCTCCCGCCAGCCCTCCGTGCCGCCCATCAGGTTCGCCACCTCGACGAGGTAGCCGTGCTCGGTGAGGTAGTGGGCGGCCTGTCCCGAGCGGTTGCCGGTGGCGCAGACCAGCACCAGCGGCTCCTCCAGCTCGCCCAGCCGCCCGGAAAGCTCCCCGAGCGGGATGTTCTCCGCGCCCGGCACGTGGCCGCCCACGTACTCCCACCCCTCGCGCACGTCCACGATCTGCGCGCCGCCGCGCCGCCAATTGTCAAGCTCTTCGGGAAAGATCTCCGCGTAACCGGCCATTTACAAACCCTTTCTCGGCGAGAACCTTTCTTGCTGTCTCTCGCGGGCGGGGCCGCGGGGTCTCACCCGCGGCCCGGTACATTGTCCCCGCGCTAGGCTGGGATTGTCTGCCTGTCGGCTTTCTTCCAGCCTTCGTAGCTGCCTTCCAGCTCGAATACGTTTTCGAACCCGGCGGCGCGCAGGGCGCTCGCCACCACCGCGCTGCGGCTGCCCGTCTGGCAGTGGGTGACGATGGGCCGGTCCCCGGGCAGCTCGTCCAGACGCCACATCACGCGCCCGCCGTGAAGCTGGTGCGCGCCGGGTATGTGCCCGGCCTCGTACTCGCTGCGGGCGCGCACGTCCAGGACAAAGGGCTCTCCGAGCTTCTCCAGCTCGCCGGGCGCGACGGTCCCGGCCGGCTTCTTTTCCAGGCCCTCCAGGCTGGTGGCGTACCCGGTGACGTTGTCTACGCCCACGTAGGAGAGCCGGTCCCGGAGCCTCGCCGCGCCTTCCGCGCCGGCCGCCAGCACGACGACGGGCCTTCCGTCCTGCTCCGGGTCTATGACCCAGGAGGCCCAGGTGGCGAAGTGCCCCCCGTCCGGGATGTTCAGAGATCCCGGCACCGCGCCCCGGGCAAAGTCCTCGGTCGCCCGCGTATCGACGAAGATGATCTCGCAGCGCTCCAGCACCTCCTCGAGCTCCGCCGCCCCGTGGCGTACCAGCGGCGGCCTCTCCCCCAGGACCGGCGGCCCGCTCTTGTTCTGCCGCTTCATGCGCCCGAAATACATCGGGGCGTCCGGCTGGTCGGCGAGCAGGGATCGGACAAAGCCCTCCTCGTCGTCCTCTTCGACGAACCGGCCCCACCAGGAGAAGAGCCGCTCGTAGCCGACCGTGGAGGCCGGGACGGCCCCCAGGGCCTTTCCGCAGGCGCTCCCCGCCCCGTGTCCCGGCCACACCTGCACGTAGTCCGGCAGCGTGAGGAACTTCTCGCGCAAGCTCCGGAACGTCTGCCGCGCCCCCAACAGGCGCGTGTCTTTCCCCCCGGCTACCTCGTCCAACAGGTCCGGACGGCCCAGGTCCCCGACGAAGACGAAGTCCCCGGTGAGGACGAAGCCCGGCTCGTCCGTGGTGGCGCCGTCCGTTACCAGGAAGGATACGTGCTCCGGCGTGTGGCCCGGCGTGTGGACCGCGCGAAGGGCCACGTTGCCGACCTGGATGCCGCTCCCGTCGTAGAGCTTCTCGCCGCCGAAGCCGTACTTCCAATCCTCGGTCCCCTCGTCCGAGAGGTACAGGGTGGCCCCCGTGGCCGCCGCCAGCTCCCGAGAACCCGACAGGTAGTCCGCGTGGATGTGCGTCTCGGTGACGGCCACGATCTCCATCTCCTGCTCCAGGGCCTTCTCCTGGTAGACCCGGACGTCCCGCCGGGGGTCCACGACCACCGCCTCCCCGCTCCGCTGGCACCCGATAAAGTAGCTGGCCTGCGCCAGATCCCCGTCGTAAAACCGCTCGAAAAGCACGCCGGCTCCTTTCGCTCTCCAAAAACTTCCGGCTGATCCGGATACTATCCCACTAATATCTATATGTCAATAGAGTAGTGTAAGTTCCAGAGTCGGGTTGCGCCCCGAGCCCGGGAGGTTAGCTGGGACCGCCGGAGCCGGCGGGGTACTCGCGCAGCGGCACTTTGTCCGCGTTCCACGCTTCCAGGATGGGCTCGACGATGCGCCAGGACTCCTCGGCCTCGTCGCCGCGGATAGAGAGGGTGGGGTCGCCTTCGAGAATTCCGAGCAGCAGGCGCCCGTAGGCCGGTATCTTCTGGGGGGAGAGCTCGGAGCCGAGCTCCAGGTGTTCCAGGTCGAGGGATTCTCCGGGGCCGTTGATCTCGATGTCCAGCGAGATGCGGTCCGGGTCGAGCCCGAGCGTCAGCACGTTCGGTTCGGGTTTGGCCTCCGGGGCGAAGGTGGAGTGGGGGACGGGTTTAAAGTGGATGGAGACCTCCGAGCGGTCCTGGCCGAGGGCCTTGCCGGAGCGCAGCGTAAACGGCACGCCCGACCAGCGCCAGTTGTCCACGAAGAGCGTGACCTCGGCGAAGGTCTCGGTCTCGCGCTCCGGGTCCACGTCCTCCTCGTCGGCGTAGGCCGGTATCTCCCGGTCTGCGATGCGGCCGGCCGTGTAGCGGGCGCGGACGGTCAGCTCCTCGATCTCCTCCGGAGAGAGCCGGCGGACGGCCCGAAGGAGGTCCACCTTGCGGTCGCGCAGGTCGCGCTCGTGAAGGGTAAGTGGGGGTTCCATGCCCACCAGGCACAGGAGCTGGAGGAGGTGGTTCTGGATCATGTCCTTCAGCGCCCCGGCGCTGTCGTAGTAGCCGGCGCGGCCTTCGAGGGCCAGGGTCTCGTCCCAAACGATCTCCACGCGCTCGACGTGGTCGTGGTTCCACAGGGGTTCGAAGACCCGGTTGGCGAAGCGCAGGCCCAGCACGTTCTGCACCGTCTGGAGCCCGAGGAAGTGGTCCACCCGGAACACGGCCTCCTCCGGGAAGGTGTCGTGCAGCAGCCGGTTGAGCTTCTGGGCGGACTCCAGGTCCTCCCCGAAAGGTTTTTCGACCACGATCCGGCTCCCCTCCGGCAGGCCGGCCTCCCCGAGGGCCTCGATGGTGGGGGCGAAGACGGCCGGCGGCAGGGCCAGGTAGACGATGACCGGCTCGCCGGAGTCCCCGAGGGCCGCCTTTATCCGCTCCGGGTCGGTGACGTCGGCCTGGTAGTATTCCAGGGCCTCCACGAGGCCGGAGCGGGCGGCTTCGGGGGTGTCGGGGGCGTGCTCCGCGAGGTTCTCCCCCGCGAACTCGCGGTAGCCCGGCGTGTCCTGGTCATCGCGGGCCAGGGCGGAGACCCTGAACCCCTCCGGCAGCTCCCCGGCCTCGCGCAACCGGGCGAGCGCGGGCAGGAGGTAGCGGGCCGCCAGGTCTCCCAGGGCGCCGAGGACCAGCATGTGCCGGATCACGAAGACTCCCTGTTCTCCACCTCGCGGGCCAGGTTGAAGCCGCTGGAGATCACGCCAATGTGGCTGAAGGCCTGGGGGTAGTTACCGAGGAACGAGCCGTCGGAGGGGTCTATCTGCTCGGGGAGCAGGCCCAGAGGGTTGGCCCGGGCGCACAGGGAATCGTAGAGCTCCATGGCCTCCTCCAGTCGGCCCTGGCGGGCGAGGTTCTCCACGAGCCAGAAGCTGCACAGCAGAAAGGCGCCCTCGTGGCCGGAGAGGCCGTCGGGCGACTCGTCGACCAGGTAGCGGTAGAGCAGGCCGTCGCCCGCGCCCAGACGTTCGGAAACCGCGGCCGTGGTGGCGACCATCTTCGGGTGGTCCGCCGGGATGACCCGCCGCAACGGCAGGGCGAGCAGGCTGGCGTCCAGGGCGCCGCCGCCGAGGTGCTCGGTCAGGGAGTTGATCTCCGGGTCCCAGGCCTCGTCCAGGATGGCCTGGCGGATCTTCTCCGACTCCCCGTGCCAGCGCCGGGCGTCGGCGGGCAGGCCGAACCGCTCGGAGAGCCGCGCCCCGCGGTCGAGGGCGACCTGGCAGAGGGCTGCCGAGTAGGTGAACGGCCGGCCCGCGGTGCGCACCTCCCAGATACCGTGGTCCGGCTCGGTCCACTCTTTCCCGGCGGCGTCGACCAGCTCGCAGAGCCTCTCCCAGAGGGCGGGGTCTATGTCGCCGTCGTGCATGGCCCACTGGTAGGCGCAGTCGAGGATCTCGCCGAAGACGTCGTGCTGGCGCTGGGCGTCGGCGGCGTTGCCCCACCGGACGGGCGGCGAGCGCCGGTAGCCTTCCAGCTCGGGGTCCTCGCGCTCGGGCTGGGGGTTCTCGCCGTCCAGGTCGTAGAGGACCTTGGGACGGCCGTGACGCTCGACGGCGTCCAGCACCCACCCCAGGAAGCTCCGGGCCTCGTTCACCAGGCCGATGCGCCGGAGGGCGTACACCGAGAAGGCGGCGTCCCGGATCCAGGCGTACCGGTAGTCCCAGTTGCGCTCCCCGCCGATCCACTCGGGCAGCGACGAGGTGGGGGCGGCGACGATGGCGCCGGTGGGCAGGTAGTCGCAGAGCTTGAGCGTTATCGCGGAGCGCCGGACGAGCCGTTCTTGCGGGCCCTCGTAGGCGAAGCAGCGCACCCAGCGCCGCCAGGCCTCCTGGGTGGATTCCAGCAGGCCGTCCGGCGGGTCCGGATGGTAGCGGTGCTGACGGCCACCCCAGCTCAGCACGAGCGAGAGCCGGTCGCCGGCTTCGAGGTCCAGGGTCGTGCGGAGCCCGTCGAGCCGGGCCGTGGCCCAGAGGTGCAGGTCGAGGTCCGGCCTGGAAGAGAGGCTGAGCTCCAGGCCGCCGCCCCGGCTCTCGGCGCGGACTTCGTCCCGGGGTTCGACCACGACCCGCAGCCTGACGCTCCCTTCCAGCACGCGTACCGACCGCAACAGCTCCCCGCGGGCCGCCGGCGCGTCCTCGTTCAGGTCCGCCCCCGAACGGAGGGTCAGGGCGTCGGTGACCCGCACCGTCCCCGAGCGGCCTCGCATCTCGGTCATGAGGACGCCGGTGTCCGGCTCGTAGAGCTGCCGGGACTCCACGAGGTCTTCGGGCGCCACGGTAAAGGAGCCCCCGCGCCCCCGGTCCAGGATGCCGCAGAAGAGCGGCGGCGAGTCGAAGCGGGGGACGCACAGCCAGGGGATACCGCCGTCGCGGCCGACGAGGGCGGCGGTCGCGCCGTCTCCGATAAGGCCGTAGTCTTCCAGCGGCAGGTAGCCATCAGCCCATTGCAGCGGATAAAAGCTCGTCGATTCCATGCCGTCTATTATGCCCCAAAGCCCGGCGGCGTAATCGGTGCGGGGTTGCCGGCCCGGTTGCGCGGGCTCAAACCTCACGCGCTAGGTAGAGGAGCTCGCCGGGCACCAGCAGCTTGTGTCTGCGGGCGGGGTTCAGGTCGTAGAGGTAGCTCACGAAGTGCCCGGGGTCGGCGCCGTTAAAAGGCAGGAGGTCGTAGTGGGTCGGCACGATCAGGCCAAAGTCCAGTTCCTCGGCGAGGTGCGCCGCCTCCCGGACGTCCGCGTTCCCGATGATGCCCTCGCGGGTGCGGAAGTAGTCGCGGCCGTTGATCGGCACGAAAGCCACGTCTATGTCCCAGCCGCGCAGGGCTTCGACGAGCCCGTCGAAGACCACGGTGTCGCCGGCATGGTAGACGGTGACTCCGTTCCACTCCAGCACGTAGCCTAGGTAGGGGTGGCCCCGATCGGGGTCGTACTCCAGCTCCGTGTGCGCCGCGGGCACCGCCGTCACCGTGGCCCCGGCTACCTCGACGGGCTCGCCCACCGCGGGTACGGCGACGCGGCCGGTGTCTAGGCCCGCCTCGACGAGCGTGTCCCGGCTCGTAAAAGAGGCGAGGAACGAGGCCTCCGGCGAGGCTTCTGCGAGCGGCAGCAGGGTGTCGGGGTCGGTGTGGTCTATGTGGGCGTGGGTGAGGAGCACCGCCGAGGCGTTCGTGACCTCATCGGGTTGTACCGGCGGCGGGAAGCTGCGGCCCAGGTTGCCGCCGGCCCCGTCGGAGTCGGTGAGGTAAGGGTCTACGTAGATGACGCCGGTGGGGCCCTTGATCGCCACGCCGACCTGTCCCAGCCCCCAAAAAGCCAGGGTGTTTCCTACGACCTCGACGCCGTCCATCCGCTCTAGAAGTCCCACGCTTCTACCTCCTCGTCTATCTCTTGCGGGGCGTGCCACCTACTCTATCGTTTTTTCGGGCTCGTGAGGTTCCGGCCCGGTGTCTCTGGTAGAGTGACGGTGCTGCGCTGTCGGGGGAGAGGGAGCTTCGGACGGGTTGGGGCGCAAAGCGGCTACCTGGATCTTCATGCTGGTCTTCCTCCTGCTTTCGGGCTGCGCTTCCGACGGGCGTTCCGGAGATGCCAGCGGGACGACCTCCAGGGACGCTGGCGGCGGCTCTGGCACCACGCCAGAGGCCCGCCACGAAACGACGGGGGACCGGGCTTCCGGGATGCCTGCGGAAACCACGGTCGAAAAGAGCGAGCCCCGGAGAACCGAACCCGAGGGCGCCCTCGTCCCGATCGTACACTTCACCTCGCTCCGGAGGGGCACGAGCGTCGAGGACCTCTCGCGGACCGAGGACCTGGCCGTCGCCCGGGGAGACCACGGGCTGGCCGAAGCTTTGCTCGACGAGCCGGACCTCGCCGTCTTCGAATCGCCCGCCGAGGTCGTCGGGCACGTGAGCCGGTCCCCCGGGGCCGCGGGCCTCGTGCCCTGGGACGAGGTGGTGCCGCGGGTCAGGACACTGCCGGTGGACGGCGTAGAGATACTGGAACCGGGCGCCCTGGACTCCGGGGGTTATCCGCTGCGCTCCGGGCGGGCGGAGGTCCCGGACCCCGGTCGGCTGCTGCGGGTCGTGATAGCCGGGGACGTGGTCCTCGACCGGGGGCAGAACTACACGGTCATCCAGCAGGGCCTCGGGCTGGATTTTCCGCTCGACGGGGGCTACGCGGCCGTGACCGGGCGCACCGCCGAGCCCAGCCCGTACTCGGAGTACGGGGTCATTCACCAGTTCGTGGCCGAACGCCGGGGAGGGAGGGGAGCGGTGAGGGAGTACCTCAACAGCGCCGACCTCGTGCTCGCCAACCTCGAGAGCCCGGTGGTCCGGGACGCGGTGTGGCACCCGGACGAGACGACCTTTACCGGCGACCCGCGGCTCCTGCCGGTGCTCGAGCAGGCCGGTGTGGACGGCGTGACGCTCGGGAACAACCACGTCCTGGACGCGGGCGTTTCCGGGCTGCGGCAGACGCTGGCGTACCTGGAAGACGCCGGCATCCGCAGCACCGGAGCCGGCATGAACCTCCGGGCGGCGCGCGAACCCATGGTCTTCGATCTCGGAGGCATGAGGGTAGGCGTACTCAACCACCAGGGGGTCCCCTCCTACGAGTGGGCCTGGGCCACGGAGGCCGCGCCGGGTACGGCGCCCCTCCGGAAGAAGGTAATGGTCGAGGACATAAGGCGGCTGCGGCCCCGGGTGGACCTCCTCATCCTCATGCCCCATTAGGGAAACGAGTACCTGGCGACCCCCGAGCCCGACCAGGTAGAGTTCGCACGCGCGGCCGTAGACGCGGGGGCGGACCTGATCGTGGGGGGGCACGCCCACTGGCCCAAGGGCATGGAGGTATACGGGGGCAAGCCGGTCTTCTACGGCACGGGCAACTTCCTGTTCGACCAGTACTGGTCCGAAGAGACCTCCACCGGCATCTTCGCCGAGATAACCCTCTACGAAGACCGGGTGATCCAGGCGCGGCCGGTCCCGTTCATAATCCTGGATCAGGCCCAGCCGAACTTCCTCTTGCCCAGAGCCGGCGAGAACCGGGCGCTGAACAGGATCTACGCGGCCTCCCTGGGGCCAGAGTTCGAGGCGTACAAAGCCGCCCGCGGGCGAGGCTAGCGAGCCTCCGGGTTGTGTACCCGGCGCTCTTCGAGCAAGCCCAGGTCGTGGACGGCGTCGCGGGTGGTCGGGTAGTCGGTGTTACCGAACCTCTCCTCCCAACCGGCCCTCTCCAGGCGGTCCCGGATCTGCTTCTTCACGTGGGTAAAGAGGAGCCGGATGCCGCGGGCGCGGTACTCGGCGGCCAGGTTCTCCAGCCCCTCGATGGCGGTAACGTCCACGTCGTTGATGCCGCGGCAGTCCAGGATCACGTACTTCAGTCTAGGACGGTCGGGGATCAGGGAGATCAGGCACTCCTCCAGAAACGGGATGTTGGCGAAGTAGAGCCGGGCGTCGAAGCGCAGGATCAGGGCCTCCGGGAAGGTCTTTGCCTCCGGGTGGCTCCTGAGGCCCAGGAAGGCGTCTTCCTCCTCGACGTAACCGAGCTCGGTGATCTCCGGGTAGGCGGTGCGCCGGAGGAAGGCCAGCAGGGAGAAGGCGGCGCCGGCCAGGATACCCTGTTCGACACCGAACAGGAGGGTGGCGGAGAAGGTGATCAGGAGCGTCAGGCCGTCGGAGCCGCGGACCCGGAAGATGTGCCGGGCCTCCCGGAGGTCGAGCAGCTTGTAGACGGCGACCACGATGACCGCCGCGAGCGCCGCGTCGGGCAGGTAGTAGAAGAGCGGCGTGAGCGCGAGCAGGGTAAGGACGACCATGAGGGCCGTCAGGATCGAGGCCATCTGCGTCCGGCCCCCCGACTGGTACTGGACCGCCGTGCGCGAGAAGGAGCCCGCCACCGGGAAGCCCGAGAAAAAGGCCGCGCCCACGTTGGAGAGGCCCAGGGCGCGCAGCTCCGCGTTGGAGTCTATCTTGTAGCGTTCCCGGGCGGCGATAGCTTTCGCCACCGATATGGACTCTATAAACCCGACGAAGGCCACGATGAGGGCCGCCGGCAACAGCGCCCGCGCCACCTCGAAGTCCAGGGTCGGCATCGAGAGGTCCGGCAGGCCCCGGGGCACCTCGCCCACGATCCCCACCCGGTCCCCGAGCGAGAGCAGGTACACCGCGAGCGTGGCGGCGGCCACCGCGATCAGCGGTCCGGGCAACCGCGGCGCAAACCGGCCGAGGAGCACTATCGCCGCGAGGCTCAGAAGACCGACCGAGAGCGGCAACCAGTCCGTGCTTCCGGCCTTCTCGAAGATCGCCGCTACCGTCTCCGGCGTGGAGTGGGCGGCGGGGACCTCTATCCCCAGGAAGTGCTCCACCTGGCTGAGAGCGATGATTATCGCCGAGGCGTAGATGAAGCCGCTCAGGACCGGGTGGGAGACGAAGTTCGTCAGGAAGCCCATGCGCAGCAGGCCCATGCCGAGCTGGATGACGCCGGCCATCAGCGCCAGCAGCAGCACGTACCCGACGTACTCCTCCGTCCGGGGCTCGGCGAGCCTGGAGACCGAAGCGAGGGTCAGGAGCGCCATGAGCGCCGGGGGCCCTACCGGCATGTGCCGCGAGGTGCCGAACAGGGCGTAGATCACGGCCGGCACGGTGGAGGCGTAGAGGCCGTAGATGGGCGGGAGCCCGGCGAGCAGGGCGTAGGCCATGCTCTGCGGTACCAGCATTACGGTGATGACCAGCGCGGCGGAGGCGTCGCGGGTGAGGTCCTCCCGGCCGTAGTCCCGGAGCCACCCCGCAGCCGGTACTATCTTCTCCAGACGCCCGGACGTATCTACCTCAGCCTTTCCCCACGAAGAACACCCGGCGGTCCGGCCTGTACGGCCGGTCGAAGACCTCGGGCCGCCGCAGGCCGTTCTCCAGCGGTCCGGGGCGGGTCATCGCCAGCCACCTCCGGTAGACTTCCTGGCTCTTGTTCGTGTCCACGTACACGTCGGCGTAGCGGTCCTCCGGACGGGCCTGCTCTAAATATACCGCCTGGTGCCAGCAGTGCATCCCGCTTACGGGGTCGGGGTGGACGGGGAAGGTGAGGTTCTGGTGTACCCCGCCGTCGCTCCAGAAGATGCGCCGCGTGTCGGGGTCCTCGCTCTCGTAGGGGGCGGGACCCTCTACCTGCCGCAGCCGCCAGCCGCCGTCCTCGTCGCGGGTCATGTCCACCAGGGAGTTGTTCCAGCGGTCGGCCCGGTCCTGTTTCCTTCGCCAGCGGCCCAGGTGGTGGGAGACGGCGATGACGCCGGGGGCGATGCCCTCGGTGACCCAGGCGTGGTTTACGGAGTAGCCGATCTCGGTCACGACCCGCACCAGGTCTCCGGTCTGTATCCTACGAGGCTCTGCGTCTTTGGGATGGACCCAGACGGGGTTCTTGTTGGAGATCTCGTTCAGCCACTTGGAGTTGCCGCTGCGGCTGTGGATGAGGGTTGGCAGGCGGAAGGTGGAGTTGAGGACGAGTTGCCCTTCCTCCAGCTCGTCCGGGTGGACGTGGCTTTTTATGTAGCCCGGGGCGGCGTACTCGGGCCAGCCCCACCCGGCCATCGTAGGGGACCATACCTCTAGCTTGCCGGAGGGCGTGGGGTAGCCTTCGCGCGGCTCTCCACCTACCTGGACGCCTACGTGGGGCACGAGGCGGTTGGCCCGCAGCGCGCCCTCCTCGCGGCTCTCCTTGGTGGTGAGGGTGCCGTCGTCTTCGAGGCGCGCTCCCTCTGTCTCTTTTTCCGGGAGCACGCGCAGGTTGCGCTCGTAGACCTCTTCCTGGACCTCGAAGGCGGCGTACTTGCGCATGTAGGCCAGGGGCGTGAGGCCCTCTTCGGCGGCCTTCTCGGGCAGCCCCGGGACGGCGTTCTCGAAGATCCAGCGGTAGTACCCTTCGACCGTGAGCTTCTCGCCCGGCGCGTAGGGACTCTCGAAGTGGCGCCTTATCCCCAGCGTCCCGTCGGGGTCTATGCGCCAGCTTAGCTCGATAAAGAACTCGTCGTCCTCCCACACCTCGCCAGGGTTCGTCTCGTAGGTGTACTGAACTTCTTCTCCCCGTCTTCTGGCCGCCTCTCGCAGCACCGGCTGGCGGAAGGAGAGCCATTTGCCGGCGTGGGTCTCCTGGCTCATCAGGTCGTGGCGCTCGGAGGCGTGGCCCATCGGCAGCACGTAGTCGGCGAAGTAGGCCGTCTCGTTCCAGGTGGGGGTGAGGGCGACGTGGCAGCCGACGTAGTCCTCGTTGGAGAGAGCCTCGATCCAGGAGAAGCCGTCCGGGAAGGTCCACACGGGGTTGAGGACCCGGGAGAAGTACACGTCCACCTTCCCGCGGCCCTCCATGAGGAAGTAAGGCAGGAGGAAGCTCATCTCGTAGTTGGCGAGCGGGTACTCGTCGGGGTAGGTGAGCTCGTTCCACGCCTTCTGGGGCGGGGCCTCTTCCCAGAAGTGGGGGAGCCACTTGTTCCAGCCGTTGGGGCTGGTCCCGCCCTTGCGGCCCCAACTCCCGGTCAGGACGTTCAGGAACATCAGGGTGCGCGAGACCTGCCAGCCGCCCAGGTTGCCGGCCGCCGCGGCCCGCCAGTTGTGGGCGGCTACGGCCGGGCCGGCGTCGCCGATCACGCGCGCCACCTCGACCACCTTCTCCGCCGGGACGCCGCACTCGGCCTCGGCGTACTCCGGGGTGTACCTGGCGTAGTCCTCCTTCAGAGCCTCGATGAAGTTCTCGAAGGCAACGTCCTTCTCGGGGTGCTCCTCTTCAAGGTACTGCTGCCAGTTGGTCCAGTCGCGCAGGAACGCCGCGTCGCAGAGCCCTTCGTCCAGGATGACCTTCGCCATCGCGAGGAACAGAGCGGCCTCGGAGCCGGGACGGGCCGGGAGCCAGTAGTCGGCCATCGAGGCGGAGTTCGAGAGGCGGGGGTCCACGACGATGAGCTTTGCGCCGCGCATCTTGCCCTCGATGATCCTCTGGGCGTGGGGGTTGAAGTAGTGGCCGCTCTCTAGGTGGGCGCTCACGAGGACTATGGCCCGGGCGTTGGCGTAGTCGGGGGAGGGCCGGTCGAAGCCACCCCAGAGCTGGTAGCCGAAACGGCCGCCGGAGGAGCAGACGTTGGTGTGGGAGTTGTGGGCGTCCACGCCCCAGGCCCGGAAAACGCGCTCCATGTGCTGGTGCTCGAAGCCGGGCCGGCCGACATGGTACATGACCTCGTCGCGCCGGTCCTCCAAAAGCGCCTGGCGGATACGCCCCGCGATGTCTTCGAGGGCTTCATCCCAGGAGACGCGCTCCCACCCGCCCGAGCCACGCGCCCCCTTGCGCCGCATCGGGTAGAGGATGCGCTCTGGGTCCTGGATCTGGTTTATCGTCGCCGGTCCCTTGGCGCAGTTTTTACCCCGGCTGCCGGGGTGCAGCGGGTGGCCCTCAAACTTCCTTACCTCTCTCTTCTCCTGGTCCACGTAAGCCAGAAGGCCGCAGGCCGACTCGCAGTTGAAGCAGACGGTCGGCACGATCTGGTAGCTCTTCTTTTCTTTCCTGGTCCAGCCCCTGGCCTCGTACTCGGTCCAGTCGTCCCACCGCTCCGGCGGCGGGTAGCCCGTGAGGGCTGTGCCGGGAACCTGGCGCGCCAGGTCGTCGTCCTCGGGCTGGTCCAGGTTTGGTATCAGCTTCAGCTTCGCCGCCACCCGCTCGATAAAGGAGCGGCCAGGTTCTTTACGCACTCTCTACGCTCCTTGTCATCACGCGAGCGGGATGAGCTGCGGGGCCTCGACCCACGCGTGCTCGGTCGCCAGGACCCCGGCCAGCGCCAGGACCGCCGCCATCCCGACGGCCACGGGAGTGCCGATGAGGACCAGGACCAGCGGGACGAGCGCCCCGAGCCCCACTGAGACGCCCCAGAAGAGCTTCCTGTATCGCCCGGCGTAGATCATCCTCGCCGCTCTTTCTGCGTCCCGCGTCGGGTGCCGGACCCCGAGCTCGACCCACATCACGGCCAGCGCCGCCAGGACCCCACCCCCGAGGGTCCAGCGCAAGACCTCTCTCAAGGTCTCGAGCCCTCCCACGAAGAACGAGGCGAGATACAATGCCGCCGCCCCGCCCACCGCCGCGTGGGCCAGCATGTGCAGGGGCAGCGCCGGGCTCTGCCAGAAGTCCCGCCCTTTGGCCTGGGCGAACAGGAAAGCCGTGTAGACCGCCGTCGCGAGCGCCAGGGCGACCAGCGGCCAGGCGAGGAAGCCTGTGGCCCGCGGCACCCCGAGCAGCGCGAGGAGCGCCCACAGCGCGAGCAGGCCGCCGAAGGCGGTGATGATGTAGGCGCCCCGCACCAGCCAGCTTTGCCACTGGGGCATCAGCAGCACGTAGTGGAAGCGGTCCGGGCGGCCGAGGTCCAGGACCAGGAGCCCGCCCGTGGCCGCCATAAAGACGAGCCCCAGGATGGCCCCGGCCCACAGCGCCGCGTCGGCTACCGCGACCCCCATGCCGGCCAGCAGGAACGGGATGGCTACCGACCCCGTGGCGATGGCCTTGGTCCACACGTAGCCGGGCACCTCCCTGCCCCACGCGACGCCCTTGTTCGGCTCGTCGTATGTGCGGCGGGCGTTCTCCGGCTGTTTCCCGGGGGCCGGGGAGAGGCTGCCGTTCTCGCCCTTCTTGCCCAACGGGATCACACCCTGCGGTATTCCAGCCTTGTTTCCGTGCCCGCCACCGGGCGCGTGGCGCCCGACGCCGCGGCTCTGGTTGTTCCACGCGTAGTCCGAGGAGGGTTGGGCGTCCTCGGGGGTCAGAGCCGCCTCGTCGCCGTCGATGTAGAAGAGCTTGGGTTTGGTGCCCTTCTCCGGCTTGCGGACGGTCACCTTAGAGCGGGCGAGGAGACGGGAGATCTCCGTCGTGGGATCGTCCATGTCCCCGCTGATGATCGCGCGCTCCGGACACACGTTCACGCACGCCGGCTCGAGCCCCACGTCCACCCGGTGGGCGCAGTAGTTGCACTTGGCCGTCGTGCTGGTTTGCGGGTCGGTGTAGAGCGCGTCGTACGGACAGGCCTGCACGCAGGCGTTACACCCGATGCACCGGTCCCAGTTGAAGTCCACGATGCCGTCCTCTCGGGTGTACAGCGCCGTTACCGGACACGCTTCCACGCACGGCGCGTCCTCGCAGTGGTTGCACCGCATAACGTGAAAAGCCCGCTCCGTGTCCGGAAACTCGCCCTTCTCGATGTACTTCACCCACGTGCGGTTCACCCCGACCGGCACGTCGTGCTCCTGCTTGCAGGCCACCGTACAGGCGTGACACCCGATGCACTTGCGGTTGTCTATGATAAAGCCGTAGCTGGTCACGCTTCTGAACCCCCGCAAGCGACCGGTGACGGCGTCACCGATAACCGAATAGCCTTCGCAGCGGGTTCGCCGTCTACCTGAGCCTCCATCCCGCAAACACCCTTTCTCCAGTTGATTTACAAAAGTGTAAAG
>SIRX01000159.1 GCA_004563715.1 Actinomycetota bacterium | reverse complement strand
CTGAGAAGGTCGGCTTTATAGGGCTTGGGATCATGGGCGGACCGATGGCGAGGAACCTCATGAAAGCGGGCTACGAGCTCGTCCTCTACAACCGCACCCGCGAAAAGGCCGAGGAGCTGGCCGGGGGGGAGGCGGCGGTCGCCGGAAGCCCGAAGGAGGTCGCGGAGCAGTGCGACACGATCATAACGATGCTCCCGGACTCGCCGCAGGTCGAAGAGGTGCTCGCCGGGGAGGATGGCGTCTTCGAGGGGGTAAGAGAAGGATCGCTCATCGTGGACATGAGCACCATCTCACCGGTCGTCACGCGGGAGCTCGCGGAGAAGGCCGGCGAGCGGGGGGCCTCGATGCTAGACGCGCCCGTCTCCGGTGGAGACGTGGGGGCGCAGCAGGGGACGCTCTCCATCATGGTCGGCGGCAGTGAGGAGGACTTCGCGCGGGCAAAGCCGCTCTTCGAGGTCCTGGGCAAGACCATGACCCACGTCGGGCCTATCGGGGCCGGCCAGATCGCCAAGGCGTGCAACCAGGTCATCGTCGCGGTAAACATCGAGGCCGTCAGCGAGGCGCTGGTGCTCGGGTCGAAGGCCGGGGTGGACCCGGCCAAGATCCTCGACGCGCTCTCCGGCGGGCTCGCGGGCAGCGCGGTCATGGAGGCCAAGCGGGAGAAGATGCTCGGCCACGACTTCGACCCGGGCTTTAGGATAGAATTGCACCACAAGGATCTGGGAATAGCGCTCGCGGCGGGGCGGGAGTATGGGGTAACGCTGCCGGTCACGGCTATCCTGGACCAGATGTTGGAATCGTTGAAGGCGAAGGGGCGCGGGGACCGGGACCACTCGGCCATACTCACCTTCATAGAAGACCTGGCCCGGCACGAGATAGGGTCCGGAGGGTAGAACCCTCCGGAAAAGGAGGCGTACATGGAGCGCAGCCGGCTCATACAGGCTATGGAAGACATCCTCGGACCCGAGGGGGTGATCCACGAGCGCGAGCAGCTCCGCACCTACGAGTGCGACGGCCTCATGAACTACCGGGTGATACCGGACCTCGTGGTGCTGCCCGTGAACGCCGAGCAGGTCCAGAAGATCGTGCGCCTGTGCTACGACGAGGGCATACCCTACGTGGCCCGGGGCTCGGGCACGGGCCTCTCCGGCGGGGCGCTGCCGGTCGAGTCCGGGGTGCTCATCGTGATGTCCCGGATGAAGCGTATCCTGGAGGTGGACCTCGAAAACGAGCGGGTCGTGGTGGAGCCGGGCGTGATCAACCTGTGGGTCAGCCAGGAAGTCGCCGACGAAGGCTACTATTACGCGCCGGACCCGGCGAGCCAGCTCGTCTCCTCCATCGGCGGCAACCTGGCCGAGAACTCCGGCGGCGTCCACTGCCTGAAGTACGGCTTTACCACGAACCACGTCACGGGCGCGGAAGTGGTGCTGCCGGACGGCTCCGTGGCCCACCTCGGCGGCGGCAAAGCCCCGGATGAGCCGGGCTACGACCTGCTCGGCGCCTTCGTCGGCTCCGAGGGCACGCTCGGGATAGCGACGAGCATCACGCTGCGCGTCCTGCGCAAGCCGGAGGCGGTGCGGACCCTGCTCGCGGCCTTCAAGGACACCGAGGAGGCCGGTGACGCCGTCTCGGGGATTATCGGGGGGGGCATCGTGCCCGCCGCCATCGAGATGATGGACCGCCTGTGCCTGGAGGCGGTCGAGGTCGCGGTGAGCCCGGGCTTCCCGGACGCGGGGGCTGTCCTCATCGTGGAGCTCGACGGGCCGGAGGCCGAGGTCGAGAACCAGTTCGAACGGACCATGAAGATCTGCGAGGACAGCAACGCCTCGGAGATTCGGGTCGCCGAGGACGACGCCGAGCGGGCGCTGTTCTGGAAGGGGCGCAAGGCTGCGTTCGCGGCGATGGGCCGGGTCTCCAACGACTACTACGTGCAGGACTCGGTGGTCCCGCGCACGGAGCTCGGGGCGGTCCTGAAGCGGATCTCCGACCTCGGCGAGGAGTACGGCATGCGGGTGGCGAACGTGTTCCACGCCGGCGACGGCAACCTCCACCCGCTCGTCCTCTACGACGGCGAGGTCGAGGGGGAGGCCGAGAAGGCCGAGAAGCTGGCCGGGGACATCGTGTTCGCCTGCCTGGAGCACGGCGGCTCGCTCACCGGGGAGCACGGCATCGGGGAGGACAAGAAGAAGTACATGCCCAAGATGTTCACCGAGGAAGACCTGGACACCATGCAGCTCCTGCGGTGCGCCTTCGACCCGCACTACCTCTGTAATCCCGGCAAGATGTTCCCGACGCCCCGCCTGTGCGGCGAGCGGCCCGGGCCCTTCAGGATGCACCCCGTCCAGAAGGCCGGCCTGGCGGAGCTGTTCTAATGGAGACCAGGAACGTATCCCCGGAGAAGCTGCGCGAGATCGTCGGCGCGGACCACGTCCGCGAGTCGACCGCCGCCGACGCGGTGGACGGCGTCGAGCCCGCCTTTGTCGTCGAGCCTGGCTCGGTCGAAGAGGCGAGCGAGGTGATGAAGGTCGCCGGCGAGGAGGGATTGGCGGTGGTCCCACGCGGGGGCGGGTCCAAGATGGGCCTCGGGAACCCGCCGCGGGAGCTGGACCTCATCGTCAGCACCGCCCGGATGAACCAGATACTGGAGTACGTGCCCCAGGACCAGGTCGTGCGTGTGCAGGCCGGGATAAAGCTCGAAGACCTGCAAGAAACGCTCTCCGAGTCGAACCAGATGGTCGCCCTGGACCCGCCGGAGACGGGGGCCACCGTCGGCGGGGTCGTGGCGACCAACGCCTCGGGGCCGCGCCGGTACGCCCGCGGAACGGTGCGGGATCTTATCATCGGCATCCGGGTCGTGCTGGCGGACGGCACGGTGGCGAAGGCCGGCGGCAAGGTCGTCAAGAACGTGGCGGGCTACGACCTCGCCAAGCTGTTTACCGGCTCGCTGGGCACGCTGGGGCTCATCGTCGAGGCCAACTTCCGGCTGCATCCCCTGCAGGAAGCCTCCCGCACGGTCGCCGTGGAGGTGGAGAGCCCGCAGGCGGCGTTCGAGGCGGTCCGGGCCGTAAAGAAGTCCCAGGTAGAGCCGACCGCCGTCGAGCTGCGCTACTCGGAGGACCGCAAGCTCGTGGTGGTCCTGGTGGAGAGTATCCCGGGCGGTATAGACGCCAAGGAGGAGATGGTCTCCTTCCTGCTCAAGCCCAGCGGGCGGGTCCGCACGCTCTCGGACGAAGAGGCCGGTCGCGAGCGGTCGTCCCTGTCTCACGCCGGAGAGGACGCCACCGTCGTAAGGATTTCGGCGCCCCCGGCGGAGCTGGTGGGCGTCATGGAGTCGGTGCTCGGGGCCGCAGAACGCCGGGGGCTGGGTCATCCCGAGATCACGGGCCACGCCGCAACCGGCGTCACGTACGTAACGCTCTCCGGCGGCGAAACCGGGACGCTGGACGATTTCGCAGGCGAGGTCCGGGAGATCTGGGTCCGCCGCGGCGGCACCGTCGTCCTGGAGCGGGCCCCGGTGGAGCTGAAGCGGCGCGCCGGCGTCTGGGGGCCGCCCGCGGACTCCATAGGGCTCACCCGGCGCGTAAAGGAGAAGTTCGACCCCCGGGGCATCCTGAGCCCCGGCCGGTTTATAGGAGGTATCTAGTGACCGAGCGCAACGGCGGAGGCCGCGGCGAGGACCGCTACAACGCGACCGACGCCACCGAGCGGCGGGGCGACGAGGGAACGTTCCGGGAGGAGGCGATGGCCGAGTCCATCGGGGCCGGGAGCCCGGAGGACGTCGGACAGAGCACCTACGCGGCGGGCGACTCGGTGAGGCAGACGGTCGGCATCGGCCGCTCCACCGAGAGCGGGAGCTACACGTTCCCGGCCTTTGACGACCACCACCCGCCGGAGAAGGACCTCATAGACGACTGCGTCCACTGCGGTTTCTGCCTGCCGACCTGCCCGACCTACGTGCTCTTCGGCGAGGAGATGGACAGCCCCCGCGGGCGCATCTACCTCATGAACAAGGGCCTCACCGAGGAGCCGATGAACGACCAGATGGTGAGGCACTTCGACCTGTGCCTGGGCTGCATGGCGTGCGTGACGGCGTGCCCGTCGGGCGTGCAGTACGACAAGCTCATCGAAGCGACCCGCGGGCAGGTCGAGCGCCGCTACGAGCGCTCCGCCGAGGACAAGGCTTTCCGGGAGATGATCTTCCAGCTCTTCCCCTACCCGAACCGGCTGCGCCTGGCCGCCGGCCCGATGCGCCTCTACCAGCGCCTGGGCATCCGGGACCGGCTTCGCAAGAGCGGCGTCATGAACCGCATCCCCTCCCGCCTGCGGGCGATGGAGGCCCTGCTGCCGGACGTGCCGAAGGAGGAGAAGGTTCCCGAGGTGACCCCGGCGGTCGGTGAGAAGCGCGCCCGCGTGGGCGTCCTGCTCGGCTGCGTACAGCGGGTCTTCTTCTCCCCGGTCAACGCCGCCACCGTCCGGGTGCTGGCCGCCGAGGGCTGCGAGGTCGTCGCCCCCAAGCAGGGCTGCTGCGGCGCCCTCTCCACCCACGCCGGGCGCGAGGAGGAGTCCCTGAACTTCGCCCGCAAGACCATAGATACCTTCGAGAACGAGGACCTCGACTACTTCGTCATCAACGCCGCCGGCTGTGGCTCGACGATGAAGGAGTACGGCTACCTGCTGCGCGACGACCCCGAGTACGCCGAGCGGGCGAAGGCTTTCTCGGAGAAGGTGCGGGACGTCTCGGAGTTCCTGCAGCAGCTGGGGCCGCGGGCCGAGCGGCACCCGCTGCCGGTCACGGCCGCGTACCACGACGCCTGCCACCTGGCGCACGCCCAGGGCGTTCGCCAGCAGCCGCGCCAGACCCTCAAGCAGATACCGGGCATGCAGGTAAAGGAGATCCGGGAAGCCGAGGTCTGCTGCGGGTCGGCCGGCATCTACAACATGGTCGAACCCGAGCCCGCCGAGGAGCTCGGCGAGCGCAAGGCCAAGAACATCCTCGCCACCGGGGCGCGGATGATCGTCACCTCCAACCCGGGCTGCATGCTCCAGATTCAGGCTTCGCTCAAGCGGATGGGCCACGACGAACTGCCCATGGCCCACCCGATGGAGGTCCTCGACGCCTCCCTGCGCGGCGAGCCGGTGGAGACGCTGCTGCGGTAAGCCGCGCTTCACGAAGCAAAGCTCTCGGAACGAGGCCGGATGTACTCTCCGGCCTCGTTCCCTGGCTCAGCCTCCAGGCCGGCGGGAGCGCCGCCGGTAGCGGGCCAGCAACCCGAGCGCGGTAGCTGCCGCCAGGGATGCCGCAACCCACCTCGCCGCCGGGCGGGCCACGGTCTCCCGCGCTGCGAGGTACCCGCCGAACGTCCGGCCGGCCAGCGTGAGCGGGTGCCGCCGGCCATCGGTGACGACGTTTCCGGCGGCCCGGGCAGCCTCCTCCACGCCACCCCGGACCGCCGCCGCCTCGAGGGGGAGGGCTTCTCGGGCCCGGAAGCGGAGGAGGTCGTGGCCGACGTTCGGAAAGGTCACGTGCGTGGAGTGGGGGAGGAGGCGGGAGATCTGCTCCAGCCGGAACGGCGGTGTCCGGGTGTCGCGCTCGCCGGAGAGGAGAACGGCCGGCCAGTCGAACTTCGCCAGCTCTCCTGAGAGGTTGTAGGGTTCGCCCTCGAACGACGGGTACCGGTGCGAGCGCGCGCTCCAGGTGAGCGCGGTGTCGAAGGGCTTGCCGTCGGGGGAGAGGTCGTAGAGTTGGCGGTAGTGTATCGCCACCGAGGGTTCCGCCTCCATCACGTAACGGGTAATGCCGTCCAGCTCGCGCTCGACGAACCCGGCGAACCAGTTCCACTCTCTCCTCCGGCCCGCGAGCAGCACGCCCAGAACCAGGTCGAGGACCTCAGGACCGAGGAGCTCGTAGGCCGGCGGCACGACGGCTACGACCTCGTGCTCGGGTGCCACGCCCTTTTCCAGAACCTCCCGGACCTTCGCCGCCGCCGGTTCCGTCCGGGGCGAGAGCCCTTCGGGGAAGCCCTCGGGCCGGACGCCGCGCAGAAACAAGTCCCGATTGTACTCGCGGGTCTGTTCCTCACCCGCGGCCGCGTGCCAGGTACAGTCCAGGAACATCCCGGCGACCTTCCCGGGGAACATCGCGCCGAAGATCTGCGACAGGTACCCGCCATAGGAGGTGCCGTGGATCCAGGCCCTATCTATCCCGAGGTGGTCGAGGACGGTACGCAGGTCCCGCGCCACGTACTCGACGCGCATCGCCCCCACCGGGAGGTCCTCTCCGGCGGCGTCCTTTCTCGACAGGCCAACTCCCCGGTGCTCCACCATCACGACCTCGAAGCCCGCGGTCACGGCTTTCGGACGTATCGTGGCGTAGGGAACGATGGAGGCGAAGCCGGGGCCGCCGGGTATGATCACGAGGACAGGCCGGTCCTCTCCCGCGCCGGAGTGGGTAAAGGCGAGCGGGAAGGTCGGGCTGCCGTCGCGGCCCGGGTAGACGGGCGTGTCCACGGCAAAGACTTCCGGGGCTTCGAGGAGCTTTTTGAACTTCCCCGGCACGTCGTCCGGCGTCTTCGGTCTCATCTGCGCTATCCTTTCCTCAGCATCTTCACCGCCTGGGCGAACGACGGCCCCTTGCCGTACATCAGGACCCCGCGCTTGTAGAGCCGCGCGGCGGCCCAGCGGCTTTATGCTACAAACTGTG
>SIRX01000158.1 GCA_004563715.1 Actinomycetota bacterium | reverse complement strand
GAAAGTAGCTGCTGAAACGAAGGGAGCAGAAAAAAGATGAAGGTACTGGTTCTCGGGGGCGACGGTTATTGCGGCTGGCCGACCTCTCTGCACCTCTCCGAGGCGGGCCACGAGGTAGTTATCGTGGACAACTTCGTCCGGCGCACCATAGACCACGAGCTCAAAGCCGAGAGCCTCACGCCCATCGCCGATCCGCAGGAGCGGGTAAGGGCGTGGCGGGAGGTTAGCGGCCAGAGCATTGGTCTGGAGTACGGCGACCTGCTCGACTGGGAGTTTGTCTCGGATCTTTTCGTGCGCCACCAGCCCGAGGCGGTCGTGCACTTCGCCGAGCAGCGGGCCGCGCCCTACTCGATGATCGATAGGCGCCACGCCGTCTACACCCAGCACAACAACGTCATCGGCAACCTCAACGTGCTCTTCGCCATAAACGAGTTCGCGCCCGAGTGCCACCTGGTGAAGCTGGGGACCATGGGCGAGTACGGCTACCCGAACATAGATATCGAAGAGGGCTACATAGAGATAGAGCACAACGGCCGCAAGGACACGCTGCCTTACCCGAAGATGCCCGGCTCCTGGTACCACCTCACCAAGGTCCACGACTCGCACAACATCCACTTCGCCTGCCGCATCTGGGGCCTCAGAGCTACCGACCTCAACCAGGGCATCGTCTACGGTACGGTCACGCCCCAGACCGAGAAGGACTTCCGGCTGGCGAACCGCTTTGACTACGAGGAGGTGTTCGGCACGGTCTTGAACCGCTTCTGCGTGCAGGCGGCCATCGGCCACCCGCTCACGGTCTACGGCAAGGGGGGGCAGACGCGAGGCTTCCTGGACATCCGCGACACGGTGCGGTGCATAGAGCTCGCCATCGACAACCCCGCAGAGCGGGGCGAGATGCGGGTGTTCAACCAGTTCACCGAGCAGTTCAGCGTGGGGCAACTCGCCGAGATGGTGGTGGACGCGGCGGGCAAGCTGGGACGCGAGGCAACCATAGAGCGGCTCACGAACCCGCGGGTGGAGAAAGAGGAGCACTACTACAACGCCGCCCACACCAAGCTCTTGGACCTGGGTCTAGAGCCCCACTACCTCTCGGACTCGCTTCTGGACTCTCTGCTCAACATAGCTATCGAGTACAAAGAGCGGGTAGATACAGACCACGTGCTGCCCAGCGTGGACTGGCGCACGGGCAAGCGCGACAACGTGCCCATCGAGGAGCCTACCGCCCTCTAAGCGCGTCTCCGACCTTTCGAGCGCCCCCGGTATCCGCACAAAGGATACCGGGGGCGCTCTGCTCTCTCGCTTATCGTTGCGGCTCGAAGATCACGACCACGTCGTTCTCGAAGACCGGCCGGTAGAGGTCCGGGCGAGCCTTGAAAGCCGGCCAGGAGGAGGACGGGTACCGTTTGGAGAGCACCACGTACCGGATGTCGTAACGCTCCAGCAGGCGGCGGGTTCGTTCGCCCGTGGGTCTCTCCAACAACCAGAGCGCGTCTAGCAGGGGCTCGGTGCCCGTCGGCGGTATGTCGCGGGCGCGCCGGATCCGGGGTCCCTCGTAGGACTGTATAGCGGTGTAGCCTCCCAGCGCGAGAACCCCCCGGCTCGGCAGGTGGTGCACGTAGGGGCTGGCGACGATGTTACCGCCGGCGTTGTTCTCCTCGAGCCAACGGCCCGCGGATGCTACCTGGGGTATCAGCGTCTGCTGCGGGCTCGGCTCGGCGGCCTTTACGAGGCCCTGCATAGCTCGCAGGTCCACCACCGTGGCCGTGACGAGCACCGCCAGGGAAGCCACGATGGTCGTGGGCGTGCCGGGTGATGAGGAGAGCGGGCGCAGAACGGTCACGAAGGCCAGGGCCGCCAGTAGAGCCAGCGGCACGCCCAGGTCGCGCTCGAAACGGTCCGGGAATCCGCTCATCGAGGTTAGGCTGCCGAAGAACATCATGGCGGTCCACAGAAGCAGGAGCGCGCGGGCCAGTAGCCCCGGCCCGTTCGCGGGCCGTCCGCCGCCAAAGGTCAGCAGCACCGCCCCCAGCAGGCCGAGCCACAAGAGCGGCTGCGAGGTCATCTCGATTATGGACGTCAGGGACTCCGGAGGTTTGGTGCCTATGGCCATCCTGGCGGCCTCCCCCGTCCGGCCGGCCTCCGAGCCGCCCAGCAGGCCGCCGGCCAGCGCCGGCAGGTCGTAGGTGCTCCAGGCGTAGAACGCGGAGAGTAGCCCCAGGAACGAAAACGAGGAGAGCAGGGCGAGGCCCCGGCTCCGGTCCCGCCGCAGGGCGTGGAGCAGGAAGAAGGCTCCCACGAGCCCTAGCAGCAGCGCCAGGTAGAGGCTGGAGACCTGGTGGTAGAGCACCACGGAGGAGCCCAGCAGCGCCAGGAGCCCCCCGGTACGCCACGAGGGAGCGCGGTAGAGTCGGACGAGCGCGGCGACGGCCAGGACCATCAAGAACTGCGCGGCGATGATATTGGGGTAGCGGCCATGCTCCAGATACCAGTAAGGCCCCCCGGCGAGCAGGCCGTAGAACGCGGCCGCCGCCAGGCCGTACCTCCAACCCCACAACAGGCGTCCCAACGCGTAGAGTGCCAGCGTCGGCGGGACGAGCAGGGCGGGGGCGAGGACGGCGAAGATGGTCAGGGGTTCCAGGCCGCCGAGGTGGTTCAGCTCCGCCAGCAGCAGGTGGATGCCGGGCGGGTAGAGCATAAAAGACCCCGTAAAGCCTTCTGAGATCATCAGGCGCGTCATGATCGTGTGCTGGTACTGGTCGTCCGCCCGCAGAAACGGCCAGTCCTCCGTCACGGGCCCGAGGTACCCCCGGGCGAGCACCAGCGCCAGGATCATCGCCAGCAGGACGTGGCGCGCCGTCCCCTCGGAAAGCCGGGACCGGCGCGAGCCGGCCGCCGGAGGCGAGAGGCCTTCCGGGTGCGGGCCGTCCGGCCGGCTCAGCAGGTGGACGGTCCCGGCAGAGAGCACCAGCAGCGCCGCAGCGGGCCAGGCCAGCCAGTCCGGAACAAGGCCGACGAGGTTCGCCAGCGCGCCCGCGAAGGCCAGCGTGATCAGGGCGAGCTCCGGAGAGGCCAGCGCGGGAGGACTTTTCAGGAGCGGAGCGACGGGCTCCTTTCCGCTCCCCAGAACCAGGTAGGCGGCGAGGCCCGCAACGAACACGATCAGGGGGGTGGCGACGGCGACGGTCAGGTTGAGGCCCGTGCCCGCGAGACGTATCTGCACCAGGGCCGTGGCGGGGACCAGCGTGATCGAGAGCGCCACAGAGTAGGCAAGCCGGGAGGCGAAGTCTTCGGAGGCGCAGAGCAGCCGGGACCAGAAGTACCCCGGTACGATACAGATCAACACCACCACGGGCAGCGCCCGGACCAGCTCTGGGAACACCTCGGCCTTTCAGTTCTCAAGCGAAAAACAGGGGCTCGACGCCGGAGCACAGTATAGAGGTTGGTCTGGCGGAAGCTACTGGACCTCTTATATCTCTGTTCTGTATAATCGCGTCAATCATGAACCTCGCCCAGAAGAGACGTGTTCGAGAGGCCGCTTTAGCCTGTAACCCGCGCTTCGGGCAGACCGAGGAGGAAGCCGGGTAATGGTAGAGCACGTAAGGATCGTGGGGTTGCTGGTCGCGCTGCTGTTTGCGGGCTACGGCCTGCTCCGGTACCGGCGCGGCGGCTGGCGGCGGCTGGACCTGTTGCTGGTTCTCCTCGTGGCTTCCGGGGTTACCGTGGTCTCCCTGTTCCCGCAGATAGGAGACGTGTTCGGCTGGCTGTTCGGCCTGGAGAGCCGGGCGTTTGCTTTGCTCTCGGCCGCCATCCTGGCGCTCTTCGGGCTGTTCCTGTGGCTTATCGGTCAGGTCTGGGAGAACCGCCGCCGGAGCGGCGAGATCGTCACTGGCATCGCTGTGCGCCAGTACGAGGAGCAACACCTCCTGCCTGCCCGGTCTTCCGAAGGGGACGGCGGACGCGGGGAGGTCCTGATCATCGTCCCCGCCTACAATGAAGAGGGGGGTATCCGCGAGGTGCTCCGCCGGGTCCCCGGGGAGGTTCTGGGCTACGAGGTAAAGAAGGTGGTGGTGGACGACGGCTCGGCCGACGCCACGGCGGCCATCGCCCGCGAGGAGGGCGTCCCCGTGGTCACCCACGTCGTGAACCGGGGCCAGGGTGACGCCCTTAGAACGGGTTTCGCCATCGCGCAGGCCGAGGGCGCGGATATCGTTATCAACCTGGACGCCGACGGCCAGTACAAACCCGAGGAGATAGAGCGCCTCGTCGAGCCCATTATCGAGGACCGGGCGGACTTCGTGCTCGGCTCCCGGTTCATGGGCTTCTACGAGGAGGCCGGGAGCGTCCGGCACGTCGGCGTCGTGTTCTTTTCCAGGATGATCTCGCTGCTCACCGGCGTGAAGGTCTCGGACTGCACCAACGGCTTCCGGGCGATAAGGGTCTCCGAGCTGCACAAGCTGAGCCTGCGCGAGGACCGCTTCAACGCGAACGAGATCATCCTGGAGGCGCTCAAGAACGGCCTGCGCTTCGATCAGGTCCCCGTCACCATGTTGAGCCGCGCCGCCGGCGAGACCAAGAAGCCCCCGAAGCTCGCCTACCCGCTCGGGGTCTTCCGCGTCATTATCTCGACCTGGCTGCGCTAGCCGCGATAGCCGCGGGGACGTTCCGGTCAGCAGGACCCTTACGCGACCGCGCGCCGGAAGCGTAGAATGCGCGGCATGATCCGGATTCCCGGTCTCAGGGGCCAGCAGGGGGCGGCGGCGGGGAGCGTCTACGTCGCGGCGGCTTTCGCCACCTCCGGAATTCTCACCTTCATCTTCCACGGCTACGCGGGCCGTTCTCTCGGAGAGGCCCGGTACGGCGACTTCGGGGTGCTGTGGGTGTCGGTCTTTCTGGTGGCGCAGGTGCTCTGGATCGGGGTCTCCCAGACCCTCGGGCGCTACATCGCCGAGCGGGAGGTGCGGGGCGAGGAGACGCGGCCCGTGGTCTCCTCCGTCAGGAAGGTCACGCTCGGCCTGCTCGCGGCTTTCCTGCTCGCCGCCCTGCTCGCGAGTCCTCTGGTCGTGAACGTGGTGTTCGAGGGGGACCTGCTGCTCGCGGCGGCCTTTGTCGCGGCCGTGGCCGCCTACGCGCCGGAGTATTTCCGGCGGGGGACCTTCGGCGGCCACCGGCAGTTCGCCCGGCTGGGCGCCCTGCACGTCGCGGAGTCTTCGAGCCGCGTGCTCATCGCCGCGGCCCTGCTTTTCTTGGGAGCGGGGATAGCAGGTCCGGTAGCCGCCGTGGTCCTGGCGCCGCTCGTGGGTGTGCTGGCGGTGCGGCCCGTGGTGACGGGCGCGGCTCCTGGAAAGGAAGCCGTCGGCGCGCCTTTCTCGGCCCTCGGGGCCCTCCGGTTTGCCGGGCCGGTGCTCGCCTGCGTGGCCTTCGCCCAGATCCTGATGAACGGCGGCCCGATCCTGGCCCGCCTCCTCGGTAGCGCGAGCGAGGAGATCGCGCTGCTGGTCACGGCCCTTATCCTGGCCCGCACGCCCCAGTACGTCTTGAGCCCCGTGGTCGCCAGCCTCTTGCCCCACGCCAGCCGGGCGCTAGCCACCCAGGGCGTGCGGGGTTTCGACCGCTTTGTAACGCGGTCGGTCGCGGCGATCGGCGCTGTGGGCGTGGCGATGGTGGCGGGCGCGTGGCTGCTGGGCGAGTGGGCCGTGAGGCTCGTCTACGGACCCGGCTTCGCCGCCGAGCGCGCCCTGCTGGCGACGCTGGCGGCGCTGGCGGCCTTCTACCTGCTCTCCGAGACTTTTAACCAGGCGCTGTTCGCCCTCGGGCGGGCTCCGCTCGCGGCGTTGGGCTGGTTCGCCGGCCTCGTGGTCTCCGCCGGTTGCCTGGTGGTCCTGCCGCCGGCGGTGAGGGTTATAGACGGCATCGCCTACTCCCTGGCCCTGGGAGCTTTCGCGGCGGCCGGGGCGCAGGCCGTCCTGTACCTCCTGGTTAGAGGTATGGTGGCTGGTTCGTCCCCGTAAACCAGGCTACGGTGCGCCGCAGTCCCTCTTCCAGGTCTACCTCCGGCTTCCAGCCGAGCATCCGGGCGGCTTTGGAGGTGTCGGCGTAGTTGCGCCGGACGTCGCCCAGGCGGGGAGCGGCCTCGCGCACCGTCACGTTTTTTACGCCCGCGCTGGCCAGCACGGGCAGCAGCAGGTCCACGAGCTCCTGCACCGAGGTCTCGGCGCTCGTGGCGATCTGGAAGACCTCGCCGCCCACCCCCTCCACGATGGCCGCCAAGCGTACCGCCCGGATCAAGTCTTCAATATAGATAAAGTCCCTCGTCTGGGTGCCGTCGCCGTAGATCTCTATCACCTCGCCGGCCATCGCCCGCCTGGTGAACTTCGCCACCGCGCTGCTCTTGTGGGTAGAGCCCGGCCCGTAGACGTTGCCGAAGCGCAGGGCGACGGTGTCGACCCCGTAGGTTCGGTGGTAGGAGGAGCAGTACCCCTCCCCGGCGAGCTTGCTCGTCCCGTAGGGCGAGACCGGGCGCGGCGGGACCTCCTCGTGTATGGGCGGCTCGACCTCCCCGACCGCCGCCCCGCTGGAGGCGAAGACAAAGCGCCCGACCCCCGCGTGGCGGGCCGCCTCCAGGTAGTTGAATGTACCGAGCACGTTCGCCAGGCAGTCCGCCCGGGGGTTCGCCACCGAGGGCGCCACGCCCGTGTTGGCCGCCAGGTGCGCGATGACCTCGGCCCCGGCGACGGCCCGCAGCGCCAGAGCTTCGTCCAGGATGTCTCCCTCTACCAGCTCGACCGCCGTCTCGCCGACGCCTCCGGGCATCGGTTCCAGCCTGTCGGCCGGCGTCTCGGCAAAGCTGCTGACGGATACCAGGTCCGCGCGCGTTCCCACCGAGAGGTCGTCCACCACCCGCACGTTGTGCCCGCCCTCCTCTACCAGGGAGCGGACCAGGGCCGTGCCCAGAAACCCGCAGCCGCCCGTCACCAGCCAGTTCAAAGGTCGCCCGCCAGGGCTCGAATCGCGTTCCGGTTCGTTTTCATTCCGCGGATAATACCCTGTTGCCCGGTCGCTTTCCGCACCCGCCCTCTCGGGCGCTGGCTCGCGGCCGCGAATACCGGCGCCGGGTCTTATACTTCGGTTTGTCCGCCATAGCCCAGAACGCGGGGAGGTAACGCGAGGTGTACGAGGAGCCGGGAATCCTGGAGCAGGTGATGTGGGTCGTGCTACCCGCCTCGGTGATGGGCGTGTTTATCGGTTTGAGCGTGTTTGCCGGGATGTACTTCGGCGTCTCGATAGCCCTGAAGCGTTGGGCGGCGCGGGCTTACGAGAGCTCGGAAACCCGGAGCGCCCCGGAAATAATCCGGGAGCGGTACGCGCGGGGTGAGATCTCCCGCCGGGAGTACGAGCAACTCCGCGAGGACCTCGAAGCTGGCAGCCAGCCTTTGACCCAACCCCGCCGCGCATGAGAAAGGGGCGTGGCGGTCTATCCGCCGCGCCCCTTTCCTAGGTGGTGCGTTCTCGCCCCGTTAGAGTACGCGCACGTCTACGTAGTCGACCCCGCTGAGGCCGATGGCGGCAGCCGAACCCTGCGAAAGGTCCAGACCCCGGCCGTGGATGTAGGGACCCCGGTCGTTTACGCGTACCGTCACGCACTCCACGTAGCAGACCTCAAGCATCGTGC
>SIRX01000157.1 GCA_004563715.1 Actinomycetota bacterium | reverse complement strand
GCGGTTTCTTCGGGGACGGGAGAGATCGGTTGCGGCTGCATCGACATGACTTCCACCTTTGAGAATCTGGTTGCCGGAGCTTACTCTCGGAGTATGCAGCACCGCCACTGAATAAACCAACAGTATCTTACGAGATCTTTGCACAGTAGCGGTGTCAAGAACCGCTACTGTGCTTTCTGGTTTCAGGTGCCCGGCAGGTAGAGGTACAGGGGCTCGCCTTTGAGGTGTAGGCCGGTGGCTTCCAGGAGTTGCAGGGTGGAGGGTTCCTGGGGCTCCAGAAAGAGGCGGAGGAGGCCTGAGAGGCCAGGGGGACGGGTGTAACGGACGACGGTGGCCTCCTCCACGTCTGCCTTCTGGCGGGTGATCTCGGCGGCCTCTTCCAGCCCGCCGAGTTCGTCCGCGAGGTCAAGCTCCACCGCCTGTTCCCCGGTGTACACCCGGCCGTCGGCTACCTCGCGCACCCGCTGCTCGGAGAGGTTACGGCCCTCTACGATCACCTGCACAAAGCGGTCGTAGCTCTCGTCCACGATGGACTCGAAAATCTCGCGCTCCTCCGGGCTGAGGTCCCGGAAGCTAGACCCCATGTCCTTGAACTCGCCGCTCTTTATGACCTCCTGTTCGAAGCCTACCTTGTCCGCGGTTCCGGAGAGATCTGGAAGCTGGATTATGGCCCCCAGGGAGCCCGTGAGCGCGGTCGGCTCGGTGACGATGTCGTCGGCGGCGGTGGCGATGTAGTAGCCGCCGGAGGCCGCCGTGGTGCCCAGGGAGACCACCACGGGTTTGTCCGAAGAGCTTTTGAAGTCCTCTATCAGACGGTGCATCTGGTCGCTGGCGGTGACCCCGCCGCCGGGGGAGTTTACCTCGAGCAAAACCCCCACCACGGCGTCGTCCTCCGCCGCCTGCCGGAGGGCGTTGCGCAGCCCGTCCGGGGTGGACAGCGGGACCGTGCCGCTGACGTTGCTCTCTGCGGGGGAGATCAGGCCCACCACCGGGATTACCGCGACCTTATCCGGGCCTTCGCCGGAGACGTACTCTTCCTGGTAGGTTGGCGGGGCCGCCGCCGGGCCGCTCCGGTCACGCTCTCCGGTGCCGAGTGCCACGACCAGCACCAGCGCTCCCACCGTGAGGACCATCAGGCCGGCGACCACGGCCCCGCCGATGAGCCACCCGCGCTGCCGGGGACGCCTCTCCGTGTTTTCCTGTCTTGGCTGCTCGCCTGCAGAATCCACATGTTTCCTTTCCGGGGCTCCAAAAGCCCAGTCGAAAACCCGCTTACAAAGAACTCCCGCCGGCAGCGCCCGCCAGCACGGTGATCAGCACCACTATGGCCACGACCGTGGCTATTACGAGGCCGAGGCAGCCCGCGCAGGAGATGGCGCACGAACCCGTGGACTCGCCGTAGCTGATGTTACGGGCCTTGGCGGCCCCGATCACCACCAGCACCACGTACCAGAGCAGGAACGCTATGGTGAGCAGGCTCTCCAGCAGGCCCACGACCTGCGCGGCCGGTTCTCCAGCCCCCAGGGCGGACTGCAACAGAGTCAGAGGTAGAGAAACCAGCGAAGAAAGGACGAACACCAGGTGTGCCACGCCCACCGCCGCGAACATCGCGGATATTGGTCCCTCGCCGCCGAAAAAGCGCGTCACCAGCTGCATCACCAGCGAGACCACGGTCCAATAGACAAACGGGGAGAGCACCGAAAAGACGATGGCCGCGGGCGCGAACAACCCCGCCGCCTGCGATATGTCCTCCGCGAAGCCCGGAGGCAGCCCCGTGTCCGCGGCCCGCAACTGCTCTTCTATCTGGGTTTCGTAGGCGCCGCCCAGGAAAAGGACCGTGGAGCCGACAAGCCCCAGGACCGCGCTCGCGGCCACGACCAGAAACCCCGCCAGCACGTCGCGGCGCCCGGCCACCTCGCCCATTACCCGCGCCGGCGACCACAGAACAGAGATTACACCCAAAAAATTACCCCCGAAATGGCCCGTAGACTACAAACTCATATTACACGGTGGGACCGGAAGGCTCAGGTGAGTCCTCCTACTTCCTGCCGAGGCGGCGCCGACCCTTTTTCAGGATGTCGTCCTTGGCCGTCTCCGGGGTCACGGTCTCGTCGCGGGTCTCGACGACGAGCCGTTCGCGGTGGTGGACGATCCAGAGGTACAGGTCCAGCTCCGACCTGCCGGGGAACGCTTCCAGAATGCGGTCCTCCCGGATCATGTCGGCTATCGGGGCGTAGGAGTATTCGTACCAGTCCTTGAGGACTTCCTCCGGCGAGACGTGGCGCCGCCACAGCTGCGAGAGGCGGAAGCCGTGCGCCTCTACGTAGGTCGCCAGGCGCCGGTAGTCGGACACGTCGGAGAACTCGACTTTTATCTCTGGCAGCACCCGGTCCACGGGTAGCCGCTCCAGCAGGCGGCGGTACTCCAGCTTGTGCAGCAGGCTCTCGGCGGTCAACGGCGAGTCTACCGGGACCCGGCTGCGCAGTTCCGTGACCTCGGCGTCGATCATCTCCACGCCCAGCTGGCGGGCGACCGAGACCCGGTGGTTGCCGTCCTGGACGAAGTAGGCGTCCCCGATCTTGTACAGGCACACCGGGGGCAGCTCCTCGGCCCGGTGCATCATCTCGTCTATCTTTTTCCAGCGGCTTTCGGTGCCGGCCTTGGAGGGGAGAAAGGCCCGGTCGAAGTCCCGGTGGCGCCCGACGCTGCCGACGATCTTCTCTACCGGTACAGTGCGCATACCGAGGTAGACCTGCTCCACGGCCCCCAGCGCCTGCTTGACCTCGTCGAAGGAGAGCAACCGGTTGGACCCGGGGTCGTTGCGCAGGTAGGAGCCGATCCGGCGCAGAAACGCCTTTCTCCTCGCCCGGGAGAAGTCCGCGTCGGCCTGCTCACCCAAGTCCATAAACTTTGGCACACCGAGAATCTACACTCCGGACTTCGCAACAACAAGGTAGGGAGGAGGCAGAAGGCTACAGGTCGAGGATGCGGTGACCGTAGACGTTTACGACGCGCGTGCCCCCGCGCCCCGCTACCCGCCTGTCGTTCGGGCCGTAGAGGTGGATGTGGCCGTGCAGCCAGAGGGGCGGCCTATGGCGGTCTATGAGGCCCACGAAAGATTCAAAGCCGACGTGGGCGCGGTCCTCCCGGTCCCCGAGGCCGAAGGGCGGGGCGTGGGTGACGAAAACCCGCGGTGCCGGGCGACCCAGGAGCCTCCGGCGCCAGATGCGGCCCGAGAGCTCCCACGCCTTGAGGCGCATCTGGCGCTCGGCGTACTGGTTGGGGCCGTGGGAGTAGACCCGGGAGCCGGAGAGCCCCGCGACCGTAACGCCTCCGATGTCCACCACTCGCCCGTCGAGCGGCGTGCAGCCCTCCGGGTACTCCTTGCTGTGGGAGGGGTCGTGGTTGCCGAGCACGTAGTAGACCGGCACGCCGAGAAAGGTAATGATGTACTCCAGGTACGAGAACGGCAGATCGCCACAGGAGATAACGGCCTCCACCCCCGCCGCGTAGGTGTTGAGGCCCGGGCCGTGGAGCAGGGGCTCTACGCGGTCGCTGATGCACAGGACCTTCACCGCTCTACGACCTCGTAGAGCATCTCTTCCTCCACGGGCACGAGCTCATAGCCGGCCTCCTTGTACAGGCGCGCGTTGGTCGCGCCGGGGTAGAGCACGTAGACGGGGCCGCGCTCCAGGTTACGCCCCGCCTCCTCCACCCACTCCCCGGTATAGAAGGGGTCCTCGAGCCGGATATCCTGACGCCGGCCCTCCACGATCTGCATGTAGTGGAGCGAACGGCCATGGTAGAGGACGGTGGAGCCGGGCTTCGTACCCTCCGCCACCGTCTCCACGATCTCTCGCCCCCGGTAGTCCTCGCTCCGGTCCACCGCGGCGTACGCCGCCGGCGCGCCGGCGGCGACGGCGCCGAAGACCAGCAGGGCGGCGACGGGGGCAGCGTAGGCGCTCCAGGCTCGCGCCCAGCCGATCACCGCCGATGCCGCGACGGCCAGGGCGAGGCACAGGACCAGGTAGGTGGGGATGAAGTAGATCTCCAGGTCCTCGATGTCGTACTCCAGGGCGTAGGCCAGGTTGAACGCGTAAACGGCGCCGAGCAACACCAGCGCGGCCCGGACCCGGAAAAAGAGCAGGACCAGCCCCAGGGCCGCCAGCGCCAGCAGGACCGGGTTCAGGTTCTGTATCAGGTGCTCCAGGTAGATGGCCACCCGCCCCGGAAGCTCCGCCGGCCCGAACGCGAAGATCCGGGCCTTGTGCTCCCCGCCGGAGACCAGGTCGAAGAGCCCGGCCCACGTCGAGGGGTTGCCCGCCGGGCCGGCGTCTACCAGCGGCGGGCTCATCTCCGCCCGCACCGGCAGGTACAGGTACGGGAGCAACCCCGCCCCGAAAAAGCCCGCCCCCCGGACCAGCAGCCACGGGTCCATTAGCTTCGAGCGGTCCACCACGGCCACAAACAGGACGGCGGAGGGCAGCAGAAAGAGGCTCGTCAGGTGGTTGGTCATCGCCAGGCCGCCCAGGAAAGCGGCGAGCAGCAGGTAGCGGTCCTGACGGTCGCGGCGCCAAACCAGGAGCGCGGTCAGGAACAGCCCGGCCAGGAGCACGTGCAGCGTGTAGACCTCGGCGATTACCGCCTGGCTCCAGAAGGTCTGCGAGAGGCCCAGGGCCAGAGCCCCCGCCACGGCCCCGAGCCTCCCGGCCCCGAGCACGCGGGCGGCCGCGTAGACGACGGCCACCGCCAGCGCCCCGTAGACGGCCGAGGCCAGGTTGACCCGGTAGGCCACGTCGCCTACGGGCAGGTAGGTAAAGAGGTGCGTCAGCATGGCGTATGTCGGGTAGCCCGTGTAGCTCGGGATGCCCAGCGTGGCGGCGACGACCTGCAGGTGCGCCGAATCGAAGGTCTCCGGGGAGTAGTAGAGGACCGTCGGCGCGAGCGTGAGCACGTACAGGAACAGTACTGCTAGGGAGGCGCCCGCCGCCACGAGCACCTCTACGGCTGCCCCGGCAGCGCGGACTCCTTTCTTCTCCCGGTCCCGCTTCATGGGCGTGATCTTACATCTTCGAGCCCCTGCGGTCTCCGCCGGCTTCTCCGGCAGGGGTTATCCGGGGCCGGGTGCGGGTAGTAGGTTCCGGTAGAGAGCGAGCCGGGAGGAGAGAGCTTTGGCGGGACCGGAGACACCCAAGCTGATGGTCGACGTGGTGATACCGTCCGAAAACGGCGTGGTGCTGATCCGGCGCGGCACCGACCCTTACAAAGGGATGTGGGCCCTGCCGGGAGGCTTTGTGGAGGTGGGCGAGACCGTCGAGAGCGCCGCCGTCCGCGAGGCGAAGGAGGAGACGAACCTGGACGTCGAGCTGGAGCGGCTAATCGGCGTCTACTCCGATCCGGACCGCGACCCCCGCGGGCACAACGTCAGCGTGGCGTTTCTGGCCCGCGTCAGCGGTGGCGAGCCGGAGGCCGCGACCGACGCCGACGAGGTCTCCGTACGCGATCCCTCGCGGACGGAGCTGGCTTTCGATCACCGCGAGATAATCGAGGATGCCCTGGGCGCCTGACCCTGGACGCCTAGCGCTCCAGCGTCCACAGGGATTCGGGAGGAAGCCGGACCGTGACCTCTTCCCCGACCCCGAGCCGGACGTGGGGCGGCAGGGCGGCGCGGAGGCGCGCGCCGCCGGTTTCGAGGGTGTAGTCGACCTGCGTGCCCAGGTAGGTCGCCGACGCGATGCGGGCGGCGAACGAGTTCTCACCGCCCTCCAGCCTCAGGGCCTCGGGCCGGATGGTCAGGACCACGTCGCCGGTCGGGGCGGGCCGTGCGAGCCGGAGCTTGCCGAGCGGGGTGCGGACGGTGCCGTTGGCGGCCCGGCCTTCGAGAAAGTTGGTGGCTCCGAAAAAACCGGCGACGGCGCGGCTCGCGGGCCGGTCGTAGAAGGCCTGCGGCCGGTCGTACATCTGGAGTACGCCGTCGAAGAGCAGCGCGATCCTGTCGGCCAGCACCACAGCCTCCTCCTGGTCGTGGGTAACGAACACGGCGGTCACGCCGCCGTCCCTCTGGAGTTGCTTTACCAGGTCCCGCATCTCGGAGCGGAGGTTGGCGTCCAGGGCGCTAAGCGGCTCGTCCATCAGCAGCAACTGCGGGTCGGTGACCAGCGCCCGGGCGAGCGCCACCCGCTGTTGCTGGCCGCCGGAGAGCTCGCCGGGCCGCCGGTTGGCGAGGGACTCCATCTGTACCTGGCGCAGCGCCTCTCTCACGCGCGACGCCGAGTCTTTTTTCGGGGCGCCGCGCATCCGGAGCCCGAAGCCCACGTTGGCCGCGACGTCCATGTGCGGAAAGAGCAGCGGTTTCTGGAAGACCATCGCCGCCCGCCGCCTCTCCGGCGGAGTGCCCAGTACCGAGCGACCGTCTACCCGCACGTCGCCGGCGGTGGGCGCGAGAAGCCCCGCGACCACCTTGAGCGCCGTGGTCTTGCCGCACCCGGAAGGCCCGAGCAAGGCCACCAGCTCTCCCGGCTCCACGGAGATAGAGAGGTCCGCGAGGGCGGGGTCTCCGTCCCGCGCGTAGCGGTGGGAGACGCCTTCCAGCTCCAGGCGGACGCTCACGGGATGGTCTTCCTCACGAAGCTTTCCCCAGCCCGACGAGGCCTTTGCCGCCGTCCGGGGCCTCCGGCTTCAGGTAGCGGAGGGCGACGACGAGGACGAGGACCGCCGGGGCCACGAAGACCAGCGCCAGGGCCGAGGTGATGACAGGGTCGTTGCCGGAGGCGGCGGAGAAGAGGAGCATCGGCAGGGTGACGACCTGGCCGCCCCCGATAAGCACCGTCAGGATGTACTGGCTCCAGGAGATGAGAAACGCGAACAGCCCCGCCACCGCCACCCCCGGGGCCACGCCCGGCAGCGTCACGTGCCGGAATGCCTGCCAGGCGGAGGCGCCGAGGGTACGGGCGGCCGACTCCAGCTCGCCCGTCCGGTCGGCGAAAACGCTGGCCAGGATGATCGCCGTGTAGGGGACCGTCGGCACGAGGTGCACCAGGAACACCCCGAACGCCGTGTCCGCCAGGCCGAGCCGGATAAACGTCAGGTGGATGCCCATGGTGGAGGCCAGCGGCGGAACCAGGATCGGCAGGAGGATAAAGAAGACCACCAGCCCCTTCAGGCGGAAGGCGTAGCCTCCCAAGGCCATGCCCGCCGGCAGGCCCACCGCGACCGAAGCCAGCGCCACCGCCCCGGCGATGAGCAGGCTGTTCGCCGAGGCCTCGAAGACCCGCCCGCCGGGCTCCAGGAGGTAGTGGATCCCCCGCGGCGACCACTCCGAGGGTAGTAGGTCCGGGAAGCGCCACTCCCCGGCGAAGGTCCACAGGAACAGCGGCACGAACGGCAGGGCCACGAGGGCCGCCACGACGACGATCCCGGCGTTGGCCCGGCGCCGGCCGGGACGCTTACCCACGGCCCAGGTCCCTCCCGAGGCGCAGGTACGCAGCCGCTATGGCCGCCGTTATGACGGCGATCAGGACGTTTATCGCCATCGCGACCGGCCGGGCGCCCAGGTCCAGGGCGCGGTACTCGTTGTAGGCCATGACGGGCAGGATAGTCGGGTAGGTCTGGCCGAGCAGGTAGGGGATCTCGAAGGCCCCGAAAGTAAACGCGAAAACTATGAGGCTCGCCGCGACGACCCCGGGTGCGATGACGGGGAAGATCACGTACCAGAACCGCTGCCAGGCGCTTGCTCCGAGGGTCCGGGCCACCTCCTCCAGTTCCCCGGCCACACCCCGCAGGGCCGCCAGCACCACCAGCGCGATAAACGGCACCTCCTTCCACACGTAGGTCAGGATAATGCCTATGGAGTAGCGGTCGTAGAGCAGGGCGGGAAACTCCCGGGGCTCTCCTATAAGGCCCAGCGCCGCCGCCAGCCTCGCCCCGAGGCCCGTCTGGGAGACCACGAGCGCGATGCCGACCGCCGCGACCAGGTGCGGGATCGTGATCGGCAACTGGAAGACCACCGCCGAGACCCGCCCGCTGCTCCGACGCAGGGACAGCGCCGCCAGCACCGCCAGCACCGTCGAGATACCGGTCGAGGCCCCGGCTACGTACAGCGTCAGGATCAGGGAGTCGAGAAAGTCCCGGCTCCCCAAAACTTCCCGGTAGGCGGCGAAAGAAACCTCGGTCCGGCCGATAGCCGGCAGGTAGCCCAGCGACTGGACGAGGGCGGCGGCGAGCCCCCCGGAGAAGAGCACCCCGATAACCAGCAGGGCCGGGGCCAGCAGCAGGACTATCTTGGTCCGGTCGCCCAAAGTCAATTCTTGAGGACTTCTTCCTGCCAGCCCTCTTCTAGGGCCAGCAGCCAGTCAGTCCGGGCTTCGGGCAGCTGGTTCTCCTGCAGTTCCTCCAGCGGGAGCGTTGCCTCGCCGTCCAGCCTCTCGAACTCCTGCCGGACGTCCTCTGGGAGCCGGTCCAACTCCAAGGTCGTCAGGTCGCCCCAGCCCTCGGGGTCCTGCTTCTCCAGCTGGGCCTCCGGGCTCTGCAGGAAGTTCGCCACCACCTGCGCGCCCTCCTTGTTCGGGGCGTTGAAGGGGATGGCGACGTAGTGGGTGTTATTGAGCGTCCCGTCCTCGAAGACGTAGGTGCGCGTGCTCTCGGGGTAGAGGCCGTTGTTCACTTGCCTCTGCGCGAGCTGCGGATTGTAGCTCATGTTCATCCACACCTCGCCGTTGGCGTAAAGCTCCTCCATCGCCGAGGAGGACTCTGGGTAGGTCTGTCCTCCGCGCCAGAGGTTGGGCTCCAGCTCGTTCAGGTACTCCCAGGTCGCGGGGGCCTCCTGTTCGAAGATTTCCTCGTCGAAGGGCTTCTGGTAGCGTTCTACGTTGCCGGTGGTGTCATAGAAAACCTGCTCGACAAAGGCGTTGCCAGTAAAGTCCGGGGGGGCAGGGTATGTAAAGCGGCCGGGGTTGTCTTCCGCCCAGGAGAGGAGCTCGTCCATGTTGCGGGGCGGGTCCTGTACTTGCTCGGAGTCATAGATCATGACGAACTGCGCCTTGCCCCAGGGTGCCTCGCGGCCCTCGACCGGGTAGCCGAAGTCGCGCTTTATGTCGTCGGACTCCCAGTCGATAAACCGGGCGTTGGGCAGATCCTCCGCCCAGGGGCCGAACCACAGGTCCGCCTCCGCGCCGGTGGCGAAGTTCTCGCCGTTGATCCAGAGCAGGTCGATGGTTCCTTCCTGCCTCCCGGCGCTCTTCTCGTTCAGGAGCTTGTTGACCGCGTCGGCGGTGTCGGGCAGCGGTGTGCGCCGGAGCGTGATGCCGTGCCCTTCCTCCAACCGGGAGGTGACGTAGCCGTCCACGTAGGCGTTGATCTCCTCGTCCCCGCCCCACATAAAGAAGTTGACCGTGGTGCCGCGCGCGGCCTCTTCGAGCTCCGCAAACGGTCTTTCCTCGCCCGGAGAACCGGCGGAGCCCGCTCCGCCCCCGCCGCAGGCCGCGAGCGCCAGCGCGAGGACCCCGGCCAGCGCCACCAGCAGGCTCGTCTTGAGTTTCATGTCCCGGTATCCTCCCTGCGGCCGTCCTGAGCTTCCATGCATACCCACATACGAACTACGGACGCGTCCGGATCAGGTTTCCTTACCTCCGGGAACCTCTGAGGGGTGTTGACGCAGGGCCGACAGCACGCCCTCCAGCACCCGACCCGCGTCCAGGTCGGTGAGCATCTCCACCTCCCGGCCGTGCCGCGAGAAGTCGTGGGCGGCGGCCGCGTCCAGGGCCGGGATCGCGAGCCGACCGGTAGTGACCGCCTCGGGGTCGGCGACGGCGGCCACGCAGGCGACGTCCCAGATGATCTTCTTCCCCCGCGGGTCTATGTCTCCCTCGTAGCCTGCGACCCACTCCAGCAGTATCCCCGCCAAATAATCCGCCACCGGCCGGCCGAGCGCCCGTAACTCCTCCGCGAACGGTTCGGCCTCGACCAGGAGCTTCGCCGGGCCGGGCCAGCCCGGGACCTGGAGCAGTTCGAACGAATCTTCCAGCAACACGCGCCAGGCGGCGATGTCCGCCCGCCCGTTCAACTCCCCCATCTTGAAGCGCTCGTAGCTCTCTTCGTCGCCGAAGCCTCCCAGCCACACCACGCGCAGGTTCTCCCGGATCTCCGGGACGGCCAGCAGCACGGAGGCTACGTCGGTGGCCGGACCCGTGGCTATAACGGTCAGCGGCCCGCCCCGTGCTTCCTCCACGAGGAACTCCAGACCCTCGCTCCCCACGGGCGAGCGCCGGTCCTCCATCGGACGTTCCGCACCGGGTACGCACGGTATGCCGCCCCCGCACAGCGCGACCACCCGCTCCGCTTCCTCCTGGTAAAGGTCGCGCGAGGTGGGGCCGTGGGCGAGCGTGTTGTGTACGGAGACCACGCCGCGGACGTCCAGCGTGCCGGGCGGCAGCCCGAGGGCGTGGGCGATGGCGAACTGGTCGTCCACCTCGTTCGCCGTGTCGCAGTCGAGGACGACCCGCGTGCAAGCTGGTCTCATACGATCTCTCCCAGTCTCTTTCAGAAGCCCGTAGTATGTACCATGTGCCAGGCTCTCCGCATCTGCTGGGGGTCACTCCGCGAACAGGCGCTCCAGAAACTCTGCCTCCAGGTACCGGCAGCTCTTGTTCAGGGTCTCCTCGTTGGTTATGGGCCGTGAGCTCTGCGCGGTCTCTTGCAACGCCCACGCGCACCAGGAGACCGCCCGCAGCGAGACGATGGTCCGCATGGCTTCGAGCTGCGTGTGAAACTGCTCCGGGCCGGTTACGGGCGCGTGCTCCAGGTACGCTTCGATGAACTCCCGCTCCTGGTCCCCGGACAACAGGCTCGCGGTCTCGTCGCGCCAGAGGGTGGTGGTAGGGAGGAGGAAGTGGGCCAGGTCCTGGGTGCGTGGCGCGATCCGGGCCTTCTCCCAGTCGAGCAGCTTCGCCGTCCCGGCCTCGATGACGAAGTTGTGGGTGTTCAGGTCGTAGTTGACGATGGCAAGGTCGGCGCCGGTAAAGAGACCGTCTTTCTCCAGGAACCCCTCTATCTTCTCAAAGCCCTTCCGCAGGGCGGCCTTGCTCTCTGCAGAGGCGCCGGACCATCTTAGGTAGGGCTCCGCTAGCCCCCGGGATTCGGCGAGGATGGCGGGGGCGGGGTCCGGGTGAACCTGGAGGTGGTGGTCCTCCGGCACGCCGAGGCCATGGACGGCAGCGACGCAGCGGGCGGCAGCGGCGAGGTCGGTGGCGTAGTCGAGGGGGCGTCCCGGCAGGTACTCCTCCAGGATGAGGGGATACGGCAGGCCGGAGGGCTCCGGGTCCACCAGGTACGGTCTCGGGGTGACTTTCGAGGGGACGAGCAGCTCGAGGACACCGTGCTCGTAGAGTGCCTGCTCCCGGAGCGGCAGCCCCATCTGGGTCCCGGTTACGAGCCGGGCCACGTACCCGTCTCCGGCCAGAAAGTTCAGGCTGTACTCGCCACGGGCCAGAAAACACACGGCCCCGTCGAAGGCCGGAACCTCGGGGTGCCGCGCCAGGTACTCGTGGACCTGATCTGGGCTCGCGGCGGGGCTCACGGAGAGCCCGCGTTCGTGGGCGAGTTGTGATCTGGGACGCGCACGTGTCTCAGCCTAGCACCTTCGCCAGGGCTCTCCACCGGGCCTGCCGGTAGCGGTAGAAGACGTGGGCGAAGGCCCACACCACCGGCGTCAGCGCGCCGGCCCGTATCTCTATCTCGTCGGTGTAGCGGCTGTGCCCCGATGAGAGAGGGGTCACCTGGAGCCGGTGGTTCCACACCTCGACGGGGCCGCCACGCTCCTCCGTGCGCAGCTCGTGCCGCTCCTCGGCGGCCGAGACCAGCCGTATCCGGTGACGCCAGCCCGGGATAACGTGGAAGAGCCAGATACGGCCCACGGCCTCCTTGTCCTCGCGCCACTCCTCGGGCCAACGCTCCGCGCCGGAGAACCTCATGAGCCCCCGTGTCACGTACAACAGGGTCTCCTTGCGCCGGAGCAAGGCCCACACCCGGCCGGCCGGCGCGTCGAGGTCGGTGGAGATCCTCGCTATCATTGGCCCCGAAACCTTCACGTTCTCGTACCCCCTTGCGACCTTGTAACCGTGCTTTAATAGTACGAGCAGAGGGTCGCGTTTTGTACTCGCGTTGGTTGGAGAGTTTTTCGGTTGAAAAGAATCCAGACAAAGGCGCGTAAACAGCCCAAGCAGGAGCGTTCCAGAGAGATGGTCGAGACGCTCCTGGAGGCCACGGCTCGTGTTTTGGTGCGCGAGGGTTACGAGGGAACGACCACCAACCGGATCGCGGAGGTGGCTGGGGTGAGCGTGGGGTCCCTCTACCAGTATTTTCCGAACAAAGATTCGTTGGTGACGGAGCTGATGGAGCGCCACGTCGGGGAGATGATGGCCGTCTTCGACGAGAAGTTCGAGGAGCTCGAAGACGTGGACATGCCGAAAGCCGTGCGCGCGTTGGTGGAGGCGGCGGTCCGGGCGCACGCCGTAGCCCCGGAGCTGCACCGGGTGTTCGTCGAGCAGGTGCCCCGCTACGGAAACTTCGACGTGGTCCGGGAGGCCGAGTCGCGGATAGAAAAGGGACTGCGCGGGTTTCTGGAGCGCCGCGGGGCCGAAACCGCGCCCGAGGACGCGGGGTTGGCGGCGTTCCTGGTCTTCAGGACGGTCGAAGCCTCCACGCACGCCGCCGTGCTGGAGCGCTCCGAACACCTGACGGACGGACGCCTGGTCGAGGAGCTCACCGCCCTCGTGCTGCGCTATCTGCTCCCCCGGACCACCACCGGGCACAGCCGGTAAGGGCTCGGGCTCGGCGGCGACCCACAGAAACGCGTGCCGGGAGAAGCCTTGCAGTATATGCCGCCACCGCGGTGGGAGTGGTATAAATTCTTTGAAGGAGGCCGAAGAGAATGATCGAAAACCTGTACGTTGTTCTCTGGGCCATCGTGGCCGCCGTGGCTTTCGCCGGGGAGTTGCTGACCATCTCCTTCTTCCTGCTGTTCTTCGCTTTCGGGGCGGTGGTCGGGCTCGTTCTGGCGCTCATGGGCTTCGGGGTCGGCGTGCAGATAGCCGGGTTTATCTTGGCCTCGGTGGCGAGCATGGTCGTGCTGCGGCCCGCGCTGCTCAACCGGCTGGCGCTTTCCGGTAGCGAGCCCTACGAGGGGCCGGGCAAGGTCACGGGTAAAAAAGCGGTCGTAACCAACGCCATCGAACCGGGAGAGAGCGGGATGGTGCGGGTCGGCAACGGCGAGTTCTGGACGGCCCGCACGCTGTACTCCGGCGGGCGGCTGGAGCCGGGGGCGCGGGTGCGCGTCCTGGACACCGACGGCCTGACGGCGCTCGTGGAGCCCCTCGAAGACCTGGAAGGAGAGTAGTCGTGGAAGGTTTGATCGTCCTGGGGGTCCTGGCGTTCGTCGTGTTCCTGGTGGCGGCCCGGAGCATCCGGATCATCCCGCAGAACCGGGTCGCCATCGTGCAGCGCTTCGGCCGCTACCACCGCACCGCCGAGAGTGGGCTGACGTTCGTCGTCCCCATAATGGACCGGATGCTGCCCAAGACCGACCTCCGGGAGCAGGTCGTCTCGTTCCAGCCGCAGGCGGTCATCACCAACGACAACGTCGGGATGCAGATCTCCACCGTCGTCTACTACCAGGTCGTGGACGCCCGGGCCGCCGAGTACGAGGTCGCCAACTTCACCGTGGCGCTGGAGCAGATCACCCAGACGACCCTGCGCAACGTCATCGGCAATTTACAGCTCGACCAAACCCTGACCTCCCGCGACGAGATCAACTCCAAGCTCCGCTCGGTCCTCGACGAGGTAACGGAGAAGTGGGGCATCCGCATCACGCGGGTGGAGCTGAAGGAGATCATCCCGCCCCGCGACATCCAGCAGGCGATGGAGAAGCAGATGCAGGCCGAGCGCACCCGCCGCGCCGCGATCCTGACCGCCGAGGGCGATAAGCGCTCCGCCATCCTGAAGGCCGAGGGCGAGAAGGAGTCCGCCATCCTGAAGGCTGAGGGCGACCAGCGGGCCGCCGTGCTGCGGGCCGAGGGCGAGGCCGAAGCCTACCGCAACGTCCAGGCCGCCCAGATCGAGATGACCGGCAGGCTCTTCGAGCGCCTCGAAACCTCTGACCTCTCCCCTGAGTCCCTCCGCTACCTCTACCTGAAGGCGCTTCCCGAGATGGCTAGAGGCCCGGCCAGCAAGCTCTTTGTCGTCCCCTCCGAGATACAGGACCTCGCCGGGGCGGTAGGCGCCCTGGCCGGCGGCGCGGGGCTGGCGAACGAGGGCAATACGGAGAACGACAACCGTCCCGGGCGGGACCTGGACCCCGTCCGCCGGACCCGCTAGCGTCCGGCAGCCGCGAGGAGGTAACACGCGGCGGCCAGGACGGCCGCGTGCTCGCCGAGGGTAAACAGCCGGGCGCGGCGGCGCTCCTCCCAGTACGAAACGGGGCTCCCGAAACGCCACCCGGAGAGCGGCCAGAGCGGCGGGCGCGCGTCCTCGCCGTGAGTCAGCGTGTCGGCCGCCACGTGCCCGGCCCAACCGAGCAGGAGGGCCGTCAGAGGCCGGTTCATGCTGTGCCCGCCGGCGCCGGAGAGGACGTAGAGGGCCAGCGCGGCGACCGGCACGGCTGAGTGGAACGCGGTGTCCGGGACCCGGAAGGCGCTTTTCGCGCAAACCTGCTGGCGGAACTGCTCTCTATCGAAAAAGCCCCGCCGGGCCCAGAGCCAGGCCGCTCCCAGCGACGCGGGCAGGTCCGGCAAGATTGAGCCCGCGGTTGCCCAGACGGGGCTGCAAAGGTTCAGATGGCGGGCGGTGGCCAGGGTGAGGAGCGCGTGAGTGTAGGTGCGCATCTGGGTGAGTTTACACCGCCGGTTGCGGCGGCGGGACGTTAGTATGTGTTCAACGCTGGCTAAGCGAAGGCAGGGAGGCGACTATGAACGTCCTGGTAAGCGGGGCTACGGGGTTGTTGGGATCGGCGTTGAGCGCGGAGCTGCGGGGCATGGGGCACAACGTTACGGCGTTGAGCCGGTCGAGGCCCAGCTCCGAGGGGGTGATCCGGTGGGATCCGTCCCGCGGACAGTTGGACCTTGCGCGCCTTGAAGGGATGGACGCCGTCGTGCACCTCGCCGGGGAGAGCATCGCCGAGGGGCGCTGGACCGCGGAGAAAAAGCGCCGCATTCTGGAGAGCCGCCAACAGGGGACGCGCCTTTTGGCGGAGTCCGTCGCCAGCCTCCCGACGCCGCCCCGGGTGATGGTCAGCGCCTCGGCCGTCGGCTACTACGGCGATCGGGGTAACGAGCTCTTGCGGGAGGAGAGCGCGCCCGGTCCCGAGGGTGATGAGGGAGCCGCTTTCCTCGTCCGGGTGTGCCGGCAGTGGGAGGCGGCGGCGGACCCGGCGCGGGAGGCCGGCATCCGGGTGGTGCACCCCCGGATCGGGGTCGTGCTCTCCACTGGGGGCGGCGCGCTGGGGAAGACGCTCCCCATCTTCAAGGTGGGAGCGGGAGGGAAGATCGGGAGCGGCCGGCAGTGGTGGAGCTGGGTTGCACTCGACGACGTGGTCGGCGCCATGATCCACGCCCTGACGAACGAGGGCGTGGAGGGCCCGGTGAACGTCGGCGCTCCCAACCCGCTCGCCAACGCGGAGTACACGAAGACTCTAGGCCAGGTTCTCAACCGTCCGACGCTCTTTCCCCTGCCCGCTCCCGCCGCCCGCCTCGCGCTCGGCGAGGTCGCCGACGCCCTGCTCCTGGCGAGCCAACGCATGGAGCCCGCAAAGCTCAAAGAGACCGGCTACGAGTTCCGCCACCCGGAGCTGGAGGGCGCGCTGCGGCACCTGCTGGGCCGGTGATCATGGCTTACGAAGAACACATGCGCCGCGCCATCGAGGTCGCGAGGGGCAACCCCGAGGCGCCGTTCGGGTGCGTTATAGCGGACCGGGAGACCGGCGAGATCTTCGCCGAGGGGCTCAACGACGCTGAGAAGAACCCCGTGCTCCACGGCGAGACCGATGCCGTAATGCGCCTTTTCGAGTCGAGCCCGGACGTGGATGTGTCTCGCCTGGTCCTGTACACCACCGCCGAGCCCTGCCCCATGTGCTCGGGCGCGATCCTCTGGGCCGGCATCCCTCACGTGGTCTACGGTACCTCCGTTCAAACCATAAAGGAGCTCGGCCTCCCACAGATAGACCTGAGCTGCGGCGAGGTCTCATCGCGCGCTTCTTTCGAGGGCTTCAGCGTCACCGGCGGCGTGTTGGAGGACGAGTGCGACGACCTGTATACGGAGATGGCCCGGCGAGCGGCGAAATAGCGTTAGTCGGGGCTCAGCCCAGGACCTCGGCCTGAAAGCCCGCCCCCCGCAGCAACTCCTGGGCCGCGGACGCCGCCTCGGCTTCGAGGGTGAGCACCAGAGCCGCCCGCTCGGTGTTGGAGTGGCGCACGTAAAGGTCGAGGATGTTGATGTTGTTCTTGCCCATGAGGGTCGTTACCTCGGCGAAGACCCCGGGCCGGTTCTCTACGGGGACGGCGAGCTCTACATTGGTGCCGGAGCCCTCGATGACTATGCCACCCAATGCGTCGTAGGCCGCGCGGGCGTCCCGGAAGCGCCGCTCGATGCTCTGTTTGTTGGAGATCTCGCTGCCCAGCTGGGCCATCGCCCCGGCGAAAGCCCCGAGCGCCTCGCCCAGGGCCGGGGCGTTCTCGGCCAGGATGTCGGACCACAGCCCGGGGTTCGAGGCCCCCACCCGCGTCAGGTCCCGGAAGGAGGGTCCGGCGAACGTGAGCGCCTCGGGGGAGATGTCTGAAGCGACCTTTAGAAGCGCTGCGGCCATGAGGTGCGGCAGGTGGGAGAGGGCGGCTATGAGCAGGTCGTGCTGCTCGGGGTCCACAGCCGTCGGGTTCGCCCCGAATTCTCGGACGAAAGCGGAGACTTCCCGATAGGCTTCCGGGTCGGTTCGATCGGTAGGCGTCAGGAAGTAGCGGGCGCCGCGGAAGAGATCGGCCCGGGCGTTGGCGACGCCGGAGAGCTGGCTGCCGGCCATCGGGTGCCCCCCGACAAAGCGACCGAGGCGCTGCCTCTCGGCCTCCCGCACGATGGCGCTCTTGGTGCTCGCCGCGTCGGTTACGAGGGCGTCTGTGGGCGGGAGCTCCGAGAGGAGGCTCCGAACCTTAGAGATGGGCGTGGCGAGCAGGATCAGGTCGGCTTCCCGGACCTCTTTTATCGTGGAGGGGCGGTCTATGGCGCCGAGGTCCGTGGCCTCCTCGAGCACCTCCGGGGCGTCGACGCCGATGACCTCCCAACCCGCCTTCCGGGCGGCGAGGCCGAAGGAGCCCCCGATCAGGCCGACCCCCACTATGCCTAGCGTGCGCGCCATACCCTAGCCCAGAGCACCTATTACCCGGTCGTTCTCCCCGGTGTTGCCGACCGTGACCCGGCTCCAGCCCGGCGGGAAGCCGAGGGCCTCGCCCTCGCGCACCAGCACCCCGGCCCTCTCGAAGACCTCCGGCCCGGCCCCGACCATGATGAAGTTGGCCTGCGAGGGGACGTAGTCCAGGCCCGCCGCGTGGAACGCCTCTTGCAGCCGGTCCCGCTCGGCCACTACGAACTGCGCCCGGGCCGCTATCTTATCGCGGGCGCGCATCGAGGCGGTCGCGGCCACCTGGGCCGCCAGGTTGACGGAGAACGGGAACCGGACCCGCTCGGCGTAGTCGGCGACCTCCGGCGGTGCCAGGGCGTAACCGACCCGGAAGCCCGCGAGCCCGTGCGCCTTGGAGAAGGTGCGGGCGACGACCACGTTCGGCCGTTCGAGCGCCAGGGCGTGGGAGCCGTGGTAGGCCGGGTCCGCGACGAACTCCTGGTAGGCTTCGTCCAGGATCAGGAGCACGTCCTCCGGAAGCTCTGCTGCGAACTCTCGCACAGCGTCGAGCGTCAGGTGCGTCCCGGTCGGGTTGTTCGGGTTGCAGAGGACGACGGCGCGGGTCTCTGCTGTCACGGCCGAGAGGATGGCCTCCGGCTTGATCCGGTATCCCTCCGTCAGCGGCACCGTTTTTGCCTGCATCCCCAACACCGGGGCGATGGAGCGGTAGAGCCCGAACGAGGGCCACGGGAAGACCACCTCGCCCGGACGCTCCAGCAGCTGCAGGACGTTCAAGAGCACCTCGCTGGAGCCGTTGCCGACGACGATGTTCTCCACCGCGCTGCCGGGGTTGGCGGCGACTATCTCCTCTCGCAGGGCGCCCGCGTAGCGGTCCGGATAGCGGTTGGCGCGGGGCAGAGCTTCGGCCAGGGCGGCCTGGGCCTCCGGCAGCGGTCCGAAAGAGAGCTCGTTCATCGTCAGCTTTACGTAGCCGTCCGGGCCGCGGTCCGCCTCCGCCTCCGCCGCCGCGCGCGGGGGCTTGTACGGGCTCAACGGCTCCAGCTCGGCTCTGAACTTCACGAAGTCTCCTTACCAGTCCTAACAGACAACAGCCTCGATAGACTAGCCCGCGCGGGATGCGCTTGCAAACGACACGAAGCCCGTCCGGGACTCGTCTGACGTCCGTCCTACCGCCCGGTTGTTATCAAAGCGTTGCGAAAAGGTATGCCAGATGTCACACGAACGTCACCCGTTTGTAACACGCGTGTCGTAACGTGGTCTTATCAGCTTCCGGGGAGGCCGGACGCGGGAGAAGGAGGGGAGAGAGGAGCGTGGAGGATGGGGCGAATGGCGATGGTTCTGGGGGTTGCGGCCGCCCTGGTGGCGCTCGTTGCGGGGACGGCTTTCGGGGCCTCCCTGATGGGGGTCATGTTGGGCACCAGCTCGGACGACTTTCTGGAGGGGACGCCGGGCTCCGAGGAGATACGGGGCCTGGGCGGGGATGACCTGATCAACGGCCTGGATGGTAAAGACGTGGTCAGAGGTGGAACCGGCAACGACGAGATCGGGGGCGGCTACGGGGCCGACGTGGTCTACGGCGGGCCCGGTGACGACTTCCTGATCGACCACCCAGACAAAGACCAGGACGTAATGTTCGGCGGCCGGGGCAACGATAACATCCAGGTGCGGGACTTCCCGGCCGTAAGGGACGTAGTGGACTGCGGGCCCGGCGACAAGGACGTCGCCTACGTGGACAGGCTCGACGTGGTGAAAAACTGCGAAAAGGTCAGCCGGAGGTAGACAAACAAACAGGCGGACGCCCCGGCGTATATGTTGGCCGGGGCGTTCGGTGCCCTGGTACAGGGGTGAGTTGTTTTCCGGGGGGTCAACAGATAGAATCGCAGCCCTCATGGAAGATATGAAGGATACGGAAAACACCGAGGTGCAGCAGAAGATACAGCAGCTCAGGGAGCGCGTCGACGCGGTAGACCGGGACCTCATCCGGGCGCTAAACGAGCGGGCTTCCATCGTCCAGGAGATCGCCTCGATAAAGTCTGAGGCGGGCGTGCCGATCTTCGACCCCCGGCGGGAGGAGGAGATCCTCCAGCGGGTAGCCGACTACAACGAGGGGCCTATCTACGACGCCTCGATGCGCGAGATCTTCGGGCTGATCTTGCACCGCATCCGGGACCTCGAAATTCAACGCGGAGAGTTTTACAGCTAGCAATGGTGGACCAGGTATGGACCTCTCAGTAAAGACCAACGTGAAGACCCTGAACGGCATGATCCAGCCCGGCACCTTCCGGGTTGTGGCCGGCCCGTGCACGGTGGAGAGCTACGAGCAGTTTGAGGCCTCGGCCAGGACCGTCAAGGAAGCGGGCTTTGGGTACGTGAGGGGCGGCGCGTTCAAGCCCCGCACCTCGCCCTACTCGTTCCAGGGGTTGGGGGTGGAAGGGCTGAAGATCCTCTCCGAGGTAAGCTCGGCTCTGGGCCTTGAAGTCGTGACGGAGGTGATGGACCCCTACGATATAGAGGTGGTCATGGAGCACGCCAAGGTGTTGCAGATAGGGTCGCGCAACATGGCCAACTTCTCCCTGCTGCGGCGGGTAGGAGAGGCGATCGCCGGGACCGACCACGGGGTGCTCCTCAAGCGGGGCCTGGCGGCAACGGTCGAAGAGTGGCTTCTGGCGGCCGAGTACATAACCAGCGCCGGAGCAGACAACGTGGTGCTCTGCGAGCGGGGCATACGCACCTTTGAGCCTTCTACGCGCTTCACGCTGGACCTCTCGGCGGTGATAGTGGCCAAGCGGCTGACGGACCTGCCGGTGGTCGTGGACCCCTCCCACGCGGCCGGGAGGCGCGACCTGGTTATACCGCTCTCGAAGGCCAGCGTGGCGGCGGAGGCCGACGGGCTGATCGTGGAGAGCCACCACGAGCCGCAGGAGGCGTTGTGCGACGCCGAGCAGGCATTGCCGGCCGGGGCTCTGATGGGGCTGCGCGAGAGCCTGCAGCCGTTTGCTGCGGCCATCGGCCGGGAGGTCATCTAGTCTCGGGGGGCTCTGGCGGGGCACGGATGTGAGCCGGTACGCGGGACAGCGGCTGGGCGGGCGGTTCATCCTCGACCGGGAGCTGGGCTCCGGGGGTATGTCCACCGTTTTTCTGGGCACCGACGAGGTGCTCGGCCGGCCCGTGGCGGTCAAGGTGCTCAAACCCGAGTTCCTGGAGTCGGACATCGGGTTCCGGTTCCGGCGTGAAGGCCGCACCGCCGCCCGGCTCTCGCATCCCAACATAGTCCAGGTCTACGACGCCGGCGAAGACGAGCTGGAAGGCCGGAAGGTCTCGTACATCGTCATGGAGCACGTCCCGGGGGGAGACCTGCGGGGCCGGATCTCCCGGACCGGGCCGTTGTCGGTGGCAGAGGTTTCCGGCCTCAGCGGCGTCGCCGCGGGCCTGGCCCACGCCCACGAGCGGGGCGTCGTCCACCGGGACGTAAAGCCGCACAACATCCTGCTGAACCAGAACGGCCGGCCCAAGCTCGCGGACTTCGGTATCGCCCGCGCCCTCGACGCCACCCAGGCCACCCGGACCGGAACGTACATGGGGACCGCCCGGTACTCCTCCCCGGAACAACTTCAAGGAAAAGAGATCACGCCCAAGAGCGACGTCTACTCGCTCGGGGCCACGCTCTACGAAGCGGTTACCGGCGAGGCGCCGTTCGATGGGACACCCATCGAGATCGCCAGCCAGCACGTCTCCAGGCCGCCGGTGCCGCCCGGGGAGCGGGCGATGGTGGACGGCGAACTCGAACGGCTGATCCTGGACTGTCTCGCCAAAGACCCCGGCGAACGTCCGACCGCCGAACAGGTGGACCGGCGGATGGCGGCGCTTCATCCGGACGTGGGGACGACCGGGACTGGTGCCTACGCGCCTCCTCCGGGCGCGGCGTCTGCGTTGGGAACCGGTTCCGCCCCGGCTTCGAGAACCCGAACCCGCCGCCTGGTCCCGGTGGTGGCCACGCTGGTAGCGGTCCTCGCGTTGCTGGGGGGCTTCGGCGCTTTCGCCTTGCTGGGAGAAGACGAACGGGGAGAGACTTCTGCGACCGGCCCCGTCACCCAACCCGAGGATAACCTCACGCCCGCCGGGGATGGAGAAGAGGAGGCAGGCCCCGCGCCTCCGACGACCGCGCCCGGGCTGCAGGAGCCACCGGAGCAACAGACCGTCCCGCAGGAGCAACCTCCTCCCGAAGAGCCGCCTCTGCCCGGTGCGCCCCCCGGAGGAGACGGCGGCGGAAGTTCGGAGACCGGAGACGAAGAGGAGGCCGCCCAGACCATAGTGAGCGTCTACGACCTGGCCGCGGCTGGGGAGTACGATCGTTCCTACGACCTGCTATCCCGGAACTTCAAGCGCAGCTCGGCGCAGACGCCGGACAAGTGGAGGAACACCTTCAACACCCTGGAGGAGATCAGCTTTCTCCAGGGGCCCTCGGTGCAGGTTCAGAACGGCACGGCCCGGGCCTCCGGCGTGACCCGTGCCGTGCACACCGGCCGCATCGAGCGAAACGCCGCGACGTGGACGCTCGTTCGCGAGGACGGGGAGTGGAAGCTGGACGCCCTCACCATCGTGGACCAGCAGGAAGTTGCCTCGTAGCGGGGACGGAGTTGGTATAACTAGCGGGCACTCTGACCCGGACAGGAGAGGATCAGCCTGAAGACAGCACTTACAGCCCTGGTTTCGGCGGTTATCGGTGGCCTGCTGACCGCGCTGCTGCTGGTCTTCGGGGTGCCCGGACTCACCGACGGCACCGGAGACGTAACCATCAGACAAGTCGAGCCGGAGGCCGCCAGCCTGCCCGACGTAGAAAGCCCGGAGGACAGCGCCAGACAGGCTTCGGTGCGGCAGGTGTATACGCGGGACGGTCCCGGCGTGGTGAGCGTGGACGTGGCCTCCGGTGCGGGGCCTGGCGGAGGTTCGGGCTTCGTGCTCGACCGCAACGGCCACATCGTGACCAACCAGCACGTGGTCGAAGCGGCTGAGGGGGTCTCCGTCAGGTTCGCCAACGGGACGCGCCGCGAGGCCGAGGTCGTGGGGGAGGACCCTTCGACCGACCTGGCGGTCCTGAAGGTCGAGGCGCCGGAGGAAGCCCTGAAGCCGCTGACGCTCGGGGACTCCGACTCCCTACAGGTGGGACAGCCGGTCATCGCCATCGGCAACCCGCTCAACGTGGGCATCAGCGTGACCACCGGCATCGTGAGCGGTGTGGGACGCCCCATAAAAGCCCCGAACAACTACACCATCAGCGACGCCGTGCAGACGGACGCCGCGATCAACCCCGGCAACTCCGGCGGCCCGCTGCTCGATTCCCGGGGCACGGTTATCGGGGTGAACTCCCAGATCATCTCGGAGACCGGCAGCTTCCAGGGGGTCGGGTTCGCCATCCCGAGCAACACTGTCAAGAGCGTCGTCGAGCAGCTCGTAACCACCGGTGCCGTGGAGCACGGGTACATCGGGGTGCGGATGTTCACGGCGGGTATCGGGGAGCTGGTAGCCTACACCTCGCTCACGAAAAAGGACCTGCGCGAGCAGTACGGTCTGCCGCCCTCCGGGGCGATAGTAAGCGGGGTAACCGGCGGTGGCCCCGCGGACGATGCCGGCATAAAGGGCGGTGAAGAGCAGGATATCGACGGCCTGCCGGTGCCGATAGGGGACGTTATCACGGAGGTCGGCGGGGAGGAGGTCTCTTCTCCCGACGACGTGATCGGGATCGTCAACTCGCTGCAGCCCGGGGACCGGCTGGGGCTGACCGTCGTCACGCCCGGCGAGGAACCGCGCCAGGTCGAGGTCGTCCTCGGCGTCCAGCCCGAAGGAGCGTAAAACCGGTTCAGAGAAGCCGGCGATTTGCGTCGGATGGAAAGGAATGCTACAGTCCCGCCCTGTCGCCCCTGGGAGGGCGGGGTAAGATAAGTTTTCTCCGGAGGTTCGTTTCCACGGTTCTTTCGGGGAAAGAGCCTGGAGGTATCGTGGCACGCGGTAGAGTCAAGTGGTTCTCGGACGAGAAGGGGTACGGGTTTATCGAGAACGTGGAAGGCGGGGAAGACCTCTTCGTTCACTACTCCGAGATATCCGGCGAGGGGTTCCGGACCCTGGAAGAAGGCGCCGAGGTGGAGTTCGAGGTCGTGGACGGCCGGCGCGGCAAGAAGCAGGCCGCAAGGGTGAAGATAGTAGGGTAGCTGGACCGCCGTTCCGGTGTTCCGGCCTTTCGTTTTCGGGAGTGAGAGTGTCCGGCGCGGTTGACGAACAGAAACGCTCCGCCGCATTCCGGGCCGTTGACGCCTACGTCGAGGACGGCATGATCCTCGGTCTCGGCACCGGTTCCACGGCCTACTGGGCCATCAAGAGGATCGGGGAGTACCTTTCAGAGGGCACGCTCCGGGACGTCCGGGGCATACCCACCTCGGAGTCGAGCGCCGAACTCGCCCGGCGGGAAGGCGTACCCCTGACCGGCCTCTCGGAGGCCCGGCCGGACCTTACGATAGACGGGGCGGACGAGGTCGGCCCCGGTCTAGACCTCATAAAAGGCCTGGGCGGCGCCCTGCTCAGGGAGAAGATCGTCGCCGCCGCCGGGGAAGGCCTGATCGTGATCGCCGACGAGTCGAAGCTGGTGGACGTGCTGGGACGTGGAGCCTTGCCCGTGGAGGTCGAGCCCTTTGGCTGGGAGGCGACCTTCGCCGCGTTGAAAGCCCTTGGCTCCCGGCCCGAGCTCAGGATGGAAGGCCGGAAGCCGTTCGTGACGGACGGTGGACACTACACGGTAGACTGCCGGTTTCCCTCGATACCGGACCCGGACGGGCTACAGAACGAGATAAAACGCATCCCCGGCGCGCTGGAGTGCGGGCTGTTCGTGGGGTTGTCCCACGCCGCGGTCATCGCCCGGGAGGAAGGCGCCGAGATCGTAGAGGGCTAGGGGGGACCAGGGCATCCCCTCTAATCTATGCCCGCGCCGAAGCCGGCGCGCACGCCGGGACGGGCCTTGCGCTCCCGCTCTACCACGAGCTTGTAGATCGAACCGTACTCCAGATAGACGGTGGCCCGGCCGTCCTGCATCTTCGCCCGCAGATGCTCGTCGGCGAGCTCCAACTCGGAGAGGTCGTCGGGTTCCACCGTAAAGGTGTCCCTCCGATCCCAGATAACCAGGTTGGCCGCTTCCTGGCGGGCTTCTTCCACGACCTGCTCCACGATCTTTCTGTCCATGCTATGTACCCCTGACTATCTAACGGTTTCTCCGGGAACGCTCGCCGTATTCTACTTCAGAACACCGGTGGAGTCGGGAGGAGTCGGGCGGTTACGGGCTGCCGGGCGTCGCCGGTGAGCATCCCTGTAGTATGATACCGGGCCTGTGACTACCACATCCAAAACGGCCGGGGAGATTTTCGAGACCGTAGTCGAGGACGGCCAGAAAGAGCTGGAGCGGGCCAACGTGGGGCTGGCGTTCAGCGGGTTTGCCGCCGGGCTCAACATCTCTTTCAGCGTGGTTGCCCTGGCGGTCGTCGGGAGCCTGACCGGCGGAGTAGGGTTCCTCGCATACGCCTTCTATCCGCTGGGTTTTCTGCTAGTAATCCTGGGCCGGGCTCAGCTCTACACGGAGAACACGGTCACCCCGGTGGTCGTCGTGCTGTCTCGCAAAGAACAGCTGCCCAACATGCTCCGGCTGTGGGTGGTGATCTTCGTTTTCAACGTGCTGGGGGCTACGGTCTTCGCCGCCGCCCTCATCTACGGTGAGGTCCTCAGCCCCGAGGCCGTCGCGCTCGTCCTCGGCGAGGTGTCGACCAAGATGGATTACGGTTTCGCCACCTCGACGATAAAAGGCATATTCGGCGGCTGGCTCGTGGCGATGATCGCCTGGATGGTGGCGGCCTCCCGGGACACCATCTCCCAGGTGTTCTTTATATACTTGCTGGTCCTGATCATCCCGGCTGCCGGGCTGACACACTGCATAGCTGGTTCTACGGAGGTTCTGATGGGCGTGTTCGTCGGGGAGTACACGTACGCGGAGTACCTGGGCGGTTTCCTGTTGCCGGCCACGATCGGCAACACGCTCGGAGGGGTGTTTCTGGTCACCCTCCTGAACTACGGGCAGGTCATCGGCTCCAGGAAAAGGAACCTGGACGAGAACAACGCGGAGTAGAGGACGCGGCAGAATGCAGGCCGAGAAAACACCCGCTACCAGGGCCCGGGATTGAAGGCTTTCGTGCGGAAACTAAGGGACCTCGACCGGACGCTGTTCCGGGTGGTCTTCCGCCTGAAGTGGGCTCCGCTCACGGTGGTTATGCGCTGGTTCACGGTGGCTGGTACCGCCGGGGCGTTGTGGGGCTTTATCGCGGCGGGGGCTTTCCTGGTAACCGGGCTGGTGCCGGCGAACCTCCTGGTGCCCTGGGCCGCTATCGCCGGCTCGTGGCTGATCGCCGAGGGCTCCAAGCACGCCTTCGACCGGTCCCGCCCGTACATCTCGGATACCAGCATCGCGCCCCTCGTAAAGACCCCGTCTTCGAGCTCTTTCCCTTCGGGCCACTCCGCGACCGCGGCCGCCGGGGCGCTGGCCCTCTCGGCGATATATCCCGTTCTGGCCCCGCTCGTGGTTCCGGCGGCCCTGCTCACCATCCTCTCCCGGGTGTACCTCGGGGTCCACTACCCGGTGGACGTGTTGGCCGGGGCCCTGATCGGGGTTCTGACCAGCGCGGGTCTTCTACTGGCTTGGTGAAGCCGCTTACCGGCTCCCGACAGCAGGTGCGTTAGAAAAGTAGCATGAGCATTCCTCGCTACTACACGGTCGGGGCCGTGGCCGGAGACTTGCGGTCCCTCAAGGCGCTCGACGAGCGCCTCGAAACCTCCGGCCTAGCGGACGACGGCCTGCTCGTGCTCACCCGGCGGCGGGACGAGCGTGTAGTCCGGGCTACCCTACCCGGGGTCCGTACCCGGCCGGTGGAGTCGGGTCTCACGAGGTTGCAGTGGTTCGAGTTCGGCAGCATGTTCCTCGCGGTCACGGCGACGAGCGTTCTTATGGCCGCGATCCACCTGTGGACCGGGCTCACCGTGGAGGCCTTGCTGATAATAGGTTCGGTCTTGGGCCTGGTGCTGTACTACCGGCGGCCGCGCCTGAAGAAGAAGCTGCTGGAGCTGGGCCTGCCGGAGAGGTTCGCCAGGGAGTGGGATGAGCGGTTTTCCTCCGGCTTCGCCCTCGTGCTCGCAACTGTTCCCGCCGAAGACTTCGACGCGGTTCAAGAAGCGTTTCTCGATGATGCGAGCCTCCAGGGCCCGCTGGCCGTTGACCGGCGGCCGGTTTTCTAGAGTCCTCAAAAGCGTCGCGGCTGAACCGCTAGCTTTGCGGTAAGCTCACGGGGTGATCGTCCGCGAGATACCCGGAGGCTTTGTGCTCGTGCAACAGTACGAGCACGGCAAGGTCTCCGGCGTGTTCGCCGAGCACTGGGCCGCAGGGTTCGAGCCGTATGCCCCCACGCTCTACGCCATCGCGGAGCACGATACAGCCTGGCAGGAACTGGACGACGAGGTGCGCTTCAACCCCGAGACCGGCAAACCCTACTCGTTTACGAACTACCCCCTGGAACCAAAGCTCAGGGCCTACGAGCATGGCATTGACCGGACCGAGGCCGAAGAACCCTACGCCGCCTACCTGTGCAGCCTCCACTACAGCTCCTTTGTCCGGGACTCGCAGGAACCCGTGGCGGTACGGTTCTCCGAGCGGGAGGCCGCGCGCAGAGAAAGGATCCAGCGCACCCTGCCGGAAGAATGGCTCGCGAACACCGAGTACAACTTCCGGCTGTTGCAGCTCTGCGACGACCTGTCGCTCTTCGTCTGTCTCAACGAGCCGGGCGAGAATACCTACCCCTGGTATCGGGACGGGTTCCGCTTTATGGGGGAGAGGCTCGTCCCCCTGTGGCGCGACCGGCGTAGGCTGGTCCTCACCCCCAGCCCCTTCGCCGAACCCTTCGACATCACGGTCCCCTACCGGACGATAGAAGACGGCGGCCAGGATGTCGGGGCCGGAAGCCTGGAGATACAGATCGCGTGTTGATCGGATACTACAGGCGTTCGACAAACATATTTGCAAGAGTTGTTTAGAAAGGATCCCATGAAAGACGAATCTTTCGACTTCCTCAAGGAGTTGCTCTCTACCCCCGGGCCGAGCGGCAGCGAGGACGCGGCGGCGAAGGTCTGGCGGGAGCGGGCCGAGAAGTTTGCCCGCGTCTGGGGCGACCGGATGGGCAACTCCTTCGCCGTGATAGGGGAGGGCGGCTCGCCGAAGGTAATGCTTAGCGGGCACATAGACGAGATCGGGCTCATGGTCACCCACATCGAGGAGCAGGGCCTGCTGCGCTTTACGGGCGTGGGCGGCTGGGACCCCCAGGTGCTCGTCGGCCAGCGGGTGCGCCTCCAGACGAAAGATGGCGAGGTGATGGGCGTCATCGGTAAAAAGGCCATCCACCTCATACAGCCCGACGAGCGCAAGAAAGCCTCCGAGATAAAGAGCCTCTGGATCGACATCGGGGCCAGAGACGGCGACGAGGCGAAGAGCATGGTCCGCGTCGGGGATACGGCCGTCCTGGACCAGGACCTGCTGGAGCTGCCCAACGGGCGCGTCGCCTCCCGCTCGCTGGACAACCGGATGGGCGCGTTCGTCGTGCTCGAAGCGCTGCGGTTGCTCTCTGAGGAAGACGAGCTGGAAGCCGAGGTCGTGGCCGTGGCGAGCGTGCAGGAGGAGATCGGGCTCTACGGCGCCCGCGCCTCCGCGTTCTCGCTGGACCCGGACGCGGCCATCGCCGTGGACGTTACCCACGCCACCGACACCCCCGGCGTCTCCAAGAACGAGAACGGCGACCACGCTCTGGGCAGCGGCCCCGTTATAAAGCGGGCCGCCAACATGAGCCCCCTCGTCTCCGAGGGGCTTATCGAGGCCGCCGAGCGGGAGGACATCGCCTACACGCTGGAGGCCGACTCCCGTTCCACGGGCACGGACGGGGACGCCATCCAGTTCCAGCGGGCCGGCATCGCCACCGGCGTCGTCTCCTGCCCCAACCGCTACATGCACTCGCCCAACGAGGTCGTAGACTTGGCAGACCTGGAGAACTGCGCGCGCCTGATCTCCGCCTACATAAAGGGCCTCGACCGGGACACCGACTTCGTCCGGTAGGGGAGCCGCCCGGCGGCAGCGGTTGAGCGGAGAGGCCAGAGCCGTTAGTCTATGAGGCTATGACCGAGAAGACAATCTTCCAGAAGATACTGGACGGCGAAATAGAGGGCGACATCCTCTACGAAGACGACCGCTGCGCCGTGTTGCGGGACATAAACCCGCAGGCCCCCACCCACGTGCTCGTCGTACCGCGCAAACCCATCCCCTCCCTGGACCACCTGACCGACGAGGACGAACACCTGGTCGGACACCTCTTCACGGTCGCCGCGAAGATCGCGTCCGAGGAGGGTTTGGAAGGCGGCTACCGGACCGTCTTCAACTGCGGCCCCGACGCCAACCAGACCGTGCCCCACATCCACCTGCACGTCCTCGGCGGCCGCCGGATGTCCTGGCCGCCGGGCTAGAGGTTCCCCGGTCGGGTTTCTTACCGGAGACGAGAGGCTACTCTAACACCACGCGCCCGCCGTTTCCCTCGACCCAGCGCAGCAGCGGGTAGGGGTTTATCGCGCCGCTCTGCGCCTGTGACCGGCTGTCGCCGGGAAGACCGAAACCCTCATACCAGCCGAGGTGCAGGTGCGGCGGGAAGTCCTGCACGGTCCCCTCCTCTTGCCCGGCGGTGCGGCCGACCTCGCCGATCTCGTCTCCGGCCTCTACCTCATCTCCCGGTTGCAGCGGCGAGGGCTCTCTGAGGTGTGCGTAGTAGAGCAGGTCGCCGCGCTCGACGGGGCCGGCGTCGTAGGCGGCCCGGATCATGACCGTGTACCCGCCCAGGGTGTTCCAGCCGGTCTCCGAGGAGCCGCGGGCGGTGGTAACCGTGCCGCCGGTAACGGCGTAGATCGGGGCGCCCTCCGGGGCGTAGATGTCCGTGCCCTCGTGCGGTCCCTGCGGCCGGGGCGCGCCCCAATCGTTCTCGTAATTATTCGCGAACGTCTGAGGCAGCGGAAACACCGCCTCCCGCGGACCGTCGTAGGTAAAAGAGTCCCACATCCAGAATCCCCCGACCACGAGCAGCGCGGAGAGCAAGAGCAAGCCCGCAAGTCCGCCTCCGGAGCGGTTGCGGGAAGGTTGTTCGGTATTCGCCGGCGCTGGTGGGGTATGGGTGCTCATGGCTACCGAGTCTACTGCCCGCAGGGTTCCTGGAACGTGAAAGCTACACAGAACGCAGAAGGCGGCGGGAGCAAGACCCCCGCCGCCCCTGGTGTATTACTGCTGCTCTCTAGTACTGCGGGATGCTCGGGTCTATCTCCTCGCTCCAGGCCAGGATGCCGCCTGACACGTTGTAGACGTTCTCGAAGCCGCGCTCCTTCAGGAGCTTGACGGCGTTGGCGCTGCGGGCGCCGCTGCGGCAGTGGATGGCGAGGGGCTTATCTTTGTCCAACTCCTCGTAACGCTCGGGCAGCTCGTTCAGGGGGATGAGCGGAACGCCGAGGTTGCCGATCTCGTACTCGTAGGGCTCGCGCACGTCGAGGACTTGGATGTCACCGCTCTCCATCTGCGCCTTGAGCTCCTGGACGGAGATCTCTGGCACCCGGTTCTCCTGCTCGGCGGCGGCCGCCTGCGGAATGCCGCAGAACTCCTGGTAGTCGATAAGTTCCGTGACGGTTGGGTTCTCGCCGCAGACCGGGCAGTTGGGGTCCTTGCGGAGCTTCATCTCGCGGAAGCGCATACCTAGCGCGTCGTAGAGCAGCAGGCGGCCGATGAGCGGCTCCCCGATGCCGAGGATGAGCTTGACGGTCTCGGTGGCCTGGATGGTGCCGATGGCGCCCGGCAGGATGCCGAGCACCCCGCCCTCGGCGCAACTCGGGACGAGGCCCGGCGGCGGCGGCTCGGGGTAGAGGCAACGATAGCACGGGCCTTCCTCGGCGTAGAACACGCTCGCCTGGCCCTCGAAGCGGAAGATGGAGCCGTACACGTTCGGTTTGCCCAGCAGGACGCAGGCGTCGTTCACCAGGTAGCGGGTAGGGAAGTTGTCCGTGCCGTCCACGATGACGTCGAAGTCCGCGAAGATGTCCAGCGCGTTCTCGCTCGAAAGGGCTTCCTCGTAGGCCACGACGTTTACGTTGGGGTTTATGTCATTCAGGCGGTCGCGGGCGCTCTCCATCTTGGGCCGCCCGACGTCGGAGGTGCCGTGGATGATCTGGCGTTGCAGGTTGGACTCGTCCACCACGTCGAAGTCCACGATGCCGATGGTCCCGACCCCCGCCGCCGCGAGGTACAGGGAGAGCGGGCTACCAAGGCCCCCGGCCCCGATGGTCAGCACCCGGGCCTGCTTAAGCTTCTTCTGCCCTTCGAGGGCGACCTCGGGCATGATCAGGTGCCGGCTGTAGCGGGCTATCTCCTCGTTGGAGAGCTCTACCGCGCCGTTGGGCGAATCTACCAGTGGCTGGCGTGTCTGCATGTCGTGAAACCTCTCGTGTGAAAAACGGTGGTACTGACTTCCAGGGTTGAAAAATTACCTACATCGGGCTTCGGCGGAGCCGCCGGCTATGGAGGGGATGATGGAGAGCTCGTCGTCGGCGGAGACCTCGGTGTCCGGGCCGTCGAGGTAGCGGATGTCCTCGTCACCCTTGTACACGTTGACGAACGAGCGGAGCTTGCCGTCGCCGGTGTACAGGTGCTGCTTGAGTTCGGGGTACTCCTCGGTCAGGTTTCCGAGCGTCTCCCCGGCGGTGTCGCCGCCGACCTCGACCTCGGCGTTGCCCGAGGCGTACTGGCGCAGGGGGGTGGGGATCTTCACTTTCGGCATGTCAGCTCCTTCTCTCTGTTAACTTAATATCTCTTCTTCGTCGTAGCCGGAGCGGTCGTCCTTGAGGACCCACGAGCGGGTGTCCCGCACGCTGTCTCCGCTCACCGACGTGATGACGTAGGAGTAGTAGGGCCAGGCGTGCTCCCGGTCGTACTCCGACGGCTCCGCCGGGTGGTCCGGGTGGGAGTGGTAGAAGCCGAGCAGGTCCATGTCCCGCCCGGCGGCGTCCTCCTCGAACTTCTTTATCTGCAAGGGTTCTATGAGGAAGCGCCGTGAGCGCTCGTCCTCGTGGGTGTTCTCCGCGGGCCACACGTCCACCACGACCTTCATACCGCCGGTGTCCAGGCCAACGATGGCCCCGGCGCACTCCTCGGGGTAGGTCTCCCGCGCGTGGCGGTGGATGTTTTCTATGTCCCCCCGGCCGATCTTGAGCGGCAAAGCTAGTCTTCCTCCCAGAAGCTCTCGGAGAGGTACTTGTCCGCCCCGTCGCACAGGATGGTGACCACCGTGCCGTACTCGACCTCGCGGGCGACCTGCAAGGCAGTCGCCACCGCGGCCCCGGCGGAGATGCCGATGAGGATGCCCTCCTCGCGGGCCACGCGTTTGACCATGTCGTAGGCGTCCTCGGTCGGGGTGCGGCGGTTCTCGTCGGCGATGGTGGGGTCGTAGATGGCGGGCACGATGGCGCTCTCCATGTGCTTCATGCCCTCCAGCCCGTGGAACGGCGAGTCCGGCTCGAAGGAGACGGCCCTTATCTCCGGGTTCAACTCCTTGAGGCGCGTCGCCGTGCCGACGAACGTGCCGCTGGTGCCCAGGCCCGCGACGAAGTGTGTCACTTCGCCCCCCGTCTGATCCCAGATCTCGTTCGCCGTGCCCTCGTAGTGGGCCCGCGGGTTGGCCGGGTTGGAGTACTGGTCGGGGTAGAAGTACCGCTCCGGGTCCTCGGCGTAGAGCCTGCGCGCCTCCCGGATCGCGCCGTCCGAGCCCTCACCGGGGTCGGTCAGCACGAACTCCACGCCGTAGGCCCGCAGTATCTTTTTCCGCTCCTCGCTGGCGTTCTTGGGCATGCACAGCTTGATCTTGTAGCCCAGGGCCGCTCCGATCCAGGCGTAGGCGATCCCCGTGTTGCCGCTCGTGGCGTCCAGGATGGTCTTCGCGGGCGTCAACTCCCCGCTCTTTTCGCCGTCCCGGATCATCCACATCGCCGGCCGGTCCTTGACCGAACCCCCGGGGTTGTACCACTCGGCCTTGCCGTAAATGCTTACTCCAGGAACCTCACGGCCGATGGCCGGCAACTCTAGGAGCGGGGTGTTGCCCACCATCTCCGTGACCCGTACCCCCAGCCCGCGTTTAATCCGAGTAATCATGTCGGGATTGATTATACAGCCTCGGCGGCGCGCGTCCAGAAGCGCGCGGATGACCCCGGCAGGAGGCGTCTTTAACAAACGTTATAGCCGGAGGGCTAAAAGTTTGGCCCTCCGGCTACGGTCGGTGCGTGGCCGTATTGTACCCGAGGCCAAGAATCGGCCGCTACGGTGAGAGGGTTAATTATCCTAAAGTTTTCAGAATTTCCGGTAGCTGGCGGCGGCGGCAGGTAAAGATGGGGGTATCGAGCTCGGTGTAACCGCTGGCCTCGCTCTCGCGCAGCTCCATCATCAGGTCCTGGAACTTCTCGGGTGACTCGGCCTCGAAGGAGAGGATGAACTCGTAGTCGTCGATGCCGAAGCAGTAGGCGGTGTTGTTCTTTACCGGGTAGTGCTTGCGCCCGATCTCCATGTGTTCGTTCATCATCCGCTGGCGCTCTTTGAGGGGGAGCCGGTACCACTCGCGGGTCTTGACGAACGGATAGACGAAGGCGTACTCACCCTCACCGGGGACTATGTAACGCCGGTTCTCGAAGCCCGGGGTGTGCTCTCCGACGTAGATCGAACGCCGGGCGAGGCCGAAGTAGGAGTAAGCGACCGTGAGGTACTTGCCCAGGCCGCTTTTCATGAGGGCCGCCGTCATGGCCTCGAAGGCGTCGAGGTCGTAGCCGATGCGCCACAGCATGAAGTCCGCGTCGGCCCGCAGGCCCATGAGCGAGAAGGAGCGGAGCAGCATCTCCGCCGAGTGCTCCTCGGCCGCCGCCAGAAACTCGCCCTTGCCCCGCTCGCGCTCCTCGTCGGGGAGCTGGCGCCAGGCCGGGTCGAGCTTGAAGAAGAGGTAGTTTATGTACTGGGCCGGTAGTTGCTGCTCGGTTGCGGCCTGTTGCTCTACCCTGGTCTCCGTCATGACTACCCCCTCGCCGAGGTCTTGAGGCGCGCCCGGCCCCCGATGGCGGGCTCACCTTCGAGGCCGAAGTTGGTGTCGTAGAGCTCGTTTATGCGGGCGAACTCTTCGTCGGTGAGGTCCGGGGTGTCGGGTGCGGCGGCGAACTCTTCCAGTTGCGCCTCATCGTAGATGTTGGGCAGGGTCGAGGAGATCTCGGGCGTAGCGAGGCAGAACTTGAGGGCTGCCTGGCCGAGCGTGCGCTCCCCGCTCTCTGTGAGGAAGGAGAGCTTCTCGACCTTCTTTACGCCCTCCAGGAGCCAGGCCCGCGGCCGGTGGCGCCGGTGGTCGTTCTTGGCGAACGTGGTGTTCTCGTCGTAGTGGCCTTCGAGCATCCCGGAGGAGTGGGGGACCCGCACGAAGAGGCTCGTGTCCGTCTCGCGGGCGGACGCGATGAGGTCGCGCCCCGGATCCTGTTCGAGGGCGTTGTAGATCATCTGCAGGCCGTCCACGTTCCGCTCGCGCATTGCCCTCTGGCCTTCCTCCTGCCAGCCGATGGCCGGGCCGAGGGCGACTCCGCCGGCGCGCACCTTGCCCTCCTTTTTGAACTCGTCCAGGACCTCGAAGAGCCGGTCGTCCTCGATGGCGTCCATCTTGGTGTTGTGGAGCATGAGGAAGTCTACGTAGTCTGTGTCCAGACGCTTCAGACTCTGCTCCAGGGCGAAGCGGATAAAGTCCTCGGACCAGTTCTGGGGGCGCTCCTGCTGCCCGCGACGCTCGGTGTTATTGTAGAAGTCGTAGCCGATCTTCGTCGAGATCACCACCTCGTCCCGCCTGTCTCCAAAGGCGTCGGCCAGCAGGGTCTCTCCCAGCCCCGCGCCGTAGGTGTCGGCCGTGTCGAAGTAGTTGATGCCTTTCTCGAAAGCTTTTCTCAGAAGCTCGACCGACCGCCGCTCGTCCACCTCGCCCCACCAGCCCGTGGAAACCGTCCACACCCCGAAACCGACCTCCGAGACCTGAATATCCGTCTTGCCAAGTTTCCGATACTTCATAGCGTGCCCCCATGTCCTTCGCGTCGCAGCCTTATGCCAAAGGGTTACTACATTCTACCGTCTGCCGCTGTTGAAATTTTCGCTGGAGCGGACCGTACCCTATCCATCCCCCCAGAGATCTTGAAGAAAAAAGATGATTATTTAAATTTATTAGGAAAATGTTTCAGTTTGGTCTT
>ML214234.1:2887-54799 GCA_004563715.1 Actinomycetota bacterium | reverse complement strand
CTATCCACAACTTCTGAGCATATCTCATCCTCCCCGAACACCACCAGTCCCAGCCTGATCTGCTCCTGCATTGCCTCGGAAGTGGAGAACCTCCACCCGGCATCTGGGACCTTGCATGCCTGCTTGGTAACCGGATGTATTACCTCGTACCTGGGACCTCCGCCACCGGGCCAGGATATGTCTCTGTCCCTCCACGGTCCGTGCTCATCTACGTGTTTGTAGCGGCTCAATGACTTCGACGGGTGGCTATTCGGAAGCTGCCGGTACCATTCACGGAGAGCATTTTGAACAGCTTTATGGTCGTCGCCGTACTTCTCGCGCAAGCGGCTATACTCTTCCCAGATCTCCTGCGCTCCGGGCTTGGACTCCCGCCAAACTACTCCACGCTCTCGCAAGGTAGCAAGAGAGCTCGCATACACGAGCATGTATTCATGCCCCACGGAGAACAGCTTGGCGTCGTTCTTTCTGCCCTTCTCCCACACCAACTCCGCTATGAAATTCTCCTCACCGAACACCCTGTTCATCAGCAGGCGCAACTTTTCTACTTCATGATCGTCGATGCTGACGAACATTACCCCGTCTTTGGTCAATGCCTCTCTCCCTGACCGTAGACGATCCTCCATCATGCTCATCCAGCTTGCGTGCTGGTAATTATCCTTGTAGATAAATCCATCGCCACCCGTGTTGTACGGCGGGTCTATGTAGATGCACTTGACCTGCTCGCGGTAACGCTCCTGTAGCAGGTTGAGGGCCTGGAAGTTCTCGCTGTCGACGAGGAGCCCGTCGGTCTGCTCGTCGAGGTCCTCGATGCCCGCCAGCAGCCGGTCCTTAAAGTCCTTGCCGAAAAACTTCGTGTCCAGCACCAGGTGCGGGTTGGCTTTCAGGAAGTCGGTCGTAAGCGGCTCGGAGTAGCCGGGCTGCGTGATGTTCTCCTCGATCGCGTCTATGGCGAACAGCCGCACCCACTCCTGGCGCTGGGCGGCGCTGGCGGCGATCTCAGGGTACAGCTCTTCCGGCACACGGTCCAGTGTAATGCAGTATTCGCAGGACACCACGAACTTCTTCTTCTCGAAGAGCTTCTTCTGGAAGTCCTCGATCTGGGCGAGGAAGGCGACGATCTCCCGCCCGATAACTCTGACGGTCCGCATCACCTCGAACCAGCTCTCGGAGAGCTCCGGCCCCCAGCTCTCCAGGTCGTCCACGTCCAGCACCTCGTTCTTGAGGTAGAAGTCCAGCTCCCGCTCCAAAAAGCCTTTCAGGTCCTTGTGGATGAAGAAGTCTGAGGTGTTGCGCCGGGTGTACCGGCGCAGGTGGATCTCCAGGCTCTCTTCGTCCAGTGCTCCGGCTGCGACAGGCTCGCCCGCTAAACGGGCCGGTATCTCCCCCGCCGCCCACTTGTTGATGTCCTCTTGCTTCTTGCCGTAGCTCTCCTGCTCCCCGGCGGTCAACGGACGCCACTCAAAGGGGATGGTCAGGGTCCGCGTCTCCCCGTCGAAGTTCGCGTCTTCGAGACGGGGGACGAAGAAACGCTTCTCGCCCTTGACGTCGTTGTGCTCGACCTCGGCGGCGGTCACCTCGAAGCGCACGGTAACGCCGCCCCTGGCGTTGTAGGTGTAATCGAAGAAATGCTCGGCGGTCTTGATGTAGTACTGGTCGGCGTTCGCCCAGTGCAGGTAGACTTCTTCGCCGTTGTACGGGATGGCGTACTTCTGCCGCTTCGAGTAGCGCCGTTTAGAGATGAAGTCCCCGTTGTCGTAGTACCGGGAAAAGAAAGTGTAGACGTGGTTGAAGACCGTGGCCTTCAGCTCTTCGAGGTCCACGGGCTCGCCCGCTGCGTAACGCGCCTCCAGATACTCCCTGCCGAGCGGCGTCTCGCGGAAAGGCTCCTTCAGTTCGCCCTTAGAGTCAACGGCGTACTCGCCGAAAGTCTCCTTTACCTGGTCCGTCTTCCGGCGCACCTCTTCCGCCTGCGCCGCCTGACGCGCCACCGCGCCGCCTCTCAGGGCTTCGTCCACCGCTTCGGCGAGGCCGTTCTGTATAAAGTCCTCGATCGCGTCGCGCTTGTGGTTCATGACGCGGTAGATGCCGAAGTCCAGATCCTTGCTGTCGAACTGGAAGAGCTGGCGCAGCAACTCCTGCAATTTTGCGAAAGCATCCGTCGTCATGCGGTCCGCTCCTCTCTAGAAACGAGCCTCCCTCGTGTCTGGGGCCGCCCTACGACGGCGCTTCGGCCTTCGGGTGCTCCAGGAGGCCCTCGATCTCCAGCTTCGAGAGATCCACCTTCTCGCTCGCCGCGTCGTAGACCTCCAGCGAGATGGCGTTGCCCGCCTCGTCGAAGTCCACAACCACGCCGGGAGCCACCTCCTCCGACTCCGCGTAGCGGGCGTCCGGCTTGAGCGTGATCCGCATGGTATCGTGCTCTCTCCTGTAAACGATCCTCATCGCCGACTCCTCATCTTCCGCTTGAAGCCCCGGTCGAAATGGGCCGTGACTATCTCCACGCCGTCCGCCTCTACTATAACCTTCAAGTAACGGTCCTCGCTCTCCACGTATCCCCAGCAAGCGATCCGGCCTCTTCGATTCGGCTCCGAAACCACCGGGTTCCTTACGACTCGTTCACACATCGAGAGCGATATCCGCTCCCGATCCGGCTGATCCCTGCGATCTCCCTCGAAATGCTCACTGAACCTCATGGTCGCACGGCATCATACAAAACACCAGGAGCGGGACACGGATTCCTCTCCACCCCATTCCCTCGGTGGTTCATGATGCGGTAGACACCGAAGTCCAGGTCGGCGCTGACGAACTGGAAGAGCTGGCGAAGCAACCCCTGCAACCTGGTAAAAGCGTCGCTCATCTGACCCTCCAATCCCGATTCGGTGCCTTCATCCGTCGAGTTTCATCGTCTGCGCGCAGACGATACGGTAGCCTCCCACCCTTGCGCGCCACTCTTCCTTCTCCCCCGTATCGCGCATTTCAACCGCGCCACGGGGTTTTGGGTCGCCGGCGAGGCTCTCAGCCGCACGCCCGGCGACGATGCGGTAATTCAAGAACCCTTTGGCCCCTCGTACTCCGAACCGATCTCATCCCTGACCTGCTCCCAGGGGACTGGCTCCTCCTCGCCACGTTCTATCTCGCGCAGCGCCTCATCCGCGGCCCGCAGATCCTCCAGGTCTTCGAAATCTTCGAGCAGCTTCTGGTACTCCTCCAGACTCAGGATTACGCCCCGGCGCTTGCCGGACGCGTCGGTTATGTAACGGGCTTCCATGTTCTGGCTCCTGACGCCGCCTTCTGCAGATTCTAGACTCTCAGCCCGAACCCCTCTACCGTCCCGTGCTACGTACCACGCCACACCTCGACCCGCATAACGTCGAAGTGGTGGTCGTAGGTCCATACCGGCAGTTCCATCCGTCCGGCCAGAACGGCGGCCACGGCGTCGAACAGGCTGAAACCCTGATCCAGATATCCGAGCAGCAGGTCCGAAGCTTTCCCGTAGTCTTCCGGCGTGGGATTGAGCAGGGTAGCCCGCTCCCGCAGTTCTTCCAACCAGCCGTGCGCTACGGCGACACCCATTCTGTACAGGATCAGGGAGTAGCTCTCACACAGCGTTGGGTACGCCACCATCACCCCGAACCCTTCCAGGTTCAGCCGCTCGATGTCCTCCCGGGCACGCTCGTGGTTGTCGTCGTCGGGGTCCAGGGCGGCGTAGAGCGGACCGGTATCGGCCAGCACCACCCTCACTCTTCAGCGGCCTCCGCGAAGTACCTGTCGTGCTCCGAACTGACGTCCCTCTTCCCACTACCCTCTCTCGCGGGCGTTATAGCGAAAGGCTGCCCTGGGGAAGAAGACGTGAGAAACCCCCGCTTTGCCAGGTACTCCCTCAGGGCGGCCTGGGCCACAGCGGTCAGGGGCAACGGCACGTCCTGGGACCGTTGGTAAGACTCCAGGCTCTTCTCCAGGTCGTCGGGCAGCGTGATAGTAGCGCGTTTCATACTTTTAGTTTAGCAAATCGCAGGTGAGGCTGGTGAAACTGGTGCGGACTCTCTGTCAGCGGGTTCGAGAAAGCGTGTAGATCAACGCCCGCAGGCGGCCCCGGTTGCCCGAGGCCGCTTGCGCGCCTGATTTATCTGCTGTCAGGTTAGTCCTTCGCCGCGGCCTTGACGGTGGTGGCGCCGAGGGGGCTCACCGTGGTCGTCGGGATGCGGCGGCGGTGGTACTCCCAGCCCTCGTCTACTTTGGTGAGGACCTTCGCGAGGCGGAGCTTCTCCATTAGCCGTATCACGGGCCACGCGGGGTCGAACTCGCCCTTGAAGGCGGAGAGCTTGGCGGAGGCCGGACGGGCGTGGTGGTTGTTGTGCAGGCCCTCGCCGAAGGTGATGAGCGCCAGCAGCTTCAGGTTGGTGGCGTCGTTGTCGAAGTTCTTCTCGCCGAAGGTGTGGCCCGCGCCGTTGATGGCGGCGTTGAGCAGCAGGTAGACGACCGCGAGCGTCGCGAGCGCGACGAGGCCGGGGCCGAGGCCCATGATGAGCACCAGGACCACGCCGGTCAGGCTGAAGCCGAGCGTCCCACGCCGCAGGAACATCTTGTCCAGCCGGTCGAAGGGCAGGTCGGCGGCGTACTTCTCCAGGGTGTTGTCGTTGTTGGCCTCGCGGCGGTAGTAGTAGACGTTGCCGATCATGATCTGCCAGTAGCCCTCGATGTGGGGGCTGTGCGGGTCGCCCTCGACGTCGCTGAAGTTGTGGTGCTTGCGGTGGACGGCCACCCACTCGCGCGGCGAGATGCTCGTGAGCATCCAGGTGGCGAAGCGCATGAACATCGTCACGGCCGGGTGCAGCCGGATGGACTTGTGCGAGAGGACCCGGTGCAGGTAGATGGTGGTGACCAGGGTCGCCACCTCCGCCAGCACGAGCCCCACGGCCACGGCTACTACGTATTCCAAAGGTCACCTCCAGACGCGCCGCAAAGGTCCGGTGCAGCGGCAGGTTTTCCGGTAGATACAGGAAAGGCCGGGGTACGTACCCCGGCCCTTGCTCCTCTTTGCTTTTTTCGGGTCTCTAGACGGGGGAGACTTTCTCCGCCTGCATCCCCTTGCGGCCCTGGGTCGCCTCGTAGGTGACCTTGGAGCCCTCGTCGAGGGTCTTGAACCCGCTGCCTTCTATTCCCGTGTGGTGTACGAAGAGGTCCTCGCCTCCGTCGTCGGGGGAGATAAAGCCGTAGCCCTTCTCGTCACTGAACCACTTCACCGTTCCCTGGGCCATATACTGGAGCCCGCCTTTCTTGTTCATGGGCTCGACCAAATAAAAAAGCCACCCTGCCGTTAGAGGGTGGCGCTTCATCTAGTGTAGACCCACCTTACTTTGCCGCGAGCAGTGTACCACAGCCTGCTCGCCGGTGCGCGCCGGGTTCGCGGCGGCTCAGCCGTCCACCGTGTAGGAGGAGATTTTTTCCTCGGGGACCACCTGCATATCCACCCAACCCTTCGGCTGGTTCGTGGAGTAGGTGACCTGCACGGCGGCGTGGACTTCGTCACCGCCGTTGCGCAGCGAGCGGACCACGCCTTCTTCCCCCTTTTGCACCCCGAGCTCGGGGATGTCCGCCGGGATCGGGATGCGGTCGTACTCGGTGTAGTAGAGCCTGCGGTTCGAAGCCTCCAAGGTGCCCTCCTGTATTCGCGAGCCTGCCCAGGAAATCTAGCGCCGCCGGGCCCGTCAGGTCTTTGGCCCGGAGGCGAAAGTTCCGGGACGCCGGTTAGGCCCGGCGGCGGAACCGCGTCGATGCCGCCCGGGCGCCGCGGAGATTGTGCCTTTTGCGGAGCGTATATAGAATTGCGTGCAGGGGTTGATCAAGCAATCGGGAGGAGACCGCTTTGTCGCTCGACTACACGTATCGCATCCAGCTTCCGCACCGGCCCGGGTCGCTCGCCCGCGTGACCGGGGCCATCGCGGAGGGCAACGGCCTCATTGGGGACGTAAACACCATCAACGTCGGCCGGGACGCCTCGATACGCGAGATCACGCTGGAGGTCTCGGACCACGACCACGCCGCCCGGGTGGCGGACCTGGTCTGCGCGCTGGAGGACGTGAAGATCCTGTGGTTCCGGGACCGGGCGCTGCTAAAGCACGACGGGGGCAAGCTGGACGTCCGGGCCCGCCGCCCGGTCCGCACGGTCCAGGACATGCGCGACGTCTACACCCCCGGGGTGGCCCGGGCGTGCACGGCTATCGCCGAGGACCCGGCGCTCGCGGGCCGGCTGACCATGATCGGCCGCAGCGTCGCCATCTGCACCAACGGCACCCGCGTACTGGGGCTCGGGGATATCGGCCCCGTGGCCTCTATGCCGGTTATGGAGGGCAAGGCGGTCTTCTACCACCAGCTCGTCGGCATCTCGGCCATGCCGATCCTCATAGACACGAAGGACCCGGACGAGTTCGTGGAGACCGTGGTACGCATCGCGCCGACCTTCGGCGGCATACACCTGGAGGACATCTCCGCCCCGGAGTGCTTCGAGATCGAGGCGCGCCTCAAGGAGCTTCTTGCCCAGCCCGTGATGCACGACGACGTGCACGGGACGGCGGTGGTCACCCTCGCCGCCGCCCTTGTCGCCTGCCGCAACGCCGGGCTCGACCTCAACGAAGAGGTGGTCGGCCAGATCGGGCTCGGCGCCGCCGGGTTCGGCATCGCCTCCCTGATGGTGGACGCCGGAGCCCAGCACGTGATCTCCTCCGACCCCAACGCGTCGAGCCACCCCCGCGCCCGCGAGAAGGGCATCGAGATCACCAGCCTGGAAGACCTTATGCGGGAGGCGAAGGTCGTGGTGGCGAGCACCGGCGTCCCGGGCCTCATAAAGCCGGAGCTGGTGCGCGAGGGCCAGGTGGTGTTGGCGCTCTCCAACCCTTACCCGGAGATCGAGCCCGAAGACGCCCGCGCTGCGGGCGCGGCGTTCGCCGCGGACGGGACCAGCGTGAACAACGTGCTCGGCTACCCCGGCATTTTCCGGGGGGCGCTGCTGGCGGGGGCGCGCACGATCAACCACCAGATGAAGATTGCCGCCGCAGAGACCATCGCGGACCTGACCGCCGAGTCGGACCTCGTCCCCGACGCCCTGGACCCGGAGGTCCACGGCCGGGTGTCCGACGCCGTCCGGGAGGCCGCCGTTGCGAGCGGCGTCGCCCACCCGGAGAACACGCCCGCGGGGCTCTAGCCCCGTGCCGGAAGCCGTAGTAGTCGGTGCCGGGGTGGTCGGCGCGAGCGTCGCCTTCCACCTGGCCGAGCGGGGCGTCGAGACGCTGGTGCTGGACCGGGAAGGCCCGGCGGCGGGCTCCACGGGCCGCTCGGGGGCCCTGATCCGGTGCCACTACCCCACCGCCCTGGAGGCCGACCTGGCCCGCGAGAGCCTCACCGGTTACTTCGAGCGCTGGCACGAACGGGTCGGCGGCGGCTGCGGCTTTACCCGCACCGGGTTCGCCTACCTCGCCGGTGAGGACCGCGTCGAAGCCCTCCGCCACAACGTAAACCTCCAGCTCAGCGTCAACGTGGAGACGGAGCTGGTCACGCCGGACGAGCTCCGGGAGCTGGATCCCTCGCTCGACCTCGGCGGCGTGGCCCTCGCCGCCTACGAGCCCCGCGGGGGGTATGCGGACCCCGCGGCGACCGCCGCCGGTTTTTTGCGGGCGGCGAAGCAGCTCGGGGCGAGGTTCGAACGGCGGCGGGTAATGGGACTTCGGGTCGAGAGGGATCTACTAACCGGCATCGAGACGGACTCCGGGCCGGTGTCCGCCGGGGTCGTGGTGCTGGCGGCGGGCAACGGGTCGGCGCCGCTGGCGGAGGACGTGGGCCTGGACCTGCACCTGCGTCCGTCGCGGGTGCAGGTGGCCGTGTTCGAGCGTCCCTACTCCCTCGCGACACATTTGACGATCATAGACTCGGTGCTCGGGTTCTACGCCCGGCCCGCGGCCGAGCAGGCCACCCTGGCCGGCCTGCGGGACCGTTTTGAGTGGCTGGACGACGCGGAGGACTGGCGGAGGGAGCCCGACCCGGACTTTCCCGGGGAGACGGGCGCGCTGCTCGGCAAGCGCATGCCGGCCCTGTCAGGCGCAGCCTACCGGGCCGGACGGGCCGGGGTGCTGGACATGACCCCCGACACCCGTCCCGTGCTCGGCCCCGCAGGACCGGACGGCCTGTACCTGGCGGCGGGGTGGAGCGGTACCGGCTTCAAGAAGGCTCCCGCCGTCGGGGCCGAGGTGGCGCGCTGGGTGTGCGAAGGCCAGCCTCGCAGAAAAGACCTCGCGGCCTACGCCCCGGACCGGTTCCGCAGGGGGGAACTGATCTTCGGCGCGTACGAACCCCTACAGAGGAGCCCCCACTAGCTGCCGCTGCGCCCCCCGTAGAGCTTCAGGGCCCGCTCCTGGAAAAACATCCGGTCTACCTTCACCCGCTCCGGGTCGGCTTCCTCCGGCCACCGGTAGAAGGCGAGGGGCACCATAAACCGGGGCAGCGTCTCTCCCAGCTCCGCGGACAGGTAGCCGGGCGGCCCGGAACCGTCCTCCATCCGCACGAACGCCACCGGCCGCTCGCCGAACTCCTCGTCGGGCACGGGCGTCACGACGGTCCGCTCGACGCCCTCCAGGCGGCAGAGCACCTCCTCTATCTCCTCGGGCTGGATGTTCTCGCCGCCGGAGATAAACAGGTTGTCGCTCCGGCCCAGGACCCGGAGGTAGCCCTCGCCGTCCAGCTCGCCGAGGTCGCGGGTGTGGAACCAGCCGTCCTCGTCGAGCGGCCGGTCCAACTCCTCCCCCTCCACGTAACCGGCGAACAGCGTCTCGCCCCGCACCAGGATCTCGCCGGAAACGGAGGTCCTTACCTCCCGGTGCGGCAACGTCCGCCCGGCGGTGCGAAGCTTATCCAGGGTCGCCCCGGGTGGGGTAGTTGTGACCTGGGAAGCCATCTCGGTGAGCCCGTAGCTCGTGTGGACCGGCAGACCGCGGCTCAGGGCCTCGTCCAGCAGGGGTTCCGGGACTGGGCCACCACCCAGCAGGGCGGCCTTGAGCCCGGGAAGCCCACCACCCTCCTCCAGCAAGCGCCGGAGTTGGGTGGCGACGAGCGAGACGTGTGTCGCACCCGTCGCCCGGATAGCTTCCGCCAGCGGTACGCCGGGCTCCGACAGGGCTATCGTAGCCCCGGCGAGGAGGCATCGGAACAGGATGGAGAGACCCCCGACGTGGTAAAGCGGCAGCGAGAGCAGCCAGCGGTCGCCGGGGGCGAGCGCGACGTTCGCGCTGGAGCCGCGGGCGCTGTAGTAGTGGTTGCCGAACGTGTGCAGCGCGGCCTTCGGGCCGCCCGAGCTGCCGGAGGTGAAGACCACCGTGGCATGCCGGTCGAGCGGCCGCAGGATGGGCTGCAGGTTGTCTCCGGCGTCACCTCCCGGCGACCTCTCCAGCTCTTCCGGGTGCAGCCTCCGCACGCCGGCGGGCAACGAGCTATCCGGGATGTCCTCGTCCGGGATCAGGGCCCGGCAGCCGACCTGCTCCAACAACGGTCCCAGGCTCCCCGGCGGCCGGCGGTCGCTGAGAGGACAGGCCACGAAGCCGGCCCGGATAAGGGCGAGCAACAGCACGACGTACCGTTCGTCCCGCGGCAGGTAGAGCGCTACCCGATCACCGGCCTTGAAACCCGACTTCCGCAATCGCTCCGCTACGGCCGACGCCCGGCGGTCCAGCTCCGCGTAGCCCACCGTCCAGCCGGAACCGGTTATTGCCGGCGCTTGCGGATCAGCAATAGCCGCCACCCGCAGGGGACAGGGCACGGCTCTTGCTCCGGAGTTCGGCACGAGCCTATGTTATCCGGTAGGGGCTCAGGTAGTCCCGGACGACCTCGCGCCAGACGTCCGTCAACCGTCGAACATCGAGCACCGGCGTCGAGAGGTCCAGGGGCGGACGCAGCACGTCCGCTGCGAGCCGGCGGTAAGTATCCAGGCCCGCTGGCACCTCCGACCCCCCGACGCTGGCCGCGAGGGCGACCAGCGCCAGCATCCCCACGCCGGTCTCGTAGGTTGCGCTGACGACCGACGTTATCCCCAGCTCCGTAGCCCGGCCCGCGAGGCGCAGCGCGTGCGAGATACCGCCGAGGAGCGTCGGCTTTATCACCACCGCCCGCGCGTACCGGTACCGCTCCAACTCTACAACCTCCATCCCGACGAGCGACTCGTCCAGCGCCACCGGAACCCCGTGCTCCCGCGCGAGCCGGGCCAGCCCCGCCGGGTCCGAGAGCGGCTCCTCTACGTACTCGTACCCCACACCCCCCACCAGCCGGGCGAACTCCTTTGCCTCCTCAAAGCCCCAGGCCCGGTTCGCGTCGAGCCGGAGCCGCACGGCCCCCAGTTCTCTCTTTACGGCCCGGACCAGCTCCGCGTCCTCCCCCACCCCCCGGCCGCCGACCTTGAGCTTCACGGCCTCGTACCCGGCCCGCCGCATCCGGGCGGCATCCTCCAGCACCCGCTCCGCCGGCCCCGAAAGCAACCCGTTGACCGGCACCCGGTCCCGGAGACGGGGCGACAGCACCTCTGACAGACTTTTACCTTGCACTTTGGCGTAAAGGTTCCTCGTGGCCAGCTCGAAGCCGAAATCTGCCGAGGGTGCCGACGCGCCGCGAGTGAGCTCTACGCCCGGGGGGATCTCCAAGGTCTCGCGGCCCACGGCCGCAGCAGCCAGCCCGTGCAGCCGGCGGGCGGCGTCATCCAGGCTCTCGCGGCTAAATCCCGGGAGCGGGGAGGCTTCGCCCCAGCCGGTCGCGCCGTCCTCACGGCGCAGTTCGACGAGCAGGCCCTCGCGGTGGTGAAGCGTCGCGCCCTTCAGGGTGAGGGGCACGGTTAGGGGGAGCCTGTAGCGGTAGAGGTTGAAGCCGGCGAGCTTCAGGGGCGGCGCGGGAACTTGGAGAAGTCCGGTTTGCGCTTCTCCTTGAAGGCATCGCGGCCCTCCTGGGCCTCCTCGCTCCCGTAGAAGAGGAGGTTCGCGTCGTGGGCGAGCTGCTGGATGCCGGCGAAGCCGTCCTCGTGGGCGTGGAAGCTGGCTTTCAGCATCCGCAGGGCGAACGGCGAGCGCTCCAGCATCTCCCGGCACCAGCGGACGGTCTCGGCCTCAAGCTCCGCGAGCGGCACCACCGCGTTCACCAGGCCCATCCGCAGGGCTTCATCGGCCGGGTACGTGCGGCAGAGGAACCACATCTCCTTGGCTTTCTTCGGCCCCACCAGGCTGGAGAGGACCGAGGCGCCGAAGCCGCCGTCGAAGGAGCCGACCCTCGGGCCGACCTGGCCGAACTTCGCGTTGTCCGCGGCGATGGTCAGGTCGCAGACCACGTGCAGCACGTGGCCGCCCCCGATAGCCCATCCGGCGACCATCGCCACGACGGGCTTGGGGCAGCGCCGGATCTGGACGTGCAGGTCCGTGACGTGGAAGCGTCCGACCGACGCGCCGCCGGGCGTACGCTGGGGGTCATCCGGGTCTTCGAGGTAGCCCGCGTCGCCGCGCACCTTCTGGTCCCCGCCAGAGCAGAACGCGTCCGGCCCCTCGCCGGTGAGGATGATCACGCCGACCTCCTGGTCCTCGCGGGCGTCCTCCAGCGCCTGGCTCATCTCGATGACCGTCAGCGGTCGGAAGGCGTTGCGCACTTCGGGGCGGTCTATGGTGATCCTGGCGATCCCCTCCGCCTTCTCGTACCTGATGTCTGTGAACTTCCCGGCTGTTTCCCATACGATATCGGTCATGGTGGGGATTATAGAGATCCGGAGACTCGCTGCCGTAAAGCCATCTACGCTAGAGACCGGGCGTTACGGAGTCTAACCCTGGCTCATCAGCCCGCATGAAACGCTCCAGAGCTTCGAGGTGCTCTCGGGGCGACTCCGCGTGGACATTGTGCCCAGCTTCGGGGACGATATCCGCGCGCAGGTTCCGGCTCAATCCAGCCATCCGGCGCGCGAGGGCGACGTACTTTTCGTCCAGCTCCCCGGCCAGCGCGAGCGCCGGCAGCCGGAGCCCGGCAAGCTCCTCCCAAAGCGAAGGCTGGCTGCCGGTCCCCATCCCCCGCAGCGAGCGGGCCAGCTCCCGGGGGACGTTAGCGCGCCGGGCCTCTACGGTGCGCCGGAGCAGGTCCTCGTCCCGGGCCAGCGGCGCGAAGAGCGGCTGCCGGTACCAGTCACGCAGGAACTCCTCGAAATCTCCCGACTCCAGGCGCGCGGCCTTCTCCTCGTCGGCGCGGCGCCGGTCTGCCCGTGCCGCCGCGTCTTCCAGTCCCGGCGAGGCCGACTCCAGGACGAGCCCGGCGCACCGCCCCGGGTGGCGGAGCGCCACGTACAGCGCCAGCCGGCCGCCCATCGAGTACCCGGCGAGCACCGCGCGCTCCACCCCCAGCCCGTCGAGCAGCCCGATCACCGCCCGGCCCGCCCCCTCGATGGTGTAGGCGTCGTCCGGCAGCCGCAGCGAGCCCCCGTGCCCCGGCAGGTCGGCGGCGATACAGAAGAACCGGTCGCCGAGGGCGTCAATAACGGGTTCCCAGTCCGTGGCCGCGCCCATAAAGCCGTGCAGAAAGAGGACTGACCGGCGACCCGTGAGGCCTGAAACGGTGTGGTTCAAGGCGTTCAATCGAAAACGAGCTCCATCAGTCAGCCTACCGGCGAGAGAGCAGGTGGCCCAGGATCTTCTTCCACCCCTCGGCCAGCTCGGGGGTCTCCAGCAGCTCCCCGGCCAATTCCACGTCGAAGCGGTGGTGGGCGCACGCGTTGATCCTGCGCTGCGTCAGTCGTGGCCGGGGCCGCTCTTCGAGCCGCCATTCGTCCCCCGGTCTCACGACCCCCGGCTCCAGGACGTGGGCGTAGAACCCCGTCCGCAGCGTTTCCAGCGTGCGCTCCCGGAAGCCCGAGAGCCCGAGCTTGCGGTCCTGCTTGCGGCAGGGGACGCGCGGGCCGCTCACCTGCACCCGGGCCGTGCCCGCGGCGTACACGTCGCCGACGCAGACCTCGTCTTCCGAGATACCGGCGAGGGTAAAGTTCTCGCCCACGCCCCCGGGACCGAGGGCCTGCTCGCCGGTGAGGCCGTACACGGCGTTCCAGTGGGCGTAGTGCTCCAAGGCGTGGCAGCAGACCGCCTGGTCCGGGGTGCCGTGGTTCTTCGTGTCGGCCACCCGGTCGCCCGCCAGCCCCCGCGTACTGACCGCTACCTCTTTCTCTACGGGCTCGCGGAAGATGGACGAGCGCCAGGTGCCGTTCTCGTCGGTGATGGTCCGCGGCTGTCCCACGAAGATCGCGTATATGGTGGCCATGTCCCGCCTTCTCCAGCTCTCAGCCGGAGATTAGACGCCCGGACCAGGGAGCGCAAGGGGTTCCGGCTACCGGCAGCCGTCCCGGTCCGATGGTTCACCGGCCTCCAACACCGGCTCTAGCAGCTCGTGTACCGGCTTCTCCAGGACCTGCTCCCGCGGCCGGGAGAGGTAGAAGTTGGCGTGATAGTAGCCCTCGGACTCTTTGCCTTCGGGGTCTATCCCCATCGCGGCCAGCTCTGTCAGGGCGTACTCGCGCTCGGCGTCGTTTACGAAGCGCCGCTGGCGGAAAGTGTGGCCGCCCAGGCTCTCCGTCACCAGCCCGTACCCCGAGAGGGCGGACGAGATCTCCTCGTATCGGACCCAGCGCAGCGCGAAGGCCGCAACCCAGGGTGTGGGACGCCCCGCGCAGCAGTCGAGCAAGCGCCCGAAGGTGCGCCCCGAGATGTACCCCACCCCGCCGGTAACGACCATCAGGTCCGCCCGCGAGACCTCGCGGCGGAGCGCCTCCGAAGGGTCTCCATCCTCCAGGTTCTCGGCGGCCCCGGCGTCTAGCAACCCGGCCCGCAGGCCGTAAGAGACCGCGTTGGAGGCGACGTCTACGCCAACGACCCTGGACGCGTTCTCCCGGCGCCGGCTACCGTAGTACTCCGCGTCGGCGACCGCCAGCTCCTCGTCCGAGAGCGTCCTCAACTCCTCCGACCCGTAACGCTCGTAGAGGTCGTCCAGCGTTACGTGGTGCTTGAGCAGGGCCGCGTTTATGCCGTACGAGCAACAGACGTCCACGACGCACGCCGGACTGTCGTCTGTGCCGTTTTTTCTGGTCTCCAGGAGCATCCTGAAGAGCCTCTGGCCGTCGCCAGCTATGCTGTAGTCGAACTTCCCGAGGGTGTTGAAGTAGCCCCGGGGGTCCCGGAGATCGTAGACGTGGGCGAAGCTCACCTTCCCGGACTTCTGGTGATGCAAGGACCGGCCATCCGTCATACCAGAACCTCCGGGCTCGTATTCGATTCTCTTCAATACATGTTGTTTATGCTAGCAGTTATGCTTGCGCAATGCAAATACGCCGCCCGCCTGGACCTTGGGTTCGAGAGGCTTCTCTAGCCGGAGACGAGCCGCCCGAGTAGGTCGTGATGCTGCGCGACGTTCTCGTCTCTCCGGGTGCGGATCTCGACCAGGGCCGGTCTGCCCCCTCCGCAGGCCGCCTCGTAGACCTCCACGAACTCCGCCGCCGAGCGCGGGTTGTCGTACCGCAGTCCGAACATGGCCGCCGCGCCCTCGAAGCCCAGGCCGTGCGGCGTGCCGAAGTACGGCTCGAAGAACCCCTGATGCCGGGAGACGGGCAGGAAAGAGAAGATGCCGCCGCCGTCGTTGTTGAGCACCACCACGACCACCGGCAGGTCTCTCAGCATCGCCAGCGAGTTCAGGTCGTGCAGGAGCGCGAGGTCCCCTATGAGCATGGTGACGCCCCGGCCGGAGCCCCGGGCGAACCCGGCGGCGGTGGCGACGGTGCCGTCTATGCCGCTCGCGCCCCGGTTGGCGGCGACCGGGACCGGCGGTCCGTCCGTCGCGGCGAACGTGTCCGCGTCCCGCACCGGCATGCTGCTCGCGAGCACCAGGCCGTGGTCCTCCGGTATGTGGCGCGAGACGAGCCGCGCGACGAGCGGCTCGCCCAGCTCCCGCGGGCCGGCGAAGATCCGGTCCAGCCGCTCCTCCAGCCCCGCCGAAGCCTTCAGCCAGCCCCCCCGCCAGGCTACATCAGCGGCCGCGGGGTTCCGGCCCGCCGCCCGGACGAGCGCGGAGCAGAAGCGCGGGATGGCGGCCTCGACGCTGTGCGTTACCCGGTGGGCGGGGTCGAGGCGGAACGGGTTCTCGCGCACGACGACGTAGGGGTCGGGGGCGGCGACCGCCAGGAACCGCTCCAGCCGCTTCGAGAGAGCCCGGCTTCCGAAGTGGAGCACCGCCTCCGGCGCGTGCTCTTCCCGGAAGCCCCCGTCCGCCAGCAGGGCGTCGTAGAACGCGGCGGCCTTCCGGGATCCCGCACCGAGCCGGACCTGGGAGCCCACGTCCGGTAGCAGCGGCCAGCCGAGCGCCTCCGCGAGCCGCAACACGGCCTTACCTTGAAGCTCAGACTCAAGGCGGCCCGCAACAACCAGGCCGCGTTTCACAGGACGTAGCTCGTCCCACAGACGCTCGGCTTCTCCCTCGCCCACCTCGGGCTCCGTAACCGCGTACCGCGTGTAGGGGATGCCGCTCTCGCGCCACTTACCCGGGGCAAGCTCTCTCTCACCTTCGTCCTCTGTATTGGGGAGAAAAGGCTCACGGAACATGAGGTTTAGGTGTACCGGTCCCTTGGGGGCGCGGCGGGCGCGGTAGACGGCCTGGTCCACGGTGGTCAGTACGGAGGTGGGGTCTACGGAAAGGTCGGGGGCGGGCAGGTCGAAGCTCCAGCGAACAAAGTCGCCGAAGATATCCGGCTGGTCGATGGTCTGGTTGGCGCCGGTCTGCCGCAGCTCGGGGGGGCGGTCGGCGGTGAGCAGGATCATGGGCACGCCGTCCGTGGCGGCCTCGGCCACGGCGGGCAGGCCGTTGGCGACGGCCGTGCCGGAGGTCGTGATCCAGGCCGCCGGCCGGCCCGTGGCGCGGGCGTAGCCCAAAGCGGCGAAGGCCGTTCCCCGCTCGTCGAAGTGGACGAGGTTCTCAGCGCGGAGGTTCCCGGCGAGCGCAGCGACCAGCGGCGTCGAGCGGGAGCCGGGGGCGACGCAGAAAAAGTCTACGCCGTTGCGGACCAGCTCCTCGACGATGAGGTAGGCCCAGAGGCGGTTGGCCCTAGCAGTATCCGGGGTCAAGCCCGAGAACCCTGGTGAAGTCGCCGATTTTCTGCTCGATCTCCGCCCACTCCTCCTCGGGGATGGAGCCGGAGACGATGCCGGCCCCGGAGAACAGCGCCAGGTTCCGCCCCGAGACGAGCCCGGACCGGATGCCCACGGCGAACTCGGCGGCGTCCGCGCCGATCCAGCCTACCGGCCCGGCGTACCAGCCGCGGTCGAAGGCCTCCAGGGCCCGGATTTCCGCCAGGGCCTCTTCTTTGGGGTAGCCGCCGACGGCGGGTGTGGGGTGCAGCGCCGCCAGCAACTCGGCGTCCGAGACGCCCGGGCGCAAGGTCCCGCTGACCCCGGAGACCAGGTGCCGGCGGCTGGTCAGCTTCATCTCCGAGGTGCTCTGCTCGACCTCCAGCTCCTCGCACAGCGGCGCGAGGGCTTCGCGGATGCTGGTCCGGACGTAAGAATGCTCGGCCAGGTCCTTGTCGCTGCGGAGCAACTCGTCGCGGAAGCCGTCGTCGTCCGCCTCGGAGTCTCCGCGGGGCCGGGTCCCGGCGATAGCCTCGCTCGCGATGCTCCTGCCGCTGCGCCGGAACAACCGTTCTGGCGAAGCCCCGACGAACGCCGCGCCTTTCTCGGGCTCCACGTAGAAATGGAAACAACCCGGCGTGGCCTTTTTCAAGTCCCGGGCGAGCAGCACCGGGTCCAGTTCGCCGTCGAAGAGGAACGCCGCCCGGCGGGCGAGCACCACCTTGTCCAGCCGACGCTCACCGAAGGCCGACAGCGACCGGTCTATGTTTCGCCGCCACTCCGGATATTCGGGAGAGTCGTCCCGCAAAACCGCCCGGGGTAACCCGGGAACCGTGGCGGCCCGCCCGAAAGAAAGGCCCTCGATCTCGCCCAGTACCTCGTCCGCCCGTCCGGCGTCCCGGGGCAGCACCAGGTTGCAGGCGAGAGTCGCTCTCCCCTGCCGGACGCCCAGCTCGAAGCGGGGTAGCTGAAAGCGGAAGGCCCCGAAGGCCGCCCACTCGCCGGACGGGTCCTGTTCCGGGTCGAACCGCAGGCCTCCGTAGTAGCGTACCCGCGGGTCGCCGGTGGCCAGCAGCGGCGCCAGCCGTTTTCTGAGGGCGGCGGGGTCTTCGGGAGCCTCGCCCTCGTGCAGGTCCGCCGCGCCGAGGGCCGCCACTTCGGCATCGTCTTCACGCCCGGACCAGTAGAACTTCGGCCCTCCGGCCTGCTCGCCGAGCCACGCGAGCGGGTCGAGCGGCGCCACGGGAAGCTCCAGGCGCACGGTCTGCAACCCCGCCTCCCGGAGGCCGGAGCCCTTCGACAGGACCCGGCTGGCCAGGTCCGCCAGCACCCAGCGGGCGCGCTCGGGGGTCTCCCCCGCGAGGCCGATGTCTCCGTCAGGTATGAGGCTTCTCCGATCTCTGCTCAACAAAGCTCGCCGATCAACTCCCAGGTCTATTCGGAACATAGTGTATCAAGGTGTGAAACCTTGCCGAGCGTTTCCTCTCACAATTCTCGTTGTTCGTCGTCCTGGGAGGGCGCGATCATGGCCGCAGGCGCGGGTAGAGCTCCCGGTAGCGGCGGTAGGCGTGCTCGTACTCCCCACCCCGCCCGCCGGGTTCGATGGTCCCCACGGGCCCCGGCGCGAGCGCGAGCGTCGTCCCGGCCGAATCGTAGTTCCCCGCAGCGACGCCGGCCAGGAGGGCCGCGCCCCGGGCCGAAGCCGTGGCGGCTACCCCTTCGGGGAGCAGCCGCAGCGGGCGGCCCAGCACGTCGGCGAGGAGCCTGCGCCAGGGCTCTCTGGCGGTTCCGCCGCCGGCCAGGCGCGGCTCGGAGGCGGGGGTACCGGCGGCCTCCAGCGCCTCCAGACCCTCGCGCAACGAGAAGGCCACGCCTTCCAGGGCGGCCCGCAGCAGATGGCCCCGGTCGTGGCCGAGCCCGAGGCCGGTCCAGGCTCCCCGGGCGGCAGGGTCGAAGTGCGGCGTCCGCTCCCCGCTCAGGTACGGAAGAAAAGTCACGCCCCCAGCACCGGGCGGCACGGCGAACGCCTCGTCGTATACCTCCTCCCACGAGGCGCCCAGGACCCGCCGCGCCCACTCGAGGGCGAGCCCGGCGTTCTGCATGGCGGCCATCGCGTAGTAGAGGTCCGAGGCGGCCCGGTAGAGCTGGGTGCGCCCGTGGGGGTCAGGCTCGGGGCTCTCTTTGAGGACCACGACCTGGCCGCCGGTCCCCACGGTTATCTGGGCGTCGCCGGGGTCTGACAGCCCGCTACCGAGCATCGCCGCCGCCGTATCGCCCGCGCCCGCCGCGACCGGCACGCCCGGCTGCAGCCCGAGGTATCGGGCGGCGGGCTCCGTCAGGCTCCCCGCCCGCTCCCCGGAGCCGACGAGCGGGGCCAGCAGCTCCCGCCTCAGCCCCAGCGTCTCGACGACCTCCCGAGCCCAGTCGTCGGCGGAGAGATCGTAGAGCAGCGTCGCGGAGGCGTCGGATGGCTCGGAGGCTGCCTCGCCTGTGAGCCGCAGCCGCAGCCAGTCTTTGGGCTGTAGCGCCCACCGGGCGGCCCGGTAGGTTTCGGGCTCGTGGTCGCGGAGCCAGAGCAGCGTGGGTCCTGCCATGCCGGTGGCGGGCGGGTTGGCGAGTTGCTGCCGGAGCCGCCCGTCGAGCTCGCGGTACGCGGCCAGCTGCCCGGTGGAGCGGGTGTCGGCCCAGAGCACGGCGGGCCTCAGAGGCCGGCCGTCGGCATCAGCCATTACGACGCCGTGCATCTGGCCGGAGAGCCCGACGGCGGATACCCCGGTCCCGCGGTCTTTCACGGCGGCCCGGGTAGCGGTCCCGGCGGCAGACCACCAGTCCTCCGGGTTTGTCTCGGCCCAGCCGCCGCTAGGGGACTCTACGGCGTAAGAGGCGCTGCTCTCGCCGTGGACCGTTCCGTCCTCGGCAAGCAACAGCGCCTTTACGGAGCCCGTTCCGAGATCCAACCCCAGAAACACCCGAACCTCCCCTGCTTTACGACAAAACCCGCCGGAGGCTTCGGGCGGCTCCACGCCTTTCTCTACTCCCAGACGAACCTCCGCAACCCACCAGCCCCACCAGCATATTACAGCGGGTATAGTCCGACACGAACGAGAGGCCGGACGCCACGTTGGCGTCCGGCCTCACCCGCGCCCCGGGTGTTCCCGCCGGCTAAGCCTGTTCGGTGTTCGTGAGCTCGGCCTGCACGATGATCCGGTCGCTGTAGTCCGGCAGCGTGCAGCTCTGGAGGCTGACTATATTCTTTCCTTCCAGGGGATCGAGCACGGAGAGGTTGGTAGGCTCCACGACCAGCGTGTTGAAGACCTCGTAAGTGTAGCGGGTGCCGTTAGCGTCTTCGAGGAAGATCTCGTCCCCGTTCTGCAGCTCTTCGATGTCGTTGAACGCCAGGTAGCTGTCGGTGCCCGGGTAGCCGAGCCGGTGTCCGGCGATGTAGACGTTGGCCTCTTCCTCCCAGGGGAAGCCGGTACCCTTGACGTGCACAGCAGTGTTCTCCCGGAACAGCGCCTCCCGGTTGCCCGGCCCGCTCGGGATCTCCGCGTTGTCTACCCGCTCCATCCCCGGCACGGTGAGCCACAGGGTCTCGTCGTCGGGGGCTTCCGCCGACTCCTCGTTCTGCTCGTTGCCCGCGTCCGGCGCGACCTGCTCGTCGGGGGCCGTCTGCTGCTCTTGCTGCGCCGTCTGTTCACCCTGGCCGGACTCGGCCGGCTCGTCAGCGCCGCAGGCCGCCAGCGCCACGACCATAGCCAGCGCTGCAACCAGCAAAACGAGCTTTCTCAATCGCATCTCTCCACCTCTCTCGATCTCTGATATACCCTGCACCACCGGCCGTTTGCAAGCCTGCGTGGTCGTCCATCGTCCTCAGCTTACCGCTTCGAGATAACAAGAAGGATACATCTAGATCAACGTTTGTTACAACCGATCCCGCCCCAGCACCACGAACAGAGGCCGCGACTACACCACACACTACCTCAGCCCGGGCACAACACGCCCGCCTCTAACGTAAAGGCGGCCGTGGACTTTGCCCGGGCTTCATGACCTCAGTATTTGACATTCCAGAATATATGTGTAAACTGCATAGAGTAAACGAACGGTAGATAAGATCTGTTCAGGAGGTTTGACTGAGGTATGGCTAACGTAGACAAGGCCAACAAGGCTGCGGAGGCGCTCGCGAAAAGCACGGCTGACTCGTACAAGACGGTTGTCGATCACGCGGTGGCGCTGCAGGAGCGCAACGCCAAGTTCGTGAGCGGTCTGTTCGACGGCGGCGTCCGGGAACTTCGCCAGCAGGCCGAGAGCAACCGGGCTCTCGTCCGGGAGCTCGTCGAGCGGGCCGTCCGGCAGCGGGAGGCTTTCCAGAACCTGTTCGGGGAGTCGGTTGACGCCTACACGAACCTGGCGTACAAGCCGCTCGGCTACTACAAGCGGGGCCTGCGGCTCGTCGAGCGCGAGGTCACCGAGGGCGGCTTCCCCATAAGCAACTACGACGACCTGAACGTCGGCGAGATCAACAAGCAGCTCGACGGCCTCTCCGCCCAGGAGCTGCGTGTGGTCCGCGAGTACGAGAAGCAGAACAAGAACCGCGAGACCGTGATCGGGCAGATCGACCGCAAGCTCAAGCCCGCCTCGTAGCTCTTTCTACAGCGCGTAACAGGACCAGGGCCGGGAATTCCCGGCCCTGGTTTTTTCTGTACTTTTACTCGAAGGTTAGTCCAGCAGGTCCTTGAGGTGGCCTTTCTTCTCCTTGATGGTGCCCGAGCGCTGGTCTGCCTTTCCCTCGGACTTTTTTCTCTCGTCGCCGCTCAACGCCCCGGCGGCTTCTTTCAGGCGGCCTTTGGCTTTGTCCATGGCCCCTTCGGTCTTGTCCTGCCGGCTGCTCCTCTTTTTGTCCTGGCCCATCCGCGTTCTCCTCGCTCTCCTGCGGTTGTTATTCTTCTCACATACCCTGCCCGGTCCGTTCCTAAACCGGGGCTTCGCGGGCATCCTGGATAGCCCGCCACACCCTCATCGGGGAGGCCGGCATGTCTATGTGCTTGACTCCTAGAGACTCCAGGGCGTCTATCACCGCGTTGACGACCGCCGGGGAGGAGCCGATAGCCCCGGACTCCCCGATGCCTTTTACGCCCAGGGGGTTCGTCGGGGAAAGGGTAACGGTCTGGTCGAGGGTCATGGCGGGGATCTCGGGCGCGCCGGGGATCATGTAGTCCACCATCGAGCCGGTGATGAGGGTGCCGTCCTCGTCGTAGACGGCCTCTTCGTAGAGGGCCTGGGCGATGCCCTGGGCGATGCCGCCGTGGAGCTGGCCGTTCAGGATCTGGGGGTTCACCACGGGGCCGCAGTCGTCCACTGCTACGTAGTTGACGATCTCCGTCTTGCCGGTCTCGGTGTCCACCTCGACCACGCAGATGTGGGTCCCGAAGGGCCAGGTAAAGTTGGGCGGGTCGAAGACGGAGTTCTCGTTGAGGCCCGGCTCCATCCCTTCCGGCAGGTCGTCCGCGAGCAGCGCCTTACCCGCCACCTCCTGGATGGTCAGGCTCTGGTCGGGCGAGCCGGCGACGCTGAACTTGCCGGCCTCGAACTCCAGGTCGTCCTCGGAGGCTTCGAGGAGGTGGGCCGCTATCTTCTTGCCCTTCTCGATCACCTTGTCGCACGCGAGGTGTACCGCGACCCCGCCCACGGCGAGGCTCCGGGAGCCGTAGGTGTCCCGGCCCATCGGGGCTACGGCGGTGTCGCCGTGCAGCACCTCCACGTCGTCCGGCGAGACGCCCAGGGCGTCGGCGGTGATCTGGGACCAGCTCGTTACGTGGCCCTGGCCGTGGGGTGAGGTGCCGGTCACGACCTCCACGGTGCCGGCGGAGGTAAACCGAACGTTGGCCGCCTCCCACCCGCCGCTCTGGAGGCGCACGGCCGCCGCGACCTTCGAGGGCGAGAGGCCGCCGCTCTCGGTGAAGTTGCCGATGCCCACGCCGAGCTGCTTTACGTCCCCCGCCTCCCGGCGGCGGCGCTGCTCGTCGCGCACGCCCGCGTAGTCCACGAGATCCAGGGCCTTGCGCATGCAGGTCTCGTAGTCGCCGGAGTCGTACTGGACGCCGGCGGGGTTGGTGGTCGGCTCGTCGAAGGGCGGCATCAGGTTCTTCAGGCGCAGCTCCGCCGGGTCCATGTCCAGCTCGCGGGCGAGGGCGTCCATGATCCGCTCGTGGGCGTAGGCTGCTTCGGAGCGCCCGGCCCCGCGGTAGGCGTCGGTCGGGGTGAGGTTCGTGAACACCCCGGTGCACTCGAAGGAGTAGGCGTCGAAGGCGTAGAGACCGGGGTAGGTGAACGAGCCGAAGATGGCGATGCCGGGGGTGAGGAGCTGCAGGTAGGCACCCATGTCCGCCAGGAGCTTCACCTTCATGCCCAGGATCTCGCCTTCGCTGGTGGCGGCGAGCTCTATGTACTGGACCTGGCCGCGGCCGTGGATCGTCGCCAGGTGGTTCTCCGAGCGGTCCTCGACCCACTTGACCGGCGACCCGAGCCGGCGGCAGAGCGCCAACGCCAGCGCCTCCTCGGCGTAGACGTTCAGTTTGGAGCCGAAGCCCCCGCCCACGTCCGGCGCCACGACCCGGAGCTTGTGCTGGGGTACGCCACAGACCGCGGAGAGGATCTCCCGGGTGAAGTGGGGAACCTGGGTCGAAGTGTAGACGGTAAAAGAGCCGCCTTGGCCCGGCTCCCGCGTCACCACCGTGGCCCGCGGCTCGATGGCGCTCGGGATCAGGCGCTGCTGGATGTAGCGCTCGCTGACCACCACGTCCGCCTGCTCGAAGGCGCCGTCCACGTCGCCCACTTCCAGCGGCCAGACGTAGCACTCGTTGGTGCCGAACTCTTCGTGCACGAGCGGCGAGCCGTCCTCCAGGGCGGCCTCCACGTCCACGACCGCCTCCAGCGGCTCGTAGTCCACCTCGATGTGCTCCAGGGCGTCCTGGGCCGTGTAGCGCCCGTCGGCCAGCACCACGGCAACCGCCTCGCCCATGTGGTTCACCTCGCCGCGGGCCAGGGGGTAGTGGTCGGGCATCTTGATGTCCTCGGTCACCGGCCATCCGCAGGGGATGCCGACGACCCACTCCCCGGCCAGGTCGTCGCCGGTAAAGGCCGCCACCACGCCTGGCTGTTCCAGGGCACCCGAGACGTCTATGTTCGTTATCTTCGCGTGGGCGAAGGGGCTGCGCAGCACGGCCATGTGCAGCATCCCCGGCAGCTTGATGTCGTCGGTGAAGTTACCCCGGCCCGTGATCAGGTCCGGGTCCTCCTTGCGCGGTACGCTCGTTCCCGTGTAACGTCCGGCTGTCTCGGTCATGACAGGCTCTCCTTTCCCCGGAAGGCTCGTCCGGCAGCGCAGGTTGCAGGCAACCTACTGAGGTTCGTCGGGGAGCGGCGGCGCGCTCTCCGGAGGTCTGCGCGGGGTTGCCCGCGTCTCGTAGGCGTGGGCCAGCCTCAGCAGGTCGGCCTCGCCGTAGGGTTTGCCGACGAGCTCGAACCCCACGGGAACGCCGCCTTCAGCGAAACCGGCGGGCAGCGAGATAGACGGCAGGTCGGCCTGGGCCGCTATGAGCGCGTTGGTCGGGAAGGTGAGCACGGTCCACTTCCAGTCGTCGAGCTCCTGCCTCGTCGGCGGCAGCACCTGCGAGTTCGGGTAGACGATCGCGTCGAGGTCGTGCGCGGCCATCGTACCTAGGATGGCCCGGCGGAACTCCTCCCGCGCGGCGAGACCCCTGTAGTAGTTGGGGTCTTCTTCGGGATCTTCCGGCGCCTCTTCCGCTATCGCTATAAACAGGTCAAGGCGCGGGTGGAAGCGTTTGGCGTCGTAGAGTTCCCCCACCGTGTGGGCCCCCGGCCTCTGCGAGAGGAACTTGTCTATGTCGTAGCGGGACTGCGAGAGGTACAGGGAGGTGACACCGATGTAGTGCAGCAGGTCGGGGACGACGACCGGGTCCACTACCTCCGCCCCCGCCTCCCGCAAGGCCCCGAGCGCGCCCTCGACCACCTCGTTGACCTGTCCGCAGTCAGGGTCGTCTTCCGGCCCGAAAGCCTCCCGCAAGACGCCTATCCTCTTGCCGCTCAAGCCGCCTTCGGCCAGGCCCTGCGCATAGCTGCCGGCGTCGTGGGCGAGCGCGGCAGCCGCCGTAAACGGGTCCTCGGGGTCGTAGCCCACGAGCGCGTCCAGGAGCATCGCGGCGTCCTTCACGGTCCGGGTCATGGGCCCGGCGGTGTCCTGGAAGACCACGAGCGGCGACAGGCCGGCGCGGCTTACGAGGCCGGTGGTTACCCGGACGCCGACGAGGTTGTCGAAGGACGAGGGGACCCGGATGGACCCTCCGGTGTCCTCGCCTATCCCCACCGCCCCGAGGTTCGCCGCTACCGCCGCCCCCGTGCCGCTGCTGGAACCTCCGGGGTCACGGTCCAGAGCGTACGGGTTCTTCGTCTCGCCACCCGCGGAGGAGTAGGCGAACCAGGAGGTGGCGAAGTCCGGCAGGTTGGTCTTCGCCAGGATCAGCGCCCCCGCGTCCTTGAGCCTCCTCACCGCGGTCGCGTCTTTCTCCGGCGTGTAGTCCTCGAAGGCGGTAGAGCCGAACGTCGTGCGGATGCCGGCGGTCTCCGCCTGGTCCTTGACCAGCACCGGCACGCCGTGCAGCGGGCCGGACAGCTCCCCGGTCTGCTGGAACGAGCGGTCGAGCGCCTCCGCTTCCTCCAGCACGTTCGGGTTTACCGTGATGATCGAGTTGAGGCTCGGCCCGTTCTTATCGTAGGACTCGATGCGGGCCAGGTACAGCTCGACCAGCCGGCGGCAGGTCAACTCCCCCGACCGGAAAGCGGAGTGGATGTCGTCGATCGTCGCTTCTTCCAGGCGGAAAGGTTCGGAAGGCAAGGCCAGCTCCTATCGTAGCCGTTTGTTTTGGGGTCGGGTCAGCCCAAAGCCCGTTACTCCAGCTCCACGAGGTCCTGCCCCGCGCTGACGGCCTCCTCGTCCCCGACCAGGAACTTCGAGACCGTGCCGTCTTCCTCGGCCTTGATCTCGTGGAACGACTTCATCACCTCGACGAGCCCGATGGTATCGCCCGCCGAGACGCTGCCGCCCTCCTCGACGTAGGGGCCGCTCTCCGGGTCGGGCCGGCGGTAGAAAGTGCCGGGCATCGGGGCTTTGACGGTCTTTTCGGCCAACGCGTGCTCCTTCTCTAGACTGTTTGACTGGCGCGCCCGAGCGGGCGGATCTCGATGTCGTTCTCCCGCAGCTTGCGGGCTATGGCCTCCGCGAGCCTCACAGCCCCCGGCGTGTCGCCGTGGACGCACACCGAGTCGCAGACCACGTCTATCTCGTTGCCGCTGTCGGCGACGACCTTGCCCTCCTTGACGGCCCGCACCACCCGGTCGCCCACCTCCTCGGGCTCCAGCTCCTCGGTGACGGCGCGGGTAAAGACGATCTGGCCGTCGTCGTTGTAGCCCCGGTCGGCGAAGAACTCGCCCACGACCGGCTGGTCCATCCTTTTCGCCAACTCGTAGGTAACGGACGCCTCCATGCAGAACAGGAGCAGGCCGGGGTCCACCCTCTGGATCGCCTCGATGATCGCGCGCGACAGCTCCTCGTCGCGGGCGGCGGCCATGTACAGGGCGCCGTGGGGCTTTACGTGCTGGACCTCCATGCCGTAGTACCGGGCGAACTCCCGCAGCGCCCCGAGCTGGTAGATCAGCTCGTCGTGGATCTCCTCGGGCGGCATCTGTATCTCGCGCCGCCCGAACCCGACCAGGTCCCGGTACCCGGAGTGGACCCCGACCGCGACCCCGTGCTCCTTCGCCAGCCGCACGGTCTCGCGCATCACGTGCGGGTCCCCGGCGTGAAAGCCGCCCGCCACGTTGGCCGAGGAGATGTAGCGCATCATCTCCGCGTCGTGGCCCATCGTGTACGGACCGAAGCTCTCGCCCATGTCGCAGTTGAGGTCTATGTGCATGTGTGCCTCCCTCCGGTCGGCGTCTTTCTAGTATGTCAGTCTCTCAGTCTTTCAGTCTTTCGGCTTTTCCTGACTGACGGTCTGATCGACTGACAGACCTCTAAGCAAGCGCTTCCTTGATCTCCGCCATCTGCCGCCGCCGCTTCTTGCGGGCCTCCAGCGCCTCGTCGAGGCCCACGGAGCGGAACCGGGTCTTGTCGTTGGTCTTGGTCTGGGCGAGGGTGTCGCGGTCCACGCTGATGACGGTACCGATGGTGGCGTAGCCGCCGCCAGTCACGGCGTCGTTGTTGAGCACGATGGGCTCGACGCCGCCGGGCACCTGGATGGAGCCTATCGGGTAGCCGAAGTCCACGACGTTGGCCTGGTCCGCGCCCGCGCCCGCGGGCTGCTCCCGCTCGACGAACTCCAGCTCGCCGCCCCGGTAGCGGTAGCCGATGCGGTCCGCGTCGGGAGTAACCGTCCACTCGGTGTTCAGGAACGTCTGCATGCTCTCCTCCGTAAGCCGGTAGGAGGCGAGGCCGATGATCACGCGCAGCTCCGGCGCGTCGCTGTACGCCGGGACGTGGTCGTCGTCCACCCTTTTTCCGACCCGGTCCGAGCGGTCCCCGCTCTCGCCGACCTTCAACTCGTCGCCTTCCTGCAGGGCGCGGCCCTCGTGGCCGCCGAGCCCTATGAGGGTGTACGTCGAGCGGCTGTGCATGAAGACGGGCACGTCTATGCCGCCCGCGACAGCGAGGTACGACCGGGCGCCGCTCTTGAGGTAGTCGAAGGAGAGCACGTCGCCCTCCTGCACGGCCAGCGTCTCCCAGGTCGGGGCTTCCTCGCCGTTTATCTTCGGCGGCAGCTCCGCCCCGGTGACGGCGATGACGGCGCTCTCGGTAAACTCCAGTTCCGGGCCGAAGTAGGTGATCTCCAACCCCGCCGCGCCCTCCTCGTTGCCCACCAGGTAGTTGCCGACCTGGTAGGAGAACACGTCCATCGCCCCGCTCGGCGGCATCCCGATGGCGTACTCCCCGAACCGGCCCGTGTCCTGGACGGTGGTGAGCAGCCCCGGCTGCTTAACCCTGATCGCCATAGAGCACCTCCAGGATCTCCTTGTTGTACGCGTGCGGGTCTTCCAGCGAGCGGTCCGGGTGGAAGGTGAACTCTTTTTTGCGGTACTCGAAGGTCTTGTCCTCGACCCGCGCCCGGACCTCGTCGAACTCCTCCCGGTCCACGCGGCGGTAGTTGAAGACGTCGCCGGGTCGGGGGAAGACGATGGAGTCCTGGAAGTCCTTTAGCTCCTGCTTCACGTCCAAGACCGGGGCGGGGGCCACGCCGAAGAGCTGGTAGCCGCCGGCGCCCTCTACCGAGTAGACCACCGCGAACCCGCCGCCAAAGCCGAAGGCCCGCTCGGGGGTGTAGGTGCGGGGCCGCACGTACTTGGGGACCTCTATCTGCTCCTCGGGCGGGACGAGCTGGTAGCACCAGGGGAGGCCAGGCACGAAGCCGATCATGGTCACCAGCCACGGCGAGCCCAGAAGGGCGTCTATGAAATCTTCCTTGGTGTCGTAGCCGTTGATGCGGGCGGCGTACTCCAGGTCCGTGGCGTCCGGGTCCTGGTGGCGGTCGCGGAAGCGCATCAGGGTCTCGTGGGTCCAGGGGTCCTCGATCATGACCGGCACGTCCACGACCCGCGACTCCAGCGTAAAGCCCTCGATGTCGCCGACCTCCTCGTCCAGCTCTTTGAGGCGCGAGATCAGGTCGTCCGGGTGCAGCACGTCCGGGTCTATGCGGACCATGTACGAGGCGTTCGACGGGCAGATGTCCATGATGCCCTCGATAGCCTCTTCCTTGAGCTTGTTCGTGATCGCCATCGCCCGGAAGTTGACCTTCAGGCTCATCGCCTCGGATAGCTCGACGAAGACGAACTCGTCCCCGCCGTAGCTGTAGCGTGCCTGAGGCAGTTCGGTCTCTACGCCGCCCATGGTCTCACCCTCGCTCCCTATTTCCCTGCGCTAGAAACCTTCTACGACGCTGGAATACTACTAGCGCGGGAAATACCGGTCAATAGATGCTAAAAGAGACGCGAGTAGCAGCAAGCCAGGCGTAAAGGGGTGTGACTTGAACGTAGCCATGATGACCCGGGTGGCGCTGGTGGCGGCCATAACAGCCGTGGCGGCCCAGATCACCATCCCGCTCTTCCCCGTACCGTTTACCTTCCAGGTCTTCGCGGTCGTCCTCGCCGGTTTTATCCTCGGGCCCCGCTACGGGGCGCTCGCGATGGCGGTCTACCTGCTGGTCGGGGCGGTGGGGGTGCCGGTCTTCGCCGGTTTCCGGGGCGGGCTCGGGATTCTCCTCGGCCCCACCGGGGGTTACCTCGTCTCCTACCCGATAGCCGCCGCCGTCGCGGGCCTCGCCGCCCCGGCCGCCGCGGGCGCCGTCCGCCGCCGGGCGCTGTGGGTAAGCTCCCTGGCGGGCACCGCGGCCCTCGCCGTAATCTACGCCCTCGGCATGACCTGGCTCATGTTCGTCGCCCAGCTGCCCCTGGCGGTGGCCTTTGTCCAGGGCGTGCTGCCGTTCGTCGCCTTCGACCTGATCAAGATCGGCCTCGCCGCGCTCGTGGCCGTCGCCGCCGCCCCCGCCATAGCTGCGGCCTCGCGCACCTGAGCCCCCACGGCCCGTTACGGGCGCGGGACGCACGGGGTAGGTATCATTGCGGCGCTGGGACGCAGGCTGACAGACGGGAGGTTGCGGTGTTCGACAAGGTTCTTGTGGCCAACCGGAGCGAGATCGCCTTGCGCGTCATCCGGGCCTGCCAGGAGTTGAACATACCGTCCGTCGCCGTCTACTCGGACGCCGACGCCGAGGCCCTCCACGTGCGCCACGCCGACGAAGCCGTCAACATCGGCCCGCCTCCGGCCGGCAAGAGTTACCTGAACATCGAGGCCATAATCGAGGCCGCGCGGGAGACCGGGGCGGACGCCATCCACCCCGGCTACGGCTTTCTGGCCGAGAACGCCGCCTTCGCGGCGGCCTGCGAGGACGCGGAGATTACGTTTATCGGGCCGTCGTCAGGGGCCATAGAGAAGATGGGCGACAAGTCGGCGGCGCGGAGGCTGGCGAAGGAGGCCGCCGTGCCGGTCGTCCCCGGCTCCGAGCAGACGGCTTCGGCGGACGAAGCGGTGAAAACGGCGGATAAGATCGGCTACCCGGTCATGGTCAAGGCGGCGGCCGGGGGCGGCGGACGGGGCATCCGGGTAGCAGAGAACAAAGAGGAGCTGCGCCAGGCCGTGCAGGTGGCGAAGCAGGAGGCGCAGAAAGCCTTCGGCGACGGCTCCCTGTACCTGGAGAAGCTGCTGGTCGGCCCGCGCCACGTGGAGGTGCAGGTGCTCGGCGACCACCACGGCAACTTCATACACCTCTACGAGCGGGAGTGCTCCATGCAGCGCCGCCGCCAGAAGGTCCTGGAGGAAGCCCCGTCGCCCGGCATAAGCCCCGAGACCCGGGAGGCGATGTGCGAGGCCGCCGTCCGGCTGGGACGGGAGGCCGGGTACACCAACGCGGGGACGGTAGAGTTCCTGGTGGACGAGGAACAGAACTTCTACTTTATCGAGATGAACACCCGCATCCAGGTCGAACACCCGGTGACGGAGATGCTCACGGGCGTGGACCTGGTGAAAGAGCAGATCCGGGCCTCCGCCGGCGAGCCCCTGAGCCTGGAACAGGAGGACGTGCCGTTCGAGGGCTGGGCGATGGAGTTCCGCATCAACGCCGAAGACCCCGACCAGGACTTCATGCCCTCGCCCGGAGAGGTGACCTTCCTCGACGTGCCCGGCGGCCCCGGCGTCCGGGTGGACTCGGCCATCTACCAGGGGTACGGAATACCGCCGTTCTACGACTCGCTGGTGGGCAAGCTCATCGTCTGGGCGCTGACCCGCGAGGAGGCTATAAACCGCGCCCGCCGCGCCCTGCGCGAGTACCGCCTGGAAGGCATCAAGACCACCATACCACTCCACCTGCGGCTCCTGGAGGACGAGGCCTTCCGCTCCGGCGGCTACCACACGGGCTACCTGGAAAAACTCCTGGGCGAGAAGTAAGAGCGAGTAGTACGAGGTCTCCGGCTCCGGGAGTATACTCCCTCGTAAGCGACCAGACTTCGGAGGGCTTTCCGTGCAGACGAAGACGCCAGAGATCACGCGGCGGCGCTTCACCGTCTACGACTACCACCGCATGGCCGAGGCCGGGATACTCCACGAGGACGACCGGGTGGAGCTGATCGAGGGTGAGATCGTCGAGATGACCGCCATAGGCACTAGACACTTTACCTGCGTGAATACGCTAACCCGTCTACTGGTAAGTTTGGCGGGCAACGAGGCCATCGTCAGCGTCCAGAATCCGGTGAGGCTGGACGGTCAGACCGAGCCGCAGACGGACCTGGCTATCATCCGGGCGCGGGACTACCGGCGCTCGCTACCCGGCCCCGAAGACGTGCTGCTCCTGATCGAGGTCTCCGACACCACGCTCGCCTACGACCGCGACGTGAAGCTGCCGCTCTACGCCCGCGCCGGTATACCGGAGGGCTGGATCGTGGACCTCAGCAACGGGGTAGTCGAGCGCCACACCAATCCTTCCGGTGACATCTACCGGCACGTCGAGAAGGTGCGGCGTGGACAAGAGATAAGCTCCGCGGCACTACCCGGTCTTGCTGTGGTCACAAACGCTATTCTCGGCTGAGCGTCAGGAGGAAAACGATGCAAGGAGCTATTGGCCGGCGGTCCGCGGGTCCCGCCCGCTCGGTGCTGGGACTAGCCGTGTTCGTGGTGGTCTGCTTCGCGGTGGCCGGGCTCGGCTCGCTGCTCACCACGCCCCAGACCGCCGACGGTGGCTGGTACGACACCCTGAACAAGCCCTTTTTCACCCCGCCGGACTGGCTCTTCGGGCCGGTGTGGAGCGTTCTCTACCTGATGATAGCCGTCTCCGGCTGGCTGGTGTGGCGCCGCCGGGGATTTTTCGGGGCTCCGGTGGCGATGGGCCTGTTTGTCGCGCAGCTCGTGCTCAACTTGCTGTGGTCCGCCGTATTTTTCGGGTTGCAGGCGCCGGGGTTGGGGCTCGTAGAGATACTCGTCCTGTGGGCGGCGATCCTGGCGACCATCCTCGCCTTCCGGCGGATAAGCCGCCCGGCGGCGCTGCTGCTGGTCCCCTACCTCGCCTGGGTCACGTTCGCGACCGCCCTGAACGCGGGCATCTGGCTGCTCAACTAGGCCCGCCGGCTGCGGCTAGGCGACGGCTAGGCGGCGTCCACGGCGCGGGCCAGTATCTCCAGCCCCTCCTCCAGTTGCTCGTCGGTGACCGCGAAGGGGACCAGAACCCGGATCACGTTGCCCAGCGGGCCGGCCGACAGGAGTATGAGCCCCTCCTGCAGGGCGTTCTGGATAATCCGGGTCGCCCGCCCGGCATCCGGCTCGCGGGTCTCGGGGTCCTGTACCAGCTCCATCGCCACCATCGCGCCCCGGCCCCGCACGTCGCCGACGAAGTCCGGGTGCTTATCCTGGATTTCGCGCATCGCGGCCATGACCCGCCCGCCCACGACCTCGGCGCGGGAGAGCAGGTCGTCCTCCTCGAAGGCGTCGAGGACGGCGAGGGCGGCGGCACAGGCCAGCGGGTTGCCGCCGTAGGTGGTGCCCAGGCCGCCCGGATGGACTCCGTCCATGATCTCCGCCTTGCCCGTGACGCCGCCGAGCGGCATCCCGGCGGCCATGCTCTTGGCCGTGGTCACCAGGTCCGGCTCGACCCCGGAGTGCTCGATGGCGAGCAACGTACCCGTCCGCCCGTAGCCGCTCTGTACCTCGTCGGCGATGAGGAGCGCCCCGACCTCGTCGCACAGCTCCCGCAGCCGCCGCATGTAGAAGTCCGGCACGGGGATAAAGCCGCCCTCGCCCAACACCGGCTCGACGATCACCGCCGCCAGGGAATCCCGGTCGAAGCCTACGCTCATGGCCTTCTCGATGGCCCCGAAGCAGTCGCCCTGGCAGCCGCCGGAGCAGTTCCGGTTGGCCGGACAGCGGTAGGCATACGGGGCCGGCACCCGGTAGACCTCCGGGGCGAACGGGCCGAAGCCTTTCTTATACGGGTCCACCGCGCTGGTGAGCGTCATGGTGAGCAGGGTGCGGCCGTGGAAGGCGTTCTCGAAGGCCAGCACCGCGTTGCGGCCCGTGTGGTATCGGGCGACCTTGATCGCGTTCTCCACCGCCTCGGCCCCGGAGTTGAAGAACGCCGTCCGCTTCTCCGAAGAGCCGGGGACCATAGCGTTCAGCCGCTCGGCCAGCTCGACGTAGGGCTCGTAGTGGTTGACGAAAAAGCAGGTGTGGGTAAAGCGGTCCGCCTGCTCTTTTATGGCTTCGACCACCCGCGGGTCGGAGTGCCCGACGTTCATAGTGCCGATGCCGCCACCGAAGTCTATAAACGTGTTGCCGTCGACGTCGGTGATCGTGGCGCCCCTGGCCTCCCGGACAAAGACCGGGGTCCCGGTCTTGATCCCGGCTGAGACAGCCTTTTTACGCCGGTCCATCAGAGCCCGGCTCTTCGGCCCCGGTATCTCGGTCTTTATCCTCGTGGAGTCCAACATGCGGCCAAGCTCCTTCCCGTCGGTCTGATCCTTTCCAGTATACCGGGCTACAGCTCGGGGTTGTACTCGGGCACGTCCATCCGGAGCGCGAAGACCACTCCGGCGGCCGTCCAGACCCCTATGACGACCCACTCTGGCACACCGAGGCCGGAGGGCATGCCCGGCAGGTACTGGATGGCGAGCCCGGCGCTCAGGACCACGGCGATAAACCCGATAAGCGGCCCACGCCCGGCCTCCGTCAACCAGGTTCCGACCAGCGGGACCCGGCCGAACCCGATCGTGGCCCCGAAAGCCAGGGCTATGACGTCCCGCTGCCCCAGCACCCGGACGAACCTGTCACCGCTCTCCACGCCACACCTCTCTTTCGAGCCGCACGGACGAAACCCCCTACATTCTGCCGGAAGCCGCGGCCTCAGGCTCAAGCAACAGGCAGGAGCGGTTCGGGGAGAAGAACGGAAGAACGTTGGATTTTCTGGTTCCGGTCTAGGTAGGGTCGTTGCGGGACAGATCCGCCACTTGCTCTCTGGAGAGCCGGCTGTCGGCTCCTCCCCGCTCTGCGGGTGTAGTGCCCCGGAGCGAGAGGATCGCGCTCCACGGTATGAGGGTGACCCGGTCGTTGGCGGAGTCCTCCAGGGTGTTCGCGACCTCTATGCCTATCTGTCCGAAGCGGCGCAACTGGAACACCCCGGAGCGGGCTTCCGGCTCGCCGCGGACGAGGCCCTTCTCGTCCCCGGGGTCTGCGGGCTCGTCGGGGCCAGAGAGGTACTTGACGACCACCCGGTGTCCGACCCAACTCATGAGGACGCTGTCGGTCTGCTGCTGGCGTCCCGGCGAGGCTTTGGGCGACATGCTCGAAAACCTCCTCTCGTCCGCGAGAAAGGATCGCGGACCACGTTGCCTACATCCAAAACCCTAACATGCGTAACGGGAGTTGACTCCGCCGCACCGGAACCGTCAGTGACGCGCTTCACCACCGGAAAAGGCCTCGGGACGCCGGATTGCGTTTCCGGTAGAGCGCGACCAGGGTGAGGATTTCGTAGGCGGCGTTGGCCGCCAGAACAGCCGTAACCCCCGCCGGGTCGTAGGCCGGGTACACCTCCACCACGTCGGCCCCCACGACCTCCAGGCCGGCGAGCCCTCTCAGGAACTCCTGCGCCTCGCGGCTCGTAAAGCCCCCGACCTCCGGCGTCCCGGTGCCCGGCGCGAAGGCCGGATCCACGAAGTCCACGTCGAATGAGACGTAGACCTTCTCCTCCCCCACCCGCTCCCGGACCCGGGCGACCGTCTCCTTTACACCTGTTTCTCTGACCTCGTCGGTGGTGATGAGCTCGAAGCCGAGCTCCAGCGACGCCCGCAGGTCCCCCGCCTCGTAGAGCGGGCCGCGCATCCCCACCTGGATGGAGCGCTCTGGCTTCAGAAGCCCCTCCTCCACCGCCCGCCGGAAGACCGTGCCGTGGTTGTGCTTCTTGCCGAAATAGGCATCCCAGGTGTCGGCGTGGGCGTCGAAGTGCGCGAGCGCGAGCGGCCCGCGGGCCGCCGCGGCCGCCCGCAACTCCGGCAGGGCTATCGAGTGGTCCCCGCCCAGCACTATGGGGACCACTCCGGCCCGGTGTATGGTCTCCAGCCCTTCCTGGATCTTCTCGTAGCTCTCCTCGATAAACCCCGGCACCACGAATACGTCGCCGTAGTCTATGACCGAGAGGTGGTCGAAGAGGGAGACGTCCTGGGATGGGTTGTACGGCCGGAGCAGGTGCGAGGCCGAGCGGATAGCCTCCGGGCCGAAGCGGGCCCCCACCCGGAAAGAGGAGCCCGTGTCGAACGGCGCTCCGACGATGGCGGCGTCGGCGTTGTCGAGGTCGCGGACGTGGGGCAGGCGCATAAAGGTGCGCACGCCGGAGAAGCGCGGCGTCTCGAACGAGTCGGCCGGCCGGTAACGGGGCACCGGCGGCGCTCAGGCCAGGAGCTTGCCGGCCTCGGTGTGCGGCAGGTCGTGGGCCTCGGCCACCGGGCCGGAGGTCAGCTCCCCGTCGAGGGTGGAGAGGCCTTTCTCCAGGGCCAGGTCCTGCTGGGCGGCGTTCTTTACGCCCTTGCCGGCGATCTTCACCAGGTACGGCAGGGTCGCGCTGGTCAGCGCCAGCGTCGAGGTGCGGGCTACCGCGCCGGGGATGTTCGCCACGCAGTAGTGGACCACGCCCTCCTCCACGTACGTCGGGTCCGAGTGGGTGGTGGGCCGGCTCGTCTCCATGCACCCGCCCTGGTCTATGGCCACGTCCACCGCCACGGAGCCGTCGCGCATGCTCCGGATCATGTCGCGGCTGACGAGCTTGGGCGCCTCGGCCCCGTGGACGAGCACCGCCCCGACCACCACGTCGGACTCCTCCACGTAGGCGGCGGTGCGGGCGCGGTTGGGGACGACCAGGTCCACCCGGCCCTCGAAGATGTCCGAGAGGTAGGCCAGCCGCCGGGGGTTGATGTCCAGAACCCGCACGATGGCCCGCATGCCGACGGCGATCTTGGCGGCCTCCGTACCGACCACCCCGCCGCCGATGATCGTCACCTTGGCGGCGGGTGTGCCGGGGACGCCCCCGAGCAGCAGCCCCGCCCCGCCCTGCGGGCTCTCCAGGCAGTGGGCCGCGGCCTGGATGCTCATCCTCCCGGCTACCTCGCTCATGGGGGCGAGCAAGGGCAGGGAGCCGTCGTCGAGCTCCACGGTCTCGTAGGCGATGGCGTTGATCTTCCGCTCCATCAGGAACTCGGTTAGCTCCTTGTCGGCAGCCAGGTGCAGGTACGTGAAGAGCTCCTGGCCCTCCCGGAAGTGGTCGTACTCCTCGGGGACGGGTTCTTTGACCTTCACGATCAGGTCCGCCGAGGCGAAGACCTCCCCGGCGTCGGCAACGAGCCGGGCCCCGGCAGCCTCGTACTCCGCGTCGGAGAAGCCCGCGCCCTTTCCGGCCCCCGACTGGACTATCACCTCGTGGTCGTGGTGGACGAGCTCCCCCACCCCGTCCGGCTGCAGCGAGACGCGGCTTTCCTGGTCCTTTATCTCCTTCGGGACCCCGATCACCCTCGACATGGAGACTCCTCTCGCTCCGAATAAACCTGCCGGTACCATATACCAGGCCTCAACAAGCGTGCAAGGCTAGGGTGGGCGTCCATCACGGCGTTCGACCTCACAGGAACACCTCTTCGCCGCTAGCCGGACACCGGCATCGCGGCGAATGGCATGTAGTAGACGAGGGCGAGAACGACGATTACCAGGAGGCACACGGCGGCGGTTGCAGCCGCGAAGCGCAGGGTGACCGCCAGCCGGCCGGGTTCAAGGTCGGCCGCCGGGACCGCCATCAGGGACTTGCGGAACTCCAGGCCCCCGGCGTACGGCTGCTGGCCCAGGTTGCCGAGGAGGATACCGGCGAGGCCAGCCGCGAAGCCGAGGATGACCGGGTGCGCCCAGATGGGGAGCGAGAGCCCGGCGAACTCGCTCAGGCCCTGGAGCGCGAACACGGTCACGAACCCGGCGACCATACCGCAGGTGGCTCCGCGGGCGGTGATGCGCTCGCTGTAGATGCTCATTATGGCGACCGGACCCCAGGAGGCGGCGAAGAGCGTCGCGGCGAAGTACCCGATGGCGAGCACGGCCGGCGGGGCCAGGTAGGTAGCCCCCAGGACCACCAGCCCGGCGACGAGCATCACGAGCCGGCTGAAACGCACGGAGGTGTCCTCTCGCCCCCCGAGGAGCCCAGGCGCGACGTCGTGGGCGGCGGAGAACCCGATGAGCGAGAGGAAGGTGGAGGCCGAAGAGAGCCCGGCGGCGACGATGCCGGTCACGATGACCACGCCGAGCCCGACCGGCAGCACGTTCCGGGCGGCCCAGATAAAGGCGATCTCGGACGGCGAGATCTCCGGGTCGAACAGGTTTATGGCGGCTCCACCGAGGGCCAGGAAGACGTAGAGGAAGATCACGGCCCCCATGGCGACGAAGCCGCTGCGTAGGCAGACGTGCTCGTTCTTCGCCATGAGGTAGCGGCTGCTCTGCCAGGGGCTTATGGCCACGATGGTGGCCCAGACCACACCGAGCAGCACCGCCCACACCAGGGCCTCGGCCGGGGTCCCCATGTAGGCGTTCTCCCCGCTCAGGCCGTGCCAGGCGAGCACGTCGGGCTTGGCCTCCAACTGCGCGAGGCCCGAGACGGCCTCCGCCGGGCCGCCGGCGGCCCCGATCAGGTACGACATCCCGACCACGCCGGCGACCATGAAGACGAAGAACATCACCGTGTCGGTGAGCAGCACGCCCGGCGAGCCGGAGAAGAAGGTGAAGATGGTGTAACCGGCCCAAACCAGCAGCAACGCCAGCAGGAAGTCCACTCCCAAGAGGTCGGAGATCACGAGGCTCAGCCCCTGGGTCACGGCTATGAGGTACGCCCCGATCCCGACGATCACCGTGATCCCGGCCACGGCCTGCAACCGCCGGGACCCAAAGCGCCGCCCGAAGAACTCCGGGACGGTCAGGGCCTCCGAACGACGGAGGTAGCGGCCGAAGAAGAGCACGCCGAGCACGTAGCCGGTGACGTTGATGGCCACCAGGATGAGCAGCAGGATCGGGTACCCATCGTAGGAGAAGCCCAGCTCGCCCATGAACGCGACCGTGCTGAGGAACGAGGCGACCAGGGAGCCGGTTATGAGCAGGGTCGGCGCGTTGCGCCCGGCGACGTAGTAGTCGGCCTGGTTTCGGACGTACCGGCCGGCGACGAGCCCGATAGCGAGGTAGATCACGAAGCTCGCGATCACCGCGACGGCGAAGATCATCGCCCCTCACCCACCCGGTAGCTACGGCGGATCACGAAGTACGCCAGAGCGGTGACCGCGAGCGGAACGAGCCCGTAGTAGAGGACGAAGACGAGAGCGGCATCCACTGTTCGGCCTCCTAGTCTTTCGGGAACGGCAGGGCGATGGTGTCCGGCACCCTATCCGGGTCCGGCTCGCGCGAGAAGCGCCCCAGGTCTATCTCGTCCGGCGGCAGGTCACCGACCCTCCCCTCGACCACCAGCTCGGCCATCTTGTACCCGAGCGCCGGACCCCACATCATGCCGTGGCCGCCGGCCGCGAGCACGTAGAATCCCTCGCGCGCCTCGTCGATGATCGGCAGGTGGTCCGGCGTGTAGTCTATGGAAGCGGCCCACGACCGGGAGACCGGCAAACCCGCCAGCGCCGGGAAGGCCGCCTCCCAGTCCGGCCGCAGCGACTCGTAGTACTCTCGGTCGAAGGCGAGCTGGTAATCTCCGCTCCGGTCGGCGGCCTCCAGCGGGTTGCTCATGCCCACGAGCGCCCCCCGCTCCTCGGGCCGCACGTAGTAGCCCTTGCCGACCACGAAGAGGAGCGGGAACGGGTGCTCCGCCCCCTCCGGCAACCGGGGAAACGTCACGATCTGGTGCCGGGTCGCCATGACCGGGACCTCCACGTCCACCATTCCGGCCACCTCCCGCGCGCCGCGCGGCCCCCCGGCATCGACCACCCGCTCAGCCTCGAATATCCCCCGGCCGGTCAGCACCCGCCAGCCGGACCCGGCCTCCTCCACCGCCTCGACGCGGCACATCTCGAAGAGATCCACATCGTCCGCAGATAGGACCGCGTACGCCGCGTTCCGGGCGGCGACCGGGGGATGAACGTAGCCGTCATCGGCAGTGTAGGTCGCCCCGAGGTAGCGGTCCCAGTCCAGGCCCGGGAAGCGCCGCCGGCCCTCCCCCGGCTCCACCCAATCGTTCTCGATACCGGCCTCCCGTCGCAGCTCGACGAGCCGCCGGAAGCCTTCCCGCTCCTCCTCCGTCTCGGCCAGGATGTAGTAGCCGGTCTGCACGAACCCGGAGTCGAGCTCCAACTCCTCACCCAACCGCAGGTACAGCTCGCGCGAGAGCCGCCCCAGCTTTACGGCCGTCTCCGAGCCCCCCTGCTGGCGCACCACCCCGGCCGAGCGGATCGTCGCCCCTCCGCCGCACCAGCCCCGCTCGCAGACCGCCACCCGGCCGGCCCCCCGGCGCGACAGCTCGTAGGCCGTCCACAACCCCAGGTTCCCCCCGCCAACGACCAGCACGTCGTAAGCCTCGCGTTCCACGCTCCACTCCTTTCTCCGGCACCCTCGGATAGCGCTTGCCTTTCTACGAGCATAGTAAGCTCCGCTACAAGAGCCCCGCCATACTACGGGCTTATAGAATCGCATTACGCGTTCATATCCTGGTATAAATCTCGTGTGGGCCTCACCGTGCGCGAGCTGCTGGAGATACCGGACCTGAGGACCTGGGTGGTAGCCGGGTCCGGAGGGCTGGAGCGCGAGATCTCCTGGGCCCACGTCTCGGAGCTGGCGGACCCGACGGAGTGGCTCGGCGCGGGGGAGTTGCTGATGACCACGGGGCTGGGGATACCGGAAGCGGCGGAGGAGCAGCGGGCCTACGTCGAGCGGCTGGCAGCGGCCGGGCTGAGCGGGCTCGCCATCGGGCACCGGATGAAGGCTCCCGAGCTTGCCGGGGAGCTCTCGGAGGCGGCCGACCGGCTCTCCTTCCCGGTGCTCTTTACCTCTTACGAGGTCCCGTTCACGGCGGTCGCTCGCGCCGTGGCGGAGGCGGGCCGGAGCGAGGAGCGGATGCGGCTGGTCCGGACGTTGCGGGTCTACGAGACGGTGCGGCTGGCGGCGGGGAGCCTGGCGGGTTCCGAGCTGGTAGCCCGGCTGAGCGAGATCGTCGGCTGCCGGCTCTACGTTCTGGATCCGGACCGCGGGCTGCCGCTCCTCACCCACGACGCTCCCGCCCCGCCGGAGGTCTCGCGGGCGCTGGTAGCTGCGCGCGCCGAGCGGGCCGAGCCGCTGCCGGCCTCGCTGCGCCTGGCGGTCGAGGGCCGGGAGGTGCTGGCGATGGCGGTCCCCGCCTCGCGGCCGGCCTCGATGGTGGTAGAGAGCCTGGGAGACGGGCGGCCGGACCTCCCCGTGCTGCGGCACATAACAGCCGTAGCGGCCCTGGAGCTGGAGCGGGAGAAGGCCGAGCACGAGCGCAAGCGGCGGCTGGGCTCGGAGGTGCTGGCCGGGCTGCTCGACACCCGGATCTCACCGGAGAGCGCCGCCCGGTCGCTGGCCGAGTGGGGGCTGGAAGAAGAGCCGCGCGTGCTGGCCGTCTGCGGCGGCGACGGCGGCGTGGGAGAGAACACAGATTTGCACCTGCGGCTGGAGGACCGCCGGACCCCGCACCTGCTCCTGCGCCGGACCCCGCTGCTGACGGCCCTGCTGCCCGACACCCCGGAGGCCCTCGCCGGCTTCCGGAAAGAGATAGAACGACGCTACCAGATAGGCGTCAGCGCCCCGCTCGGCCGTCTCGACCGTGCTCCTGACGCCCGGCGCGAAGCGGTCTGGGCGCTGGAGAGCGCCCGGGCCTCCGGGGAGCCGCTCGTGCGCTACGGGCGGGAGGCTGCGCCGGACCCCTTCCTGCCCCGCAGCCTGAGCGAGGCCGAGCGGGCGGTGGAGGAATATCTGGGGCGTCTGATCCGCTACGACGAGGCCCACGACACGCGCCTGGTAGCTTCCCTGCAAGTCTTCCTCGAACACAACCGCTCCTGGGGCTCCGCTGCCGGTGACCTGCACGTCCACAAGCAGACCCTGATCTACCGCATGCGCCGGGTCGAAGAACTGACCGGCCGGAGCCTCTCTAGTACACAGGATGTGGCCGGACTCTGGCTCGCCCTGCGCGCGGGAAAAGCCGCCGGCCTTATTGACCCCGGGCGGTAGCGGCGGGCCGCGGCGGCTTCGGGAGGCCCTCCGACGGAACCGGCTCTACCAGAGACGTACACGCCCGCCAGCCCCTACAGAACCAGGGCCGCATAGGACGCCCACGGACCCTGCAATCGTGAACAATATCCGCCGTAGGTGGGAGACCCCGGCCAACAACCCTGCGGGATAGGGTGCTCTCCCGAGCAGCTGTGAGCCGTAACGTCAACGAGACCTCAAGGCGCGCCGGACGACAAGCACCGCCGCGGCTATGATCCCGGCCCCGGCGATTGCCGGCGCGGCGGCCGCGGGCACGGCGAGGCCCAAGAGCCTGCGACGCATCTCCCGCGCCTCGTTCAGGTGCGGAAAGGGCGCCTCGGGCACTTCGACGCCGAGGAACTCGCACAGCGGGGCCCAACCCTCCCGAACCTCAAAGACCAGCAACCTTTCTGGTGGGACCCGGTGACGAACCGCCTCGTTGTGGCGTCCGAAGACCTCCTTGGCGTAGTTGCGGTCTTCAAAGCGGCCCTCGAAGGTATCCTCCCACACGAGACGGTCGGCCAGCCGAACTACGCCTGTTACGCTCGGGGCGAACACGCCGGCAAAGGCGAAGGCCGCCCTCACCGGGGATGGGCCTCTGGTCAGCCGGCGTATCTGGTAGATGGTCGAGCGCATGCTCTCGTACCAGCGCTCCGGGTCTCTCAGGGTCAGTATCACGGAGGCTCCGGGGAACGCCTCCATGATCTGCTCGTAGAAAGCGCACGCCGGCCAGTCCACGGCGACATCGTAGTCCGCGAGAAAGCTTTGCCAGTCTACGTCGTTGTGACGCGCTGCCTCCCAAAGTTCGACGTGCTCCGGATGGGCGAAGGCCTCCGTCAGGCTGTAGGCCGGGCCGAAGCCCAGCTCTTTGAGCGCTGCCTTGAGCGACGTCGTGCCCGTGCGGCCGAAGCCGGCCCCTATAACCCGCATGCGGACAGTCTACAGGGTCGAGACCGGGCATTGCCCGGGCACCAGCCGAGCCCCCGGTGCAAAGGAAGAAAGAGGCCAAGCCCGGCGAACCGAGAGAAGCTCCCTGGTCTCTGGCGTCCGGGTCCTCGTGGTTGCAATAACTTAGCAAGTATACTGGGAAGGCTGATCTCTGTTCGCAGGCACGGGAGGCGAGTTGGCGGCAAAGGGTGGCGTGGTAGGGTTTTCTATAGGTGAGGTCTCGCAGGCCCTGGGGCTCGCGCCGCAGACCCTGCGTTTGTGGGAGAAAGAGCGCCTCATAAGGCCCGGTCGAACCGAACGGGGCTACCGGGTTTACACTGAGCCCGACGTGGACCGGCTGCGCAAGATAAAGCGCCTGCGAAAGTCCGAGGGCCTAAACTTCGCCGCCATCCGCAAGCAGATCGGGGCCGCCGACGGGGAGCCGGAGATCGCCGGCGCCCCCGATCTCTCCAACACCACCGGCGAGCGGCTCCGGCGGCTCCGGCTGAAGGCGCACAAGACGCTCAAGGACGTCTCCGAGACGACCGGCCTCTCCATCTCTTTTATCTCGGCGCTGGAACGCGGAGGCTCGGGGGCGTCGGTGGCCTCCCTGCGGCTGCTGGCGGAGACCTACGGCGTGAACATGCGGGAGGTCTTCGGGGCCGACCTGGACCAGAGCTCTCCGCTGGTGCGGCGGGAGGAGCGTCCGGTAATGAGCTGGGACAACGACGTCCGCTTCGAGGAGATGGCGACCGGCGAGAAGGTAATGGACCCCTCTTACATCCGGATCCCGCCCGGCGCCGGCAGCGAGGGTTTCTACTCCCACAGCGGCGAGGAGTTTATCTACGTGATCTCCGGCACCCTCCACGTCGAGTTGAAGGACCAGGAAGTCTACTCCGTCGAGCCGGGCGACACGCTCTACTTCCACTCCACGGTCCCGCACCGCTGGTGGGCTGGAGACGAGCCCGTGGAGGGCATCTACGTCAACACCCCGCCGACGTTCTGAGCGGCGTGCAGGACACCAATTACCTGGACAGGCTGCTCTCCGTGCCGCTCCTCTCGGGGCCTATGGTCTCGCCCGACGGAGGCCGGGTGGCGTGGAGTTGGTCGCGGCTCGGCCCCGCCGCCGACGTGTTCGCGGCCCCCACGGACGGCTCGGAGCCTCCGGTGCGGCTGACGGAGACCCCGGACGACGCGCAGGTGGTCTCCTGGACGCCGGACGGACGGGCGGTGATCGTGGGCCAGGACCGCGACGGCGACGAGCGGACGCGGCTGTTCCGGATAGACCTGGACCGTCCGGGGATGATGGAGCCGCTGACCGGGGAATCACCGAACTACTACATCCGGGGCGGGGAGCTGCACCCGAACGGCCGGTGGCTCGTGTACGGGGCGAACGTAGACCCCGGAACGGGAGCAGAGATCGAGGCCACCTGGCTCCTGCGCCACGACCTGGAGACCGGCGAGCGCCGGGTGCTGGCCCGCCCCCAACGGGCCAGCTATCACCGGCCCCGGCTCAACGCCCCGGGCACCCACGTCCTGTACTTCCGCAACGACCGAAACCCGGCGGGCCGGCAGACGTGGCTGGTGGACGTCGAGGGCCGGGAGGACCGCGCGTTCCTGGACTTCGGCCCGCGCTCCAAGGTCTCGGCCTCCTGGTTTCCGGACGGCCGCCGCGTGCTGTTCGTCGTCGAGAACGAGAGCCACCGCCGGCTCGGGGTTCGGAACCTGGACGACGGGTCCACACGATGGCTGATAGACGACCCCGGCCGCAACCTGGAGTATGCCTTCGTCCCGCCCAACGCGGGAGACCGCGGCCCGGCCGTCGCGGTGGAGGTCGTGGACGCCGGCGTCCGGGCCTCCCTGCTGGACGCCGGGGATGGCAGCGAAACCCGGCTCTCCGTACCCTCCGGTAACCTAGTCCCGCTGGCACCCTTGCAGACCGGGGGGTGGCTGGGCTTCTACTACAGCGCCCGGCAGCCGCCGGACCTGGCGCGGCTCGGCCCGGAGCCGGGCCCGCCGGAGAGCATTACCGGCCTGCGGGGCCGCACGCCGCTGGACCTGGAGGGCCTGACGCCGGCGGAGGACTTCCGCTGGCGCTCAGTTGATGGACTGGGGATACAGGGCTGGCTCTACCGGGCACGCCAGAGCAGCGGTACCGTCGTGCTGGTGCACGGCGGCCCCACGAGCCACAGCGAGGACCGTTTCAACGCCCAGGTCCAGTATTTCGTCCGCCGGGGATTCGACGTGCTCGCGCCGAACTACCGGGGCAGCACCGGCTTCGGGGTCGGGTTCCAGGAGAAGATCAAGGAGGACGGCTGGGGCGGCCGGGAGCAGGAGGACATCCGCACCGGCATAGAGGCGTTGATCCGGGCCGGCATCGCGAAGCCGGGCCGGGTCGGCGTCACCGGCACCTCCTACGGCGGCTACTCGGCGTGGTGGGCGATCACGCACCATCCGCCAGAGCTCGTCGCGGCCGCCGTCCCCATCTGCGGCATGACCGACCTGATCGTAGACTATTACGCCACCCGTCCCGACCTCCGCCCCTACAGCGAGGAGATGATGGGCGGCTCCCCGGACGAAGTGCCGGATGCCTACCACGACCGCTCCCCGATAAACTTCGTGGAGAACATCCGGGGAGAGCTCCTGATCGTGCAGGGCCTCAAAGACCCGAACGTCACCACCGACAACGTCCACGCCGTCGTCAAGGAGCTCGAGCGCCACGAGGTCTCCTACGAGCTGCTCACCTTCGAGGACGAGGGCCACGGTATCGTCCGGCCCGAGAACCTGAAGAAGCTCTATTCCCGGATGGCGGATTTCTTCGAGGACGTTTTCTCCAAAAGGTAGAGCCCGGCGGCCCCCGCGTTGGCCACCCGGACAACCGATGCCCCAATATTATTAGCCACCCGTATATTAAACGCGGAGACCCCCGCCTATATGCTCCAGAAACCTTGACCTTGTTCCAGTAACTGTGTAGGATTTGTGAAACCATTAACTACTGTTTATCCGGGGTCTGGGGACGAAGGAGGTAGGGCTATGGAAGTAATGCGGGGGCTCGGGGAGGGCGGGCCCGGTACGTCGTTACCGGGCGTAGACAACCTGATGCTGCACTTCACGCCGTACGCGGAGGACTGGTCGAAGCTGCCAGTGATCGTCTCCGGGGAGGGCTCCTACGTCACCGACGAGAGGGGCAAGAGGTACGTGGACGGCCTCGCTGGTCTGTTCACCACCCAGGTCGGCCACGGCCGGACGGAGCTAGCCGAAGCCGCGGCCACCCAGATGAAGGAGCTGGGCTTTTTCCCCAACTGGAGCATGCACCACCCCCGCTCGCTGGAGCTGGCGGCCCGGCTCTCCGGGATAGCCCCGGGGGATCTGAACTCGTCGTTCTTCGTCTCCTCGGGTTCGGAGGCGGTCGAGACCGTCATAAAGCTGGCACGCCAGTACCACAAGGCCAACGGCGAGGCCGAGCGCTACAAGACGATCAGCCGCAAGATCGCCTACCACGGCACCACGATGGGCGCGCTCTCGGTGACGGGGCTCCCCGCTTTCAAGGCCCCGTTCGAGCCCTTGCCGGCGGGCTTTATGCACGTCTCCAACACCCAGCAGGACCCGGAGGGCGCGGCAGAGGCCATCGAGGAGGCCATCGAGTTCGGGCCGCCGGATACGGTGGCGGCGGTGGTGCTAGAGCCGGTGCAGAATGCGGGCGGGTGTCTCGTGCCGCCGCCGGACTACTGGCGCAAGGTGCGTGAGATCTGCGACCGGCACGGGGTCTTGCTCGTCTCGGACGCCGTGATCTGCGCCTTCGGGCGTTTGGGTGAGTGGTTCGGCATCGAGCGCTTCGACGTGGTCCCGGACATGACCTCGTTTGCGAAGGGCATAACCAGCGGCTACTGCCCGATGGGCGGCGTGGTGGTCAACGACAAGATAGCCGACACGCTCCGGGAAAAAGCGCCGATGTTCATGCACGGCTCCACCTTCGGAGGCCACCCGGTCAGCGCGGCGGTTGCCCTGGAGAACATAAACATCATCGAGCGGGAGAACCTGCTGCAGAACGTCTACGACCTGGAAGGGCACTTCGAGGGCGAGCTGCGGCGGATGGCCGAGGGACATCCCATCGTCGAGGAGGTACGCGGCATGGGCTTTTTCTGGGCGGTCGAGGTCAAGCCCGAGAAAGCCGACGGCACGCCGCTCGAAGGCGACGAGTACCAGAAGTACTTCAAGGGCGTGCTGACCAGGAAGCTCGTAGAAAACGGCCTGCTCTGCCGCTTCGACGACAAAGACGAGCCCGTGATCCAGTACTCCCCGGCGCTCATCTCCGACAAGGAGGTGCTCTCGAAGATCGCCGACATTACCGACGACGCCATCGGTGAGCTGGAGCGCGAGCTCGGCTACCGGAGCTAGAGCGTGGGCGGCGCGCGAGACCCCGACGTGGTCGTCGTCGGGGCCGGCCTCTCCGGCCTCGCCGCCGCCCGCGAGCTGGTCCGCGCCGGGCTCGAGGTCCTCGTCCTGGAGGCCCGGGACCGCCCCGGCGGCCGCACCGGGGTCGTGGACCTGGACGGCCTCGTCTTCGACACCGGCGGCGAGTGGGTGGACGCGGCCCACGAGGAACTCCGGTCTTTTATCTCCGACCTCGGCATAGAAATCTACCCCCACGGGCGCCGCAAGGCGGACGCCCGCTGGCACCTTCACGGCGAGACGACGGGCGAGATGCCGCTCTCCGAGAAGGACGCGCGGGTCTACGGGCGCATGAACGAGGCCCTCCTTGAAGCGGCCGCGGGCCACGACCCGCAGACGTACTGGAGAGACGCGCCCGAGGACGACGTCAGCGTCGCGGCGTGGCTGCGCGGGGCCGGGATGGGCGAGGAGGGGGTCCACGCCGTCGAGACGCTCATCTCCACTTGCGGCTCCACCGTGCCGCCCGAGCGGATGTCGTTCTACGCCTACGCCGCCAAGGTCGCCACCCGCGGCGGCCCGGGACGGGGCAACGAGTACCGCGTCCGGGGCGGAGCGGGCGGCATCGCCCGGACCGCGGCGCGGGAGCTCGGAGACCGGGTGCGCTACGCCGCACCGGTCACGGACGTCGCGCAGGACCGGGGCGGCATCGAGGTGCGGTTTATGACGGAGGCCGGGCCGCGCCTGGCGCGGGCGCGGCGGGTCGTGATGGCGGTGCCGTTCACCGTCTACCCCACCATCCGGTTCCACCCCGAACCGCCGCCGACCTTCCGGCGCATGTTCTCCGGCGCGACCTACGGCGTGGTGCGCAAGATGGCGTTCGTCTTCGACGAGGTGGTGGACGCCTCCCGCTTCACCCTCACCGACACCCCGCTCGGCTACCTCAGCGCGGCCCAGGACCCGGAGACAGCGGAAGGTAGCCGGGGGATAATATCTTTCGCCAGCGGCCGGCCGCTGCTGGCGGAGTTGGGGCTGCCGGCAGAGAAGCGCAAGGAGCGGGCGGTGGGGCTGCTGCGGCGGCTCTACGACGTGCCGGAGCCGGCGCGGGTCGTCGAGAAAGCCTGGGCCCACGACTACTGGACGCGGGGGAGCTACATGATCCTGGCGCCGGGAGACCTGGCACTGTTCGGGAAAGCGATGGGCGGCGCCTTCGGCCACGTCCGGCTCGCGGGCGCCGAGGCCGTGCCGGCGGCCCCGAGCTTTATGAACAGCGCGGTAAAAGGCGGGATACAGGCCGCCCGGGCCGTCGCTGACGAGCTGGAGGCAAGAGCATCGACGTTCGTCCCGGTGCAGGGGTAAGGCCGGGCAGGAAAGAGCAAAAAGGAGACAGACGTTGGAGGACAGACGCATCCAGGAGCGGCCGCCGGACGCGCCGCCGGTAGACAGGAAAGTGGCCGTCGCGCTCTCGGGCATCACGAAGAGGTTTGGGGACTTCGTGGCGGTCGACGACCTGAATTTAGACATCTACGAGGGCGAGTTCTTCTCCCTGCTGGGACCTTCCGGGTGCGGCAAGACCACCACGCTGCGCATGATCGCCGGCTTCGAGGAGCCCGGCGAGGGTGAAATCTCCGTGGCCGGGCAACCGGTTCAGGGCGTCCCGCCCTACAGGCGGCCCGTCAACACCGTCTTCCAGTCCTACGCCATCTTCCCCCACCTCAACGTCTTCGACAACGTCGCCTTCGGCCTGCGCCGGGCGGGTGTCAAGGGCGAGGAGCTGCGGCAGCGGGTAACGCGGGCCTGCAAGATGGTGCAGCTACAGGGTTTCGAGAAGCGCAAGCCCCGCATGCTCTCCGGCGGCCAGCAGCAGCGGGTGGCGCTCGCCCGGGCGCTCGTCAACCGTCCGAAGGTGCTGCTCCTCGACGAGCCGCTCGGGGCGCTCGACCTCAAGCTCCGCAAGGAGATGCAGCTGGAGCTCAAGAACCTCCAGCACGAGGTCGGCATCACCTTCATCTACGTCACCCACGACCAGGAAGAGGCGCTCACGATGAGCGACCGGATCGCGGTGATGAACGAGGGCGTGGTCCAGCAGGTCGCAGACCCCGCCACCCTCTACGAAAGACCGCGCAACCGCTTCGTCGCCAACTTTATCGGCCAGACCAACCTGTTCTCCGGCACGGTGGAGTCCGTAAACGGGGAGAAGGTGACGCTCGTCGTCCCGGACGGGGCTAAGGTCGAGGCGGTAGCCCAGGACGGAGCGGAGCCCGAGCCCGGCTCCGAGGTCCACGTCGCCGTCCGGCCCGAGAAGGTCCGGTTCGGGGCCGCGGGCGACAACGTCTGCACGGCCGAAGTGCGGCAGATCGTCTACCTTGGGGTCAGCACGCAGTACATAACCTGGCTACCCGACGGTAGAAAGCTGGCCCTCTACCAGCAGAACATTCAGGACGCGGGCGGCTACGATGTCGGAGACGAGGTCACCGTATCCTGGGACGCCCGCAACTGTCTCGTGTTAGGAGGTTGAACGTGCACCGGAATACAGACGCAAAGCGGATCACGCGCCGCAGGTTCCTCAAGGTCGCGGGAGCGGGGGCCTTCGCTGGCTCGACCCTCTCGATACTCGCCGCCTGCCAGCCGGACACCACCGCCCAGAGCGGGAACGGTGGTGAAGAGGGAGGCAACGGCGGCGATGGCGGCGGCAACGGCCGGCTCAACTTCTACAACTGGTCGGACTACGTGGCCGAGAGCACCATCCCGGGCTTCGAGGAGGAGACCGGGGCCACGGTCACCCAGGACACCTACGCCTCCAACGAGGAGCTGCTCGCCAAGCTGCAGGCCGGCGGCACGGGCTACGACGTCATCGTGCCCTCGGACTACATGGTCGCCATCATGGCCAAGAGCGACGTGATCCAGGAGCTGGACTTCGAGAAGATCCCCAACTTCGAGAACGTCGGGGAGAACTTCCGGGGCCTCTCCTACGACCCGGAGAACCGCTTCAGCGTGCCCTACCAGTGGGGCACCACCGGCATCCTCTACAACCAGGCCGAGCTCGGGGAGATAAATAGCTGGGACCTTATGTTCGACGAGCAGTACTCCGTCCAGATCGCCATGATAGACGACGTGCGCGAGACGCTCGGGGTTGCGCTCTACCGGCTGGGCTACTCCGTCAACGCCACCGACCCGGGCCAGTTGGAAGAGGCCAAGCAGATGCTCATAGAGCAGAAGCCCCTCCTGCGCGGGTACTTCGACTCCACGGAGATCAGCCCGCAAGTAGCCAACGGCGACATCCTCCTCGGCCACGTCTTCTCTGGTGAGGGGATCCTCACGGCCCTAGAGAACGAGGGCCTCGCCTACGTGATCCCCTCGCCCGCCGCGACCCGCTGGACGGACAACATGTGCATCCCCAACGGGGCGCGCAACCCGGAGCTCGCCCACGAGTTTATAAACTACATCCTCGCCGAAGAGCCCGGCGCGGAGCTCACCAACTACACCTACTACGGCACCCCCAACGAGGCCGCGCTCCCGCTCATAGACGAGGAGCTGCAAGAGATCCCGGAGTGGAACCCTCCGGACGAGGTCTTCGAGCGGCTGGAGGTCATAGAAGACGTCGGCGAGGCGACCCGCGACTACGAGCGCATCTTCACCGAAGTAAAGAGCTCGTAAATTGGGAGAGAAAGGAAAGGGCTGGAGCCTGGGGCTCGCGGCCCTGCTCGGGCCGGCCGCGTTCTGGCTCGGGGTCTTCTTCCTGTTGCCGCTGCTCCTGATCCTGGCCTACTCCTTCGGGACCAGCGGGATCTACGGCGGCCTCACCCTCGGATTCAACCCCTCCAACTACCTCAAGGTCTTCGACCCGCTGTACCTGGAGATAACGGTCCGCACCCTCGTTATCGCGTTTATCAACACGCTGCTGTGCCTAGCCCTGGGCTACCCTCTGGCGTACTTTATCGCGCTGCGGGGCGGGCGCTGGAAGACCGCGCTCCTCATACTGGTGATGGTCCCGTTCTGGACGAGCCTGCTCATCCGGGCTTACGCCTGGGTCGTCATACTGGGCGGCAACGGCATCGCCAACCGCACGCTGCAGTTCCTCGGCATCACCGACGGCCCTATAAGCCTGATCTTCACGCCCCAGGCGGTGTTGATGGGGATGGTCTACTCCTACCTGCCGTTCATGATCCTGCCGCTCTACGCCACCCTGGAGCGCTTCGACACGAGCCTCAAGGAGGCGGCCCACGACCTGGGGGCCGGGCGGTGGCACGCCTTCTGGCGGGTGACGTTCCCCTTGAGCATGCCGGGCGTCATCGCGGGCAGCATCCTGGTCTTTATCCCGTCGGCCGGGGAGTTCGTGATCCCCAACCTGCTCGGCGGCTCCCAGACGGTGTTGCTGGGGAACCTGATCCAGCAGCAGTTCCTCAACGCCCGCGACTGGGCCTTCGGCAGCGCCCTGGCGGTCATGCTCGCCGTGCTGCTCCTCGGGGCGATTATGTTCTACGTCCGCAGGATCGGCACCGAGAAGCTGGGGGGTGTCTAGCCATGCGCGGAAGAAACAGCCCGGGCTTCGTGCACAAGGGCGTCAGCCGGCTGCCCGACCGGGCGCTGCTCCTGATGGCGGCCCTGATCTACATCTTCCTCTACGCCCCGATCCTGGTGCTGATGGTCTTCTCGTTCAACGAGGCGCGCAGCACCCAGGTCTGGGAGGGCTTCTCGACCCGCTGGTACGTGGCGCTGTGGAACGACCAGTCGGTCCTCGACGCTTTCTACAACTCCCTCATCGTGGGCGGCACCTCCACAATCGTCGCCACCGCCATCGGCACGTTGACGGCTCTGGCCCTCACCCGCTACCGCTTCCGGGGCAAGAGCTTCGCCGACTCCACCATCTACGCCGCGACGGTCATGCCGGAGATCGTGGTCGGCGTGAGCCTGCTGGCGTTCTTTGTGGCCGTGGGCTTCGGGCTCGGGCTCACGACCATCATCATCGCCCACGTGGCGTTCAACATCTCGTTCGTCACCATCGTTGTGCGCGCCCGGCTCTCGGGCATGGACGAGTCCATAGAGGAAGCGGCCCAAGACCTCGGCGCAAACCCGGTCACCACCTTTTTGCGGGTGACGCTGCCGCTCATACTGCCGGGCGTGATGGCCGGGGCCTTGCTCGCGTTCACGCTCTCGTTCGACGATTTCGTGATCACGTTCTTCGTCGCCGGGGTCGGGTCGAGCACGCTGCCGCTCAAGATATACTCGATGATAAAGTTCGGTGTCTCGCCGGTCATCAACGCCCTCTCCACCGTGATCCTGGTGGCGACGATGATCCTGATCCTCGGCGGGAGCCGCTTTTTCATGGGAAAGGAGGACCGTTGACTGAAGGCAATTCTCTCCCGGTCGTCAACCCGGCGACCGGGGAGCCGATAGAGGAGATAGAGACCACATCCCGCGGGGAGCTTGACGCCGCCGCGGAGAAGGCCCGCGCCGGCTTCGAGGAGTGGCAGGGTTTCGCCGGGCTCGACCGGGCGGAGCTGTTCCACGACCTCGCCCGCAACCTGCGCGACCACGCGGACGAGCTGGCCGAGACCATGACCCTGGAGGGCGGCAAGCCCTACATCGAGAACCACGACGAAGTCGGCTGGACAGCGGCCTGCTTCGACTACTACGGCGAGATCGCCCGCGACTCCGTGGGCTACCTGCCCGCCCCCATCGAGCCGCAGCAACTGGCCCTCGTCATAAAGGAGCCTGTGGGCACCGTCGCCTGCATCGTGCCCTGGAACTTCCCGCTGCTGCTCGCGGCCTGGAAGGTGGCCCCCGCGCTCGCCGCCGGGAACGCCGTGATCCTCAAGCCTTCCGAAGAAACACCCCTGGCTACCCGCCGGATGGCGGAGCTTATGGAGGGGCTGCCGGAAGGGCTCCTGCAGGTCGTCTACGGCGCGGGCGACGTGGGCGAGATGCTCGTGCGTCACCCCGGCGTAGACCTGGTCGCCTTTACCGGCAGCCAGGAGACGGGGCGCAAGGTCGGGGTCGCCGCCGCGGAGCGCCTGATCCGGGCGAACCTCGAGCTGGGCGGGAAGGATCCCTTTATCATCT
>ML214234.1:0-2111 GCA_004563715.1 Actinomycetota bacterium | reverse complement strand
GGCTCCCGAACGCCGTAAACGTCCTGCTCGTCGAGGACGGCGACGGCTGGACGCTCATAGACACCGGCATCGCCAGCAGCGTGAAGCGGATACAAGAGGCCCTCGCCACGCTGGGCAGCGGGCCGGAGGACCTGAAGCTCGTGTTTATCACGCACCAGCACGACGACCACACCGGTGGCCTGAGGGGCGTCGTGGAGTGGGCGCCGCACGTGACGGTAGCGGCCACGGAGCATGAAGCGGCGGTGATCTCCGCCCGGCGCGGCTACGATCCACAGATGAGCCCGTTTCTGCGCCGTATGACCCGCAACGCCCGGCCGCCGGGCGTCCCCGTCGAGAGGGTGATGGCGGAAGGAGACTTAGTGGCGGGCTTCCGCCTGATCTCCACACCCGGCCACACGCCGGGCCACGTCTCGCTGCTGCGCGACGAGGACGGGTTGCTCTTTACCGCCGACGCCTTCGGGTGCCTGCCGAAGAAGCTCCGGGTCGGCGTCCGCCGGGCGGTCTGTGTTGACCCGCCGCTGGCGAAGCGCTCGGCGGCGAGGCTCGTCCGGGAGGACTTCGAGACGGTCGTCCTATCCCACGGGGCGCCGCTGCGCCGCTGGGGCAAGCAGCGGCTGCGCGGCGCGGTGGCGGAGTGCCAGTACGCGTGAAAGGTCCGTTTTGAAAGCCGGGGTAGAGACCAGAGAGGCTGGACAGGGCACGGGCAAGTTCCGCTTCGAGCGGCTGAAGGCCAGAGACCTGCCGCTCGTACACCGCTGGCTCCACACGCCGCACGTGTACCGCTGGTGGCATGCGGACGCCGGCACCTACGAGGAGGTGTCCGCCCGGTACTCCGCGTACATCGAGGGCCGCGAGCCGGTCGAGCCGTACCTGATCCTGTACGGCGGCCGGCCCATCGGCTACATCCAGACGTACCACGTCTCCGACGACGAGGAGTACACAGATCTCGTGGGCATCGAGGGCTCCGCCGGCGTGGACCTGTTTATCGGGGAGGAAGGTTTGCTGTACCGGGGGCTCGGGCCGCGCCTGATCCGGCGTTTCCTCGAAGAGGTCGTCTTCGCGGACGGGAACATCGAAGTCTGCATCATAGACCCCGAGCCGGAGAACGAGGCCGCCATCCGGGCCTACGAGAAGGCGGGGTTCCGGCACTTCAAGTCCGTGGAGACCTCGGAAGGGCCGGCGCACCTGATGAAGCTCGGCCGGACGGAGCTCTCCGGATGAACGGCGGACGTTACGACGCCGTCGTCGTGGGATCGGGGCACAACGGCCTGATCTCGGCCGCTTATCTGGCGCGGGCCGGCAAGAAGGTGCTCGTCCTGGAGCGGCGCGAGGTCATCGGCGGCGCGACCGTCACAGAGGAGCCCTGGCCCGGCTACAAGCTCTCGACCTGCTCCTACGTGTGCAACCTGCTGCTGCCCGAGGTCATCCGGGACCTGGACCTCGCGCGCCACGGCTACGACGTCAGGCCCTTCGACCCGCAGTACTTCGTCCCCTTCCCCGACGGCCGCTACCTCATGTCCTTCCTCGACGAGGAGAAGACGAAGGCCCAGATCCGCAAGTTCTCAAAGCAGGACGCCGAAGCCTACGACGCATACTGGGCGATGTGGGACCGCATCATCGCCCGCATGCGCCCGCTACTCCTGGGCCCCGCTCCCTCGGAAGCGGCGCTGGCACGGGCCTTCGACGGCCCAGAGGGCGAGGAGGACTGGCGCAGGCTCACGCGGGCGAGCATCGCGGAGCTTCTGGACGAGTACTTCGAGTCCGAGGAGGTAAAGGCGCCGCTCTCGGTCGGGGGCGTTATCGGGACGAACGCCGGGCCGCGCTCGCCGGGGACCGCCTACGTGAAGTTCCACCACATCATCGGGAACGTGGGCGGCCACCAGGGCGCCTGGGGCTTCGTGCGCGGCGGCATGGGCGCGGTGGCCGAGGCCGTCGCCGCCTCGGCCCGGGAGCACGGCGCGGAGATCCTCACCGGCGCGGAGGTGTCCGGCATCGAGATAGAAGACGGCACAGCCCGTGGCGTCCACCTGACGGACGGCCGCTCCTTCGAGGCCGAAGTCGTCCTCTCCAACGCCGACCCGCACCGGACGTACCTGGGCCTCGTCGGCGAG
>SIRX01000154.1 GCA_004563715.1 Actinomycetota bacterium | reverse complement strand
TTCACGGCGCGGCCCGATATCTCTACCTGCACGCCGCCCGGAACCTCGACTGGCGCCTTACCTATCCTCGACATGCTCTCCAACCCTCCTAGTACACAAAGCAGAGGACCTCGCCGCCGATGCCCTGCCTGCGGGCCGCGTGGTCGGTGAGTATCCCCCGCGAGGTCGAGAGTATGGCCACCCCGAGGCCGTCGAGCACCCGGGGAATGTCCGACTGCTTGCGGTAGACGCGCCGTCCGGGACGGCTCATACGCCGCAGCCCCGTAATGGCCCGCCGCCCGTCGGGGCCGTACTTCAACTCGATGATCAGGCGCGCCTCCGCCCCCGAACCCCGTTCTGTGTAGTCCTCGATGTATCCCTCCTCCTTCAGGATGCGGGCCATCTCGGCCTTCAGCCTGGAGTTCGGGATCTCGACCGTCTCGTGCTTCGCCAGCCCCGCGTTGCGTATGCGGGTCAGGAAGTCCGCTATAGGATCGTTTACCGCCATACTCTACCTACCAACTCGCTTTCGTTACGCCGGGAATCTTCCCCTCGTGCGCCAGCTCCCGCAGGCAGATCCGGCACAGGCCAAACCTGCGGTAGTAGCCGTGCGCGCGGCCGCACCGCTGGCAGCGGTTGTACTCCCGCGTCGAGTACTTCTGCTTTTTCTTCTGCTTCTCTATCAGCGCTTTTCTGGGCATATAAACCTCTCTCAGCTCTGGCGGAAGGGCATCCCGAGCAGCCGCAGCAACTCCCGCGCCTCCTCGTCGGTCTCCGCGGTGGTCACGACGGCTACGTCGAGCCCCCGCGTCGCGTCTATGGAGTCGTAAGAGATCTCGGGGAAGATGAGCTGCTCCCGCAGGCCCAGCGCGTAGTTGCCGCGACCGTCGAAGGAGCGGGGGCTCACGCCCCGGAAGTCCCTCACCCTCGGGAGCGCCACGGAGATCAAACGGTCCAGAAACTCCCACATCCGCTCGCCCCGCAGCGTGACCCGCGCCCCGACCGGCATGCCGTCCCGGATCTTGAACCCGGCGATGCTCTTGCGCGCCCGCCGGACCTGGGCCTTCTGGCCGGTGATCTTCGCCAGGTCCTCCATCGCGCCGTCGAGGGCCCGGCTGTTCTGCACGGCCTCCCCAACGCCCATGTTGACCACGATCTTCTCCAGCTTCGGTATCTGCATGGGGTTCTCGATCCCGAACCGCTCCTTGAGGGCCGGGGCGATCTCCTCCACGTACCTATCTCTTAGCCTAGCCATCTATGTCCTCCCCGGACTTCTTGCTCACCCGGAGCTTCTCTCCAGACTCGGTAAACCGGTGGCCCACCCGGGTAGGCTCCCCGGAGCCGGGGTCCACCAGCATCACGTTCGAGACGTGTATCGGGGCCTCGAAGGTGTAGAGCCCCTGCTGGTTGGTCTGGCTCGGCCGGGCGTGCTTGGTGCGGATGTTTACCCCGCCCACGACCACCCGGTTCTCCCGGGGGATAACCCGCTCGACCTCGCCGCGTTTACCTTTTTCTTTGCCGGAGATGACCACCACGGTATCCCCGCGCTTTATCTTCAAACCCATCTCTACAACACCTCCGGAGCCAGCGATATGATCCTCGTGTAACCCTTGTCCCGGAGCTCGCGGGCCACGGGCCCGAAGATGCGCGTCCCCCGGGGAGCGCCGTCCGGGTTGATGACGACCCCGGCGTTCTCCCCGAAGCGGATGTACGAGCCGTCGTCCCGGCGCGTCTCCTTTTTGGTACGCACCACCACGGCCCGGACCACGTCGCCCTTGCGGACCGCGCCACCCGGCGTAGCTTCCTTGACCGAGGCCACGACCACGTCTCCCACACCGGCGCTGCGCCGCTTGCTGCCGCCGAGCACCCGGATACAGAGGAGGCTCCGGGCGCCGGAGTTGTCGGCCACCGTAAGTTTTGACTCCTGCTGGATCATTACTCGGCCCTCGATACGATGTTCGCCAGCCGCCACCGCTTGCGCCGTGAGATGGGCCGGGTCTCGATGATCCGCACCGTGTCGCCCACACGCGCCTCGTTGCCCTCGTCGTGAACGAGGAACTTCTTGGAGCGCCGCACGCGCTTTTTGTAGAGCGGGTGGCGCACCAGCGTTTCGACCGCGACGGTCACCGTCTTCTCCGGGGCGTCCGAGACGACCATGCCGACGCGCTCCTTGCGGCTGCCGCGCTCCGGGTCGGTCTGCACCGGCCCTTCGTCCAGGTCTATCCTCGGCGCAGAGCCTACGGAAGCTTCTTCGAGGCCCTCCGTAAGCTCCTGGTTCTCTGTCCGATCTTCCGACATTTACTTCTCCTGCTTCTTTTTGTTCAGCACGGTCAGGATCCGGGCGATGTTTTTCCGCACTTCTTTTAGCTGACCCGTGTTCTCTAACTGTCCCGTGGCGTGCTGGAAGCGCAGGTTGAACAGCTCCCGCCGGGTCTCGGCGAGACGCCGCTCCAACTCCTCGACATCCAGCTCGCGGACCTCCGCCACCTTCACTACTGACCACCCCCCCGCACTACGAAGCGGGTCTTTATCGGGAGCTTCTGCGCGGCGAGCCGTATGGCCTCGCGCGCCAGGGCCTCGTCCACGCCGCTCATCTCGAACATCACGCGGCCGGGCTTGACGACGGCCACGTAGTCCTCGGGGTTACCCTTGCCGCTGCCCATCCGGGTCTCGGCAGGCTTCTTGGTCACCGGCTTGTGGGGGAAGATGTTGATCCAGACCTTCCCGCCACGCTTGATCTTCCTGGTCATCGCGATCCGGGCCGCCTCTATCTGGCGGTTGGTGATCCAGGCCGGCTCCAGCGCTTGCAGCCCGTACTCGCCGAACTGCACCTCGGTGCCGCCCTTGGCCTGGCCCCGCATCCGGCCCCGGTGGGGCTTGCGGTACTTGAGCTTTTTGGGTACGAGCATCAGACCCTACCCCCTACCTCGTCGTCGTGCACCCCGTGGTTTATCCAGACCTTTACGCCGATCTGGCCCATCTGGGTCTTGGCCTCCTTGAAACCGTAGTCGATGTCCGCGTCGAGCGTGTGCAGCGGAACCCGGCCCTCGGAGATGGTCTCCTCGCGGCTCATCTCGATGCCGCCGAGCCGGCCGCCGCACCGGATCCTGACGCCCTCGGCGCCGCTGCGCATGGCGCTGGTGAGCGCCCGCTTCATGGTGCGCCGGAAGGCGGCCCGGCCTTCGAGCTGCTCGGCTATCGACTCGGCTACGAGCGCCGCGTTGAGCTCGGGCCGCGAGACCTCGCGCACGTTGACCTGCACCTTCTTGTTGGTGAGGCGCTCAAGGTCGCGGCGCAGTGCGTCCACCTCGCTGCCGCCCTTACCGATAACGATGCCGGGGCGGGCGGTGTGGATGTCCACGACCACCTCGCCCTGCTCGGCGGCCTTGCGGATCTGGATGTTCGCTATGCCGGCCCGCGTGAGCTTCTTCTCTATGTGTTCCCGGATCTTGAGGTCCTCCCCCAGGAGCTCAGCGTAATCCCTCTCGGAGTACCAACTGCTCTTGAAGTCGACCTTCTCGCCCCTGCGCTTTACGCCGAGGCGGAAGCCCTCCGGGTGTACTTTCTGGCCCATTACTCTTCCTCCTCGTCTCCGGGCGTGTCTACGTCGGCGGTAACGGCGGCCAGAGTCTCCGGGGCTGCGGCCAGCTCCACGGTAATGTGGCTGGTGCGCTTGCGGATCATCGTCGCCCGTCCCATGGCCCGCGCCCGGTAGCGTTTGATCGTCGGGCCTTCGTCGACCCGGATCTCGCGCACGAACAGCTCTTCGGGATCCATGTCGAAGTTGTTCTCGGCGTTGGCCGCGGCGCTGTTGATCACGTCCCCCAGGAGGTCGGCGGCCCGCTTGTTGGTGAACTGCAGGGCGCTGATAGCTTCCGGGAAACCCTTACCGCGGACCTCGTCGGCCACGAGCCGCGCCTTGCGCGGCGCGACGCGCACGTACTTGGCTACGGCCCGCATCAGCGCCTCCTCGCGGTCCGGTCGCCCTTGACGTGGGTCCGGAAGGTCCGGGTCGGGGCGAACTCGCCGAGCCGGTGGCCGACCATGCTCTCCGTGCAGAACACGGGCACGTGCTTGCGCCCGTCGTGAACGGCGATGGTGTGGCCCACGAACTCGGGGTAGATAACGCTCGCCCGGCTCCAGGTCTTGAGCATCCGGCGCTCGTTGTTCTCGTTCATCCTGAGGATGCGCTCCATGAGCTTCTCCTCGACGTAAGGATCTTTTTTAGAGGATCGCGTCATCTAGCGCCTCCTTCCTTTCCGGCGGCGGCGCACGATCATGGCGTCCGACCGCTTGTGTTTTTTACGGGTGGGCGAGCCGAGGGTCGGCTTGCCCCACGGCGTGACCGGCGCCCGGCCCGGCGTGCTCTTGCCCTCGCCGCCGCCGTGCGGGTGGTCCACCGGGTTCATGACCGTGCCGCGCACCGTCGGCCTTATGCCGAGGTGACGCTTGCGGCCCGCCTTGCCCCAGCGCACGTTCTGGTGCGACTGGTTGCCGACGACCCCGACCGTGGCCCGGCACCCGGAGCGCACCCTCCGCCGCTCGCCCGAGGGGAGCCGCAGCGTGACCAGGTCCCCCTCCCGGGCGACGAGCTGGGCGCTGGTCCCGGCGCTCCGGGCCATCTGCGCCCCGCGCCCCGGCTCCAGCTCCACGTTGTGGATCACGGTGCCCACCGGGATGCGGTTGAGCGGCAGGGCGTTGCCCACCTCCACCTCCGCGTCCGGCCCGCTCATCACGACGGACCCTACCGTCAGGTTGCGCGGGGCCAGGATGTAGCGCTTTTCGCCGTCGTGGTAGTGGAGCAGCGCGATGTTGGCCGAGCGGTTCGGGTCGTACTCGATGGCCGCGACCGTGGCCGGCACGCCGTCCTTGTTGCGCTTGAAATCTATGAGCCGGTAGCGCCGCTTGTGGCCGCCGCCCTGGTGCCGCGTGGTGATGCGGCCCTTGTTGTTGCGGCCACCCTTCTTGTTCAACTTGCGGAGAAGGCTCTTCTCCGGCCTCTCCCGGGTAACGGAGTCCCGGGTGAGGACCGAGGAGTTTCTCCGGCCCGCGGTAACTGGTCTGTAACGTATCGCCGGCATCCTATACCCCCTCGAACAGCTCTATGCGCTCGCCCTCGGCCAGCTTGACGACGGCCTTTTTCCACGACGAGGTGCGGCCGCTGGAGAGCCCCTGGCGCTTGGGCTTGCTCTTGACGTTCACGGTGTTGACCCTCTGGACCCTCACGTCGAACGCCTCCTCGACGGCAGCCTTTATCTGGTTCTTGTTCGCCCGCCGGTCGACCTCGAAGGTGTACTGGTCCTCCACCTCGATGAGGTTGTAGCTCTTCTCGGAGATGACCGGGCGGATTATGATCTTGTGCGGGTCCATCTACCCTTCCTCCTGACTTCCGGCCAGGCGGTTGTAGGCCGCCCGGGAGAACACTACCTCCCGTGCCCGCAACAGCTCGTAGACCCCGTACTCACCCGGGTAGGTTATGCTGACGCCGGACAGGTTCCTGAAGGAGAGCGTCGCACCGGCATCGTCTTCGGAAAGAACGAGCAGCACCGGCCCCTCCAGCTCCATCCGGTCGAACAGCTCCTTCGCCTTTCGGGTCGAGGGCTCCTCGAAGCTCAGGGAGTCGAGAACGTACAGTTCGCCGTCGGCGGCCTTGGCCGAGAGCGCGCCGTCGAAAGCCGCGCGGGCTTCCTTGCGGTTTATGCGCTTGCCGTAGCGGGCCGGCTTGGGTTTGGGACCGCCCCAGACACCGCCCCCGACCCGGATCGGGGACTTGACGTCCCCGGCCCGCGCCCGGCCGGTTCCCTTCTGGCGGTACAGCTTCGCCCCGGACCCCCGGACGTCGCTGCGGCCCTTGGTGGCGGCCGTGTAGGCCCTCCGGGCGTCCAGCTCCGCCACGACGGCCCGGTGGATAACGTGCTCCTTCGGCTCCGTCTGGAACCTCGGGCCTTCGAGCTCCAACGAGCTTTTCTCGCCGCTGCGGGCGTCGAAAACCTGTGCCTCCGCCATGCTACTCACCCGCCTTCCGAATAAAAACCACGGCGTTCTTGCCGCCCGGCACGCCGCCGCGCACCCAGAGCTCGTTGTTCTCCGGGTCCACGTTGACGACCCGCAGGTTGCGCACGGTGACACCCTTGTTGCCCATCTGCCCCGGCATCTTCTGTCCCTTGAAGATCCGGGCCGGGTCCGCCGAGGCCCCAACGGAGCCGGGCTGGCGGATGTTGTGCGAGCCGTGCGTCATCGGTCCCCGGTGGAAGCCGTGGCGCTTAATGGTCCCCTGGAAACCCTTGCCCTTGGCGGTCGCGCTCACGTCGACCTTGTCCCCGACCTCGAACACGTCCGGGCCGAGGCTCTCGCCGACCTCGCCCGACACGCCCCGCAGCTCCTTCAGGTAGCGGCGCGGCGGCGTGTCCACCTTGGCGAAGGTGCCCGCGCGGGCCTTGTTGACCCGCGACCTC
>SIRX01000153.1 GCA_004563715.1 Actinomycetota bacterium | reverse complement strand
ACGCTCGCGCGTAGGAAGGGCGGCGAGGTCTCGACCGTCTCACCTGACGAGGTTGACTACATGGACGTTGCCCCGCTTCAGACCGTCTCGGTGGCTACGTCCCTGATCCCTTTCTTGGAGCACGACGACGCGGTGCGCGCGCAGATGGGCTCCGGTATGCAGAAGCAGGCGGTTCCGCTCTTGAGGAGCGAGGCCCCGTACGTTGGTACCGGCATGGAGTTCCGGGCAGCCGTCGACGCCGGAGAGGTGGTCCTCGCGCGTGAGGCGGGCAAGGTGGAGCGTGTGGCAGCGGACGGGATCGTGGTCCGCCGGGAGGACGGCGAGACTGACCGGTACCGGCTGAGGAAGTTCGAACGTTCCAACCAAGGCACCTGCGTCAACCAGCGGCCGCTGGTCTCCGAGGGGGAGAATGTCGAGGCCGGCACCGTGCTGGCCGACGGCTCCTCCACGGACGAGGGCGAGCTTGCGCTCGGCAAGAACCTGCTCGTCGCGTTCATGCCGTGGGAGGGCTACAACTTCGAGGATGCGATCATCATCTCCGAGCGGCTCGTCAAGGACGACACCCTCTCCTCCATACACATCGAGGAGTACGAGGTGCAGGCCCGCGACACCAAGCTGGGCCCCGAGGAGATAACCCGCGACATCCCCAACGCCTCCGACGACGTGCTGATGAACCTCGACTCCGACGGCATCATCCGCATCGGGGCCGAGGTGAACTCGGGCGACGTGCTGGTCGGCAAGGTCACCCCCAAAGGCGAGTCCGAGCCGACGCCGGAGGAGAAGCTCTTGCGCGCGATCTTCGGCGAGAAGGCGCGCGAGGTAAAGGACTCTTCGCTGAAGGTCCCGCACGGCGAGGGCGGCGTCGTCATAGACGTCAAGCGCTTCTCGCGGGACGCCGGCGATGAGCTGCAGCCCGGGGTCAACGAGATGGTGCGCGTCTTCGTGGCGACCAAGCGCAAGATCGCCGAGGGCGACAAGCTCGCCGGCCGGCACGGCAACAAGGGCGTCATCTCCAAGATCGTGCCCGAAGAGGACATGCCGTTCATGGCCGACGGCCGGCCGGTGGACGTGATCCTCTCGCCGCTCGGCGTGCCGAGCCGGATGAACATCGGACAGATCCTGGAGACCCACCTGGGATGGGCCGCGGGTAACGGCTTCGGCGGAAACGGCGTCGGCCCGACCTTCGTCTCGACGCCGGTGTTCGCGGGCGCCGAGGTCGAGGACATAAACGAGGCCATAGAGGAAGTCCGCTCCAACGGCACCTCCGAGGTCGGCATGGGCCGCGGCGGCAAAGTCACGCTCTACGACGGGCGTACCGGCGAGCCGTTTGACGGCCGGATCACGGTCGGCTACATGTACATCCTGAAGCTGCTGCACCTGGTGGACGACAAGATCCACGCGCGCTCCACCGGCCCGTACTCGCTGGTCACCCAGCAGCCGCTGGGCGGCAAGGCGCAGTTCGGCGGGCAGCGGTTCGGTGAGATGGAGGTGTGGGCGCTCGAAGCCTACGGCGCGGCGCACACCCTCCAGGAGCTGCTCACCATAAAGAGCGACGACCGCGTGGGCCGGGTCAAGAGCTACGAGTCGATAGTGAAGGGCGAGAACATCCCGGACCCACAGGTGCCGGCGAGCTTCAAGGTCTTGCTCAAGGAGATGCAGTCGCTCGGGCTCTCGGTCAAGCCGGTCTACAACGCGGAGGCCGCCAGCGAGGACCAGGACCGCACCGACTGGGACGAGGCCGCCCGCGCCCTGGGCATAAACCTCACCCGCGAGGAGCCTTCGGGCAACCTGGATGAGACACCGGACACCTTCTCCACGGGAGGTATGTAGAGAGTGCAGCAAGGCGTAGTGCGCAGCAACACCGAGCGCGACATAGACATAAACAAGCTGGAGAAGATCTCCATCGGCCTCGCTGCGGCCGAGGAGATCCGGGAGTGGTCCCGCGGCGAGGTCACCAAGCCCGAGACCATCAACTACCGCACCCTGCGGCCTGAGAAGGACGGCCTCTTCTGCGAGCGCATCTTCGGTCCGTCCAAGGACTGGGAGTGCTACTGCGGCAAGTACAAGAGGATCCGCTTCAAGGGCATTATCTGCGAGCGGTGCGGGGTGGAGGTCACCCGCTCCCGCGTGCGGCGCGACCGGATGGGCCACATCGAGCTGGCCGCCCCGATCGCCCACGTGTGGTTCGTGAAGGGCGTGCCGAGCCGGATGGGCTACCTGCTGGACATCAGTCCCAAGGACCTGGACCGGGTGCTGTACTTTGCCTCCTCCATCGTCACCTGGGTCGACCGGGAGGAGCGGGCGAACGACATCGACAGCCTGCGCAACCAGGTCGAGGAGGAGATCCGGCAGCTCGAAGAAGACCGGGACGAGGAGGTCTTGCAGGCCCAGGCGCTCCGCACCAAGCGCGAGAGCGTAATAAAGGGCGAGAGCTCGGCGGACGAGTTGACCGAGGAGTACGGAGATATTCCGGAGGAGGAGCGCGAAGCCGCCATATCCCGGGTCTACAAAGAGGCCGAGGAGACCATCGCGGACATCCGGCGCTCCATGAACGACCAGATAGAGCTCGTCCGGCGTGCCTGGGAGGAGTTCCAGACGCTGGAGCCGCGCCAGATCGTGGACGACGAGGAGCTCTTCCGCGAGATGAAGGACCGCTTCGGCGACGAGTACGGCTACGGCGTGTACTTCCGGGGCGGCATGGGCGCCGAGGCCGTCCGGGACCTGATAAGCCAGGTGGACCTCGAAGAGGAGGCCCAGGACCTGCGCGACACGGTCAACGAGTCGCGGGGCCAGAAGCGCCAGAAGGCCATAAAGCGCCTGAAGGTCGTGGACGCCTTCCGCGCCAGCGGTAACAATCCCGCGTGGATGGTTATGGAGGCTATACCGGTGTTGCCGCCGGACCTCCGGCCGATGGTCCAGCTCGACGGCGGGCGCTTCGCCACGAGCGACCTGAACGATCTATACAGGCGCGTCATAAACCGGAACAATCGGCTCAAGCGGCTGCTGGACCTGGGCGCGCCCGACGTGATCGTGAACAACGAGAAGCGGATGCTCCAGGAGGCCGTGGACGCCCTCTTCGACAACGGCCGCCGCGGGCGCGCCGTGACCGGCGCGGGCAACCGGGCGCTGAAGTCTTTGAGCGACATGCTCAAGGGCAAGCAGGGCCGGTTCCGGCAGAACCTGCTGGGCAAGCGGGTGGACTACTCGGGCCGTTCGGTCATCGTGGTCGGCCCGAACCTCCAGATGCATCAGTGCGGCCTACCGCGCCTCATGGCGGTCGAGTTGTTCAAGCCGTTCGTGATGAAGGTGCTCGTAGATCGGGCGCTCGCACCGAACATCCGGAGCGCGAAGCAAATGGTCGAGCGCCTGCGGCCCGAGGTCTGGGACGTGCTAGAGGACGTGATCAAGGAGCACCCCGTGCTCCTGAACCGCGCCCCGACGCTCCACCGTCTGGGTATCCAGGCGTTCGAGCCGGTGCTGGTGGAGGGCAAGGCCATCCAGGTCCACCCGCTGGTGTGCGCCGCGTTCAACGCGGACTTCGACGGCGACCAGATGGCGGTCCACGTGCCGCTCTCGCCGGAGGCGCAGGCCGAGGCGCGGGTGCTGATGCTCTCGACCCAGAACATCCTGCTGCCGGCGGACGGCCGGCCCATCGCGGTCCCGTCGCAGGACATGGTGCTCGGGCTCTACTACATCACCTACGCGCCGGAGGAGTTCGGGGAGCAGGAGGTCAAGGGCCTCATCTCCTCTTACGACGAGGCCGAGGCGGCCTACAAAGAGGGCACGCTCAAGCTCCACGACAAGGTCATCGCCCGCCGCAACGGCGAGCGGATGGAGACCACCCTAGGCCGGGTGCTCTTCAACGAGAACGTCGAGCAGACGCTGCGGGACTACCTGGGCGACGCCTACGAACCCTCCACGTACAACTACGTCAACCACACGTTGAAGAAGGGCGAGATCAAGAGCCTCGTCGCCGAGTACGTGGACCGCTACCCCACGGAGCTCGTGAGCCAGCTTCTGGACACCCTCAAGCGGGTGGGCTTCCACACGGCCACCCGGGCCGGCGTCTCCATCGGCAAGAACGACATCGTCGTGCCCGAGCAGAAGCAGGAGATCATGGGCCGCTACGAGGGCCTCGTGGACGAGATCGAGGACCAGTGGGACCAGGGCTTTATCTCCGACGACGAGCGCCTCGAACGGGTCATCGGCCTCTGGACCCAGGCCAAGAACGAGGTCGAAGACGCCATGAAGGAGAACCTGTGGCGACTGAACCCGGTCTACATGATGGCCAACTCCGGCGCCCGGGGTAACTACTCCCAGATCACCCAGCTCGCCGGGATGCGCGGCCTGATGACGAACACGAAGGGCGAGATCATCGACGAGCCTGTGAAGAGCAACTTCATGGAGGGCCTCTCGGTGCTAGAGTACTTCACCTCCACCCACGGCGCCCGGAAGGGCCAGGCCGACACCGCCCTCAGGACCGCCGACTCGGGCTACCTGACCCGCCGGCTGGTGGACGTGGCCCAGGACGTGGTCGTCAGCGGCGAGGACTGCGGCACCGACGGCTTCATCGAGTTGCCGCTGTACCTGGGTGGCGGCCGGGGCGACGCCAACGAATCCGTTGCGGCCCGTTTTCTGGCCCGCGACCTGGTGCACCCGGAGACGGGCGAGGTCGTCGCGGAGACCGGCGCGGACATCACGCCGCGGCTGCTGGCTTCCTGGCGGGAGCGGCTGCCGCGCGAGACGATGGTCCCGGTGCGCACGCCTTCCAAGTGCGATAACCCGCACGGCGTGTGCCAGGCCTGCTACGGGCGGGCTCTCAGCACGTACCGTCCCGTGGACGTGGGCGAGGCCGTCGGCATCATCGCGGCCCAGTCTATTGGCGAGCCGGGCACCCAGCTTACGATGCGGACGTTCCACACCGGTGGTATCGCCGGGGAGGACATCACGACCGGTCTGCCGAGGGTCCAGGAGCTTTTCGAAGCCCGTCACCCCAAGGCCGAGGCCACCATCTCGGACATCGACGGCCACGTCACCCTCGAGGAGGCGGAGTCCGACCGCATGATCCAGGTGGTCATAACCTCGCCCGACGGGACCGAGAGCCGGTCCTACACGGTGGAACGCCAGCTCCTGCGCCCGGAGATTACCGAGGGCGCGGAGATCCGGGCCAACACCCCGCTGACGGACGGTGCCCTCTACCCGCACGCCATCCTGGAGAACGACCTGCGCTACGGTCGGGACACCACCGCCACCGAGCGCTACCTGGTCGAAGAGGTCCAGCGGGTGTACAAGGCCCAGGGCGTGGACATCCACGACAAGCACATAGAGGTGATCGTGCGCCAGATGCTGCGCAAGGTCGTAGTGGACGACCCCGGCGACACGGCCCTGCTCCCCGAGCAGGTCGCCGACCGCTTTACCGTGCGGGCCGAGAACGAGCGGGTCGAAGCGGAGGGCGGCCGGCCGGCCGAGTACCACACGGTTCTCATGGGTATAACCAAGGCCTCGCTCGCCACCGACAGCTTCCTCTCGGCGGCTTCCTTCCAGGAGACCGCCCGGGTGCTCACGGACGCGGCCATCGAGGGCAAGATGGACGACCTCGCCGGCCTGAAGGAGAACGTGATCATCGGCAAGCTCATCCCGGCGGCCACGGGGCTGCCCCGCTACCGGCAGCTCACCGTTACCGTCGAGGGCTACGAGACGCGGGATGTCGAGGAGCTTGACATAGCCGCTTCCTGAGCCTAAAATAATGCGTCGCGGTTACGAGCGGTTACGATCGCTCCGGCACCGCGGCGCGTATTTTGTTGTAAGCCCCTTTTCCACAGAAACAGAGAGGAAGGCGCGGCCATGCCCACGACGAACCAGCTTGTCCGCCACGAGCGTAAAAAGCAGAAGGAGAAGACGGCGACGCCGGCGCTTCAGGGTTCGCCCCAGAAGCGCGGGGTGTGTACCCGCGTGTCGACCACCACGCCGAAAAAGCCGAACTCCGCCCTGCGCAAGATCGCCCGCGTGCGGCTGGTGAACGGTATGGAGGTTACGGCCTACGTTCCGGGCGAGGGGCACAACCTGCAGGAGCACTCCGTGGTGCTGGTTCGCGGCGGCCGGGTAAAGGACCTGCCGGGCGTGCGCTACAAGGTGGTGCGGGGCGCGCTGGACACCCTGGGCGTCAACGACCGCAAGCAGGGGCGCTCCAAGTACGGGACCAAGAAGTAGCGGGAAGGATATAGGAGATGCCGAGGCGCGCAGCCCCACCAAAGAAAAAGATCACGCCGGACCCCGTCTACGGGAGCGTGCTCGTGCAGCAGCTGATCAACAAGGTCATGCTGGACGGCAAGAAGAGCAAAGCCGAGAGGCACGTCTACGACGCGCTCTCGGTTATAGAGGAGCGTACCGGCAGCACCCCGGTGACGGTGCTGAACAACGCCCTGGACAACATCCGGCCCCGCATCGAGGTGAAGAGCCGCCGGGTAGGCGGCGCCACCTACCAGGTTCCGGTCGAGGTCGCGCCGCGCCGGGCCAACACCCTGGCCCTCCGCTGGATGGTCAACTTCGCCCGCTCCCGCCGGGAGAAGACGATGGGCCGCCGGCTGGCGGGCGAGATCCTGGACGCCAACGACAACATCGGTTCGAGCGTCCGCCGCAAAGAGGAAACCCACCGGATGGCCGAGGCCAACCGGGCGTTCGCACATTACAGGTGGTGATCAGGAGACCATGGCTGTACAGGTAGCTAGAAAGATCCCGCTGCGCCGGGTCCGAAACATCGGGATCATGGCGCACATCGACGCGGGCAAGACGACGACGACCGAGCGCATCCTGCTCTACACCGGCCTCACCCACAAGCTGGGCGAGGTCCACGACGGTAACGCCGTTATGGACTGGATGAGCCAGGAGCGCGAACGCGGCATCACCATTACCTCCGCCGCGACCACCGTTTTCTGGGGCGGTATCGAAGGCTCCTCGAAAAACGGGAAGAGCACCGCCGAGGACATGGTGCACAGCCGCGTGCAGGAGCAGCACCGGGTTAACATTATAGACACGCCCGGGCACGTGGACTTTACGGTGGAGGTAGAGCGGAGCCTGCGGGTGCTGGACGGGGCGATTGCTTTGTTCGACTCGGTGGCCGGGGTGGAGCCGCAGTCGGAGACGGTGTGGCGGCAGGCGGACAAGTACGGGGTTCCGCGCATAGCGTTCGTCAACAAGATGGACCGGATCGGGGCGGACTTCTACAAGGCGGTTGCCACGATGCACGAGCGGCTCGGGGCCAACGCGGTGCCGGTGCAGCTCCCGATAGGGGCGGAGTCCGAGTTCCGGGGGATCGTGGACCTGGTCGAGATGAAGGCCATTATCTACAAGGACGACCTCGGGGCCGAGTGGGAAGAGACCGAGATCCCGGAGGACATGAAGACGCTCGCCGAGGAGTACCGGGAGAAGCTGCTGGAGGCCGTCGCCGACCAGGACGAGGACCTGATGGTCATGTACCTGGAGGGCGAGGAGATAGACGCGGACGAGTTGCGGGCGGCGATCCGCAAGGCCACGCTGGGCATTCAGATGACGCCCGTGTTCTGCGGGTCGGCGTTCAAGAACAAGGGCGTGCAGCCGCTGCTCGACGGCGTCATAGATTACCTGCCGAGCCCGCTGGACGTGCCCCCGATCCAGGGCGTCAACATGGAGGGCGAGGAGGTCACCCGCGAGGCCGACGAGAACGGCCCGCTGGCGGCGCTGGCGTTCAAGGTGCAGGCCGACCCCCACGTCGGCAAGCTGACGTACATGCGGGTGTACTCCGGCACGCTAAAGGCCGGCTCGTACATCATGAACACCACCAAGGGCAAGCGCGAGCGCGTCGGGCGGCTGCTGCAGCTCCACGCCAACTCGCGGGAGCAGCGCGACGAGGTCTACGCCGGGGAGCTGGTGGCGGCCATCGGGCTCTCGGACACGGGGACGGGCGACACGCTCATCTCGGCGGACGACCCCGAGCAGATCGTGCTGGAGCAGATGGTCTTCCCCGAGCCGGTCATCTCGCAGGCTATCGAGCCCAAGACCAAGGCCGACCAGGAGAAGCTCACCGTTGCCCTGCAGCGGCTCGCCGAGGAGGACCCGACCTTCACGGTCCGTACGGACGAGGAGACCGGGCAGACCATCATCAGCGGCATGGGCGAGCTGCACCTGGAGATCATCCTGGACCGGTTGTTGCGGGAGTTCCGGGTAGACGCCAACATCGGCAAGCCGCAGGTGGCCTACCGGGAGACGATCAAGAAGCGGGTCGAAGGCATCGAGGGCCGTTTTGTGCGCCAGACGGGCGGCCGAGGCCAGTACGGCCACGCGGTCATCAACGTCGAGCACAACGACGAGCAGGGCTACGAGTTCGAGAACAAGATCGTCGGCGGCGTTATACCGCGGGAGTACATCCCGAGCGTGGACAAGGGCATCCAGGAGGCGCTGGACAACGGCGTCGTGGCCGGATACCCGGTCGTAGATGTCCGGGTAGAGCTGGTAGACGGCTCATACCACGAGGTCGACTCCAACGAGATGGCCTTCCACATCGCCGGCTCTATGGCGATACAGGAGGCCCTTAAGCGGGCTAACCCGGTGCTGCTGGAGCCGGTCATGGACGTAGAAGTAGTCATGCCCGAGGAGTTCATGGGCGACGTCATGGGCGACCTCTCGGCGCGGCGCGGCCAGATCCAGGGCATGGACTCCCGCGGCGGTGGCCAGGTCATCCGGGCGATGGTGCCGCTGTCGGAGATGTTCGGCTACGCCACCACCGTCCGCTCCAAGACCCAGGGCCGGGCCACTTTCAGCATGCAGTTCGACCACTACGCCGAGGTACCCAAGAGCATCGCGGCCGAGATAGCCGACCAGTAGAAAGCAGGAGGAGATAGAGGATGTCCAAAGGAAGATTTGAGAGGACCAAGCCGCACCTGAACGTGGGCACCATAGGCCACGTAGACCACGGCAAGACCACGCTGACGGCGGCCATCACCAAGGTTCTGGCCAAGAACGTCCCCGATGACACCGCAAACCACGAGGTGGCTTTCGACCAGATAGACAACGCCCCCGAAGAAAGGCAGCGGGGCATCACGATCGCTACTTCGCACCAGGAGTACGCCACGGCCAACAGGCACTACGCCCACGTGGACTGCCCGGGCCACGCTGACTACGTGAAGAACATGATCACGGGGGCGGCCCAGATGGACGGGGCGATACTGGTTGTCAGTGCGGCAGATGGGCCCATGCCCCAGACAAGAGAGCACATACTTCTGGCTCGTCAGGTGGGGGTGCCCTACATCGTGGTGTTCCTCAACAAGGCGGACATGGTAGACGACGAGGAGCTCCTTGAGCTGGTAGAGATGGAGGTGAGGGAGCTACTAACGGAGTACGAGTTCCCCGGGGACGACATCCCCGTGGTGGTAGGCTCTGCCTTGAAGGCGCTCGAAGGTGATGAGGGCGAGATGGGCGAGGGGGCCATCATGGAGCTCATGGAGGCCGTAGACACCTACGTGCCCGAGCCCCAGCGGGCGGTCGATAGGCCGTTTCTCTTGGCTGTAGAAGACGTGTTCACGATCCAGGGCCGTGGGACGGTGGCCACGGGACGTGTAGAGCAGGGGGAGATAAAGCTCAACGAAGAGGTAGAGATCGTTGGGATAAGGCCTACCCGTAAGACGGTAGTAACGGGCGTAGAGATGTTCAACAAGTCGATGGACAGCGCGCAGGCCGGGGACAACATAGGGGCTCTCTTGAGAGGAGTAAAGCGGGAGGACATAGAGCGGGGTCAGGTACTGGCCCACCCGGGCACGATCACGCCTCACACCAAGTTCAAGGCCGAGGTGTACGTGCTCTCCAAAGAAGAGGGAGGGCGTCACACGCCGTTCTTCTCCAACTACCGCCCTCAGTTCTACTTCCGGACGACGGACGTGACGGGGGAGATACAGCTAGAAGAAGGCGTGGAGATGGTGATGCCCGGGGACAACACGGTAATGAACGTGGAGCTGATCTCGCCTATAGCGATGGACGAGGGGCTCAACTTCGCCATTCGTGAGGGTGGTCGGACTGTTGGCGCTGGTGTCGTTACCGAAATAGTGGAGTAGAGACAGGTCGACGAGCGGGGACGGGGCCCGCGGGCCCCGTCCCTGTGATTTGGAGGAGAGTTGTGCGACAATTAGTAACGCTGGCCTGTGACGAGTGCAAGCGCCGGAACTACCACACCCGCAAGAACCGGCGCAACACACCGGATCGCGTCCAGCTAAACAAGTTTTGCCCGTGGTGCCGGCAACACACGGCGCACCGGGAGACCAGGTAGCAGAGGGCAGTAGCTCAGTTGGTAGAGCAGCGGTCTCCAAAACCGCAGGTCGGGGGTTCGAGTCCCTCCTGCCCTGCTTCGGAAGAGAAAGCCAGGCGAGGAAAGTAGATGGGAAGAAGACGAGGCTCCGCGGCAACAAAGGGAGCCGGCAAGAAAATGCAGCAGAGAAAGCCCCAGGGACGCATCGCGCGGCTGAGGGAGTTCATCCGCGGGGTGCGCTCCGAGTTGCGGAAAGTGAACTGGCCGAACCGGGATCAACTCCGGCAGAGTACGCTGGTGGTGTTGATCGTGGTCGTGACGCTCGGGGTTTACGTGGCCGCCTGGGACTTTGTCTTTAACAACCTGGCGCGCCTGATCTTCCTGTAGTAGGAGCGGATTGTTTTGAAGAAGTGGTACGTAGTCAACACATACTCCGGGCACGAGAACAAGGTCCGCACCACGCTGGAGCGCCGGATAGAGTCCCTCGGCCTAGAACGCTTTTTCGGGGAGATAAAGATCCCGACGGAGAGCGTCATCGAGATCAAGAACGGCAAGAAGGTCCCGGTGGTCCAGCGCCAGTTTCCCGGTTACATACTGGTGAACATGGACATGAACGACAACACCTGGCAGCTGGTTCGCCAGACGCCGGGCGTCACCCAGATCGTCGGCGCCGGGGATAAACCGACCCCGCTCTCGCGGGCGGAGGTCGAGCGGTTGCTGCACCCGGGTGAGGCCGAGGCCCGCGAGAAGGTCAAGACCACCGTGGATTACGAGGTCGGGGAGACGGTGCGGGTTATCGGGGGGCCGCTCTCGGACTTCGAGGGCCAGATCTCCGACATCAACGTGGACCAGTCGCGGCTGAAGGTGCTGGTCTCCATCTTCGGGCGTGAGACGCCCGTCGAGCTTTCGTTCAGCCAGGTAGCCAAGCTCTAAAGAAACCGAGAGGTGTTTTATGGGTAGAGGACGCGGGCGCCGCGTAGCGCGCAAGTTGAAGTTGCAGATAACGGGGGGACAGGCGAACCCAGCCCCGCCGGTCGGTCCGGCCCTGGGCCAGGCGCAGGTGAACATCGGGGAGTTCGTGCGGCAGTTCAACGACGCCACGCGGGATCAGATGGGCCAGATCATCCCCGTCGAGATCACGGTCTACGAGGACCGTTCGTTTACTTTCGTGACGAAGACGCCCCCGGCGGCGTTCCTGCTCAAGCAGGCCGCGGGGCTGGAGAAGGGCAGCGGCGAGCCGAACCGCGACAAGGTCGGCGCCGTCAGCCGGGAGCAGGTCGAAGAGATAGCGAAAACCAAGATGCCGGACCTCAACGCCGCCGACCTGGACGGCGCGGCGAAGATAGTCGAGGGGACGGCCCGGAGCATGGGGATAACGGTCAATGGGTAGAAAACTGCTGGAACAGAAGGCGAAGATAGACCCCACGCGGCTCTACTCCCCGCGGGAGGCCATAGAGCTGCTAAAGGGGCTGGACACCGCCAGGTTCGACGAGAGCGTGGAGGCGCACGTTAACCTGAACGTGGACCCGCGCAAGGCGGACCAGATGGTGCGGGGCACGATGATGCTGCCCAACGGCACGGGCAAGACGCGCCGGGTGGCGGTCTTCGCCGTCGGCGAGAAGGCTCGGGAGGCCGAGGATGCCGGGGCGGACGTCGTCGGCTCCGACGACCTGGCGGCCCGCATCCGGGAGCAGAACTTCCTGGACTTCGACGTCGCGGTCGCCACCCCGGACCAGATGAGCGTCGTCGGGCGGCTCGGGCAGATTCTCGGCCCGCGCGGTCTCATGCCGAACCCCAAGAGCGGCACGGTCACGATGGACGTTAGCAAGACCGTCGAGGACATCAAGCGCGGCAAGATCGAGTACCGGGTAGACCGCTACGGCATCATCCACTCGATCCTGGGCAAGAAGTCTTTCGACCTCGACAGCCTGGTCGAGAACTACTTCGCCCTGCGCGACGAGTTGCAGCGCGTGCGACCGGCGCCGGTCAAGGGCCGCTACATAAAGAGCATCGCCGTAACCACCACGATGGGGCCCTCGATCAAGGTTGACCCCGCCGTGGAGAAGGAGTAGTATCTGCGGGCCTGAACAGGCTTAATAGAATACAGGGACCAGAGACAGCCGGGACTCCCGAGGGAGTTTAATAGCCTGAAACGGCCCCGGCCGAGGTCGCGGAAGCTCTAGGTGGAATCTTCAGAACCCCGGGTGCCTCTGCGGCCCGGGGTTTTTCGAGTCGTAGAGGAGCGTGGATGAAGCGGGACGAGAAAGCGAAGGTGATCGAAGAGCTTACCGGCAAGCTGCAAAGCGGCTCGGCGGTGCTTGTAGACTACCAGGGGATGGACGTCGCCAGGACCACCGAGCTGCGGGCCCGCAGCCGCGAGGCGGGGGTGGAGTTCGTGGTCGCCAAGAACACCCTGGCCCGCCGGGCGGCGGACGCCGCCGGGGTTGACGGCCTCTCGGAGTACCTGGTGGGGCCGACGGCCCTGGCGTTCTCCGAGGACCCAGTGGCCAGCGCCAAGCTAATGGCGGAGTTCGCCGACCAGGTGGAGTCCTTCTCGCTGAAGGGTGGCCTCCTCGAGGGAGAGCGCGTGCTCGGCGAGGCGGACGTCGTCGCCCTGAGCAAGCTGCCGGGCCGCGAGCAGCTCATAGCGCAGGTCGTGGGCGGCATCTCGTCGCCGCTGACGGGCCTCGTAACGGTGCTGAACAACACCATCCAGGGTCTGGTCGTCGCGCTGAACCAGATCGCCGAGCAGAAGCAGGGCGCGGAGTAGTTGGCAGTCAAACCGTAGAGAGTAAACGAGAAGCAGGAGGACTTTGAAATGGCGGTAAACCAGGAAGAGCTGATGGAGACCATCGAGAACATGACCGTTCTCGAGCTCTCGGAGCTGGTAAAGGCGCTCGAAGAGAGGTTCGGCGTGTCCGCCGCGGCGGTGGCGGCGGCCCCGGCGGCGGGCGCTGCGGCTGCCGACGGCGCTGTCGAGGAAGAGGAGCAGACCGAGTTCGACGTGGTCCTCCAGGAGGCGGGCGCCAAGAAGATCCAGGTCATCAAAGAGGTGCGGGCCGTTACGGGCCTCGGGCTCAAGGAGGCGAAGGCCCTCGTGGACGACGCCCCGAACCCGGTCAAAGAGGCGCTCTCGAAGGAGGACGCCGAGGAGCTGAAGAACAAGCTGGAGGAGGCGGGTGCTACCGTCGAGCTGAAGTAGCTCCAGGCTTATCGGGGGCCGGGACCTTGGGAAAAGGTTCCGGCCTTCCCGGAGGGCGCCCGCCGTCGGCCGACGGCGGGCGCCGCCCTTTTCCCGGCGGCCGTTGAGCGGACGCCGGCGGGGATGGTATACTCCCGGCATTAGAAAGGCGCTTCAGCGTACGTTCTGAAAGCCCCCAATATACTTACAAACGGCCCGGGCCGTCCGTACTTGACTTGCCGGTGTGTACACGGTAAGATACTTGATTGCGTGTTCAGCCGTTTTTCAACGATCCATCCGGAGGAGAGCTAATTTGGTCACCCCCATTGTGCGCCGGAAGCGGCACCCTTATGCCCGGACCCAGACCGCAGATTTCCAGATTCCGAACCTCATAGAGATCCAGCGTAACTCCTTCCAGAAGTTTCTGGAAAACGGGATACGCCAGACGCTGACGGAGATCTCGCCCATAGAAGACTACACGGGGTCTTACGCGGTGGAGTTCGGGGAGGCTTACTTCGAGGAGCCCCCGGTCTCGGTGGACGAGTGCATGTCCAAGGACAAGACCTACGCGGCGCCGCTTTTCGTGCGGGTTCGCTTTATTATCAAGGAGACGAGGGAGCTCCGGGAGCAGGACGTCTTTATGGGCGACTTCCCGCTGATGACCGAGTCGGGAACTTTCGTCATCAACGGGACCGAGCGGGTCGTGGTTACGCAGCTCGTTCGTTCGCCGGGGGCGTACGTCATGGAGCCCAAGGACGCGACGAAGCAGGTCTTGACGGCGAGCCTGATGCCGGCACGGGGCTCGTGGCTGGAGTTCGAGGTCGAGAGCAAGGGTTACGTCTCGGTGCGCATCGACCGCAAGCGGAAGCTGCCGGTGACGGTGCTCTTGAAGGCCCTGGGCATGGGCGGGCCGGAGGAGTTGCTCTCCCGCTTCGAGGACTCGTGGCTGATGCGCAACACGCTGGAGCGGGACGACACCACCTCGCGCGAGGACGCGCTGCTGGAGGTCTTCCGGCGGCAGCGGCCGGGGGAGCCGGTAAACATCGACAACGCCCAGAACCTGGTGGACGGGCTCTTTTTCGATCCCAAGCGATACGACCTCTCGGAGGTCGGCCGCTACAAGGTCAACAAGAAGCTCCGGCTCGACGTCGACCTCGACACGCACACGCTCACCATCGAGGACATTGAGGGGCTGCTCAAGCGGTTGCTCTCCATCTCGCAGGAGGTCGCCGACGAGGAGGAGTTCGGCCGGGTCAACTACGAGCGCATCCGGCACAAGCTCGACGAGTACGAGCACTTCGGCAACCGGCGCCTGAGAACGGTCGGGGAGCTGGTGCAGGAGGCGTTCCGGATCGGGATGTACCGCATGGAGCGGGTCGTGCGGGAGCGGATGACCACCCAGGACACCGATACCATAACGCCGCAGAGCGTGGTGAACACCAAGCCGGTGGCGAGCGCCATAAAAGAGTTCTTCGGCTCCTCGCAGCTCTCGCAGTTCATGGACCAGACGAACACGCTCTCCGGGCTCTCGCACCGGCGACGCCTGAGCGCGATGGGGGCGGGCGGCCTGAGCCGGGAGCGGGCACCCATAGAGGTGCGCGACGTACACCCGACGCACTACGGCCGGATGTGCCCCATCGAGACGCCGGAGGGTCCGAACATCGGGCTTATCGGGCAGCTCTCCACCTACGCGGCGGTGGACGAGTACGGCTTCGTGCAGACGCCATACCGGAAGGTCGTGGACGGCAAGGTTACCGAGGAGATCGAGTACCTCTCCGCCGACGAGGAGGAGGAGTTGATCATTGCCCAGGCCAACACGCCGGTTGACCCGGAAACGGGCGAGATCACCGAGGAGCAGGTGCTCTCCCGGACGCGGGGCGGCGACGTCTCGACCGTTTCGCCTTCCGAGGTGGACTACATGGACGTGGCGCCGTTGCAGACCGTCTCGGTGGGGACGGCGCTGATCCCGTTCCTGGAACATGACGACGCCAACCGGGCGCTCATGGGCGCGAACATGCAGCGGCAGGCCGTGCCGCTCTTGCGGAGCGAGGCACCGTACGTCGGCACCGGCATGGAGTTCCGGGCGGCGGCGGACACCGGAGACGTGCTCTTGGCGAGCAACCCCGGTGTGGTGGAGCGGGTGCTGGCAGACTCCATAACGGTGCGCCGCGAGGACGGCGAGACCGACGAGTACCGGCTCAGGAAGTTCGCCCGCTCCAACCAAGGCACCTGCGTCAACCAGCGGCCGCTGGTCTCCGAGGGGGAGAATGTCGAGGCCGGCACCGTGCTGGCCGACGGCTCCTCCACGGACGAG
>SIRX01000152.1 GCA_004563715.1 Actinomycetota bacterium | reverse complement strand
GAGCCGCTCGCGGAGGCGGGAAGTATCTCCTTCAGCCTGCGTATCGGGCCGGGGGAGGAGCGCGGGGTGCTCGTCTCGGTGGTGCTGGAGGAGGACGGCGAAGAAGTCCGCCTGGTCCCCAGGTCCCGGGGGCTGTACAAGGGTGCCCCGGCGTTGGAATCGGACTGGGAGGCGTTGCGCCGGACGTGGGAGCAGAGCGTCGAGGACCTGGAGTCGCTCGCCTTCGACGCCGGGGACGGGCTGCTGGTCCCGGCGGCGGGGTCGCCGTGGTACATGGCCCTTTTCGGGCGGGACGCCCTGATCACCGCGTACCAGACCATGCTGCTCGGGTCCGAGCCGGCGCGCAACACGCTGCGGGCGCTCGCCCGCCACCAGGCTACGGTCCGCGACGACTTCACCGACGCGGAGCCCGGCAAGATCCCGCACGAGCTGCGTTCCGGGGAGCTGGCCCGCTTCGGGGAGGTCCCCCACTCCCCGTACTACGGGACCGCCGACGCCACCCCGCTCTTTCTCGTCCTGCTGCACGAGCTCTGGCGCTGGACCGGTGACGCGGAGATCGTGCGGGAGCTGGAGGGGGCGGCGCGGCGGTGTCTGGCCTGGATCCTCGACCACTCGGACAAGACCGGCGACGGCTACGTGGCCTACGCCACCCGCTCTACCGAGGGCCTCCGGAACCAGGGCTGGAAAGACCACTACGACTCCATGCTCTTCCGCGACGGTACCCTCGCCGAACCCCCTGTGGCTCCCTGCGAGGTGCAGGGCTACGTCTACGACGCCCTCCGGCGGACCGCCGGGCTCGCGGAGGAGATCTGGGAGGACAAAGCCCTGGCCGCCGACCTCCGCGAGAAAGCCGGAGAGCTGAAAGCGCGCTTCGACCGCGACTACTGGATGGAGGATCGCAGCTACTACGCCCTCGCCCTGGACGGGGAAGGCCGCCAGGTGGACTCCATAACCTCGAACCCCGGACACCTGCTCTGGAGCGGCCTCTTGCCGCCGGAAAAGGCGCGGGCCGTCGCGGACCGGCTCCTGGGCGAGAGGCTATTCAGCGGCTGGGGCGTGCGGACCATGGCCGAGGGAGAGGGCGGCTACGACCCGGTCTCATACCACAACGGCTCCGTCTGGCCGCACGACAACGCCCTGATCGCCCACGGCCTCGCCTGCTACGGCTTCCATAGAGAAGCCAGCCGCATCGCGGCCGCGCTCCTCGACGCCGCCCCGCACTTCGGCTACCGGCTCCCGGAGGTCTTCGGGGGACATACCCGGGAGGAAGAAAGCAAGCCCGTAGAGTACCCGACCTCGTGCAGCCCGCAGGCGTGGGCGGCGGGGACCACGCCCCTGCTCGTGCGCGCGGTGCTCGGGATCGAGCCCGACGGCCCACCGCCGGAGGAGACGGGGCCGGAAGGCTACCTGCGGGAGGTCCGGGCGCCCAAGTCCGTGTTCCCGGGCGCCGGGGATCCGTCCTTCTAGTAGACCTCCGGCACGTAGCGCATGGTCTCGCGCGGCGGGCGTACGTAGCCGGTGTCGTCCTGACGCTCGGGTAGCTTGAGCGGCGGCTTCGGCTCGTAATCGTATGGGATGCTGGAGAGCAGGTGGTTGATGGTGTTCAGCCGCGCGTGCCGCTTGACGTCGGCCTCGACGACCCACCAGGGGGACAGCTTCGTGTCGGTGTGCGCGAACATGATGTCCTTGGCCCGGGAGTACTCGACCCAGCGCTTGCGAGACTCCAGGTCCATCGGGCTCAGCTTCCAGTGCTTGCTCGGGTCGGCGAGCCGGGCCTGGAAGCGACGCTCCTGCTCCTCGTCGGAGACGGAGAACCAGTACTTGATGAGCTTGATGTTCGAGCGTATCAGCATCTCCTCGAACAGCGGGGTAGCCCGCAGGAACTCCTGGTACTCCTCCTCCGTGCAGAAGCCCATGACGCGCTCGACGCCGGCGCGGTTGTACCAGGAGCGGTCGAACAGCACCATCTCCCCGGCCGAGGGCAGCTCGGCCACGTAGCGCTGGAAGTACCACTGGGTTCGTTCGCGGTCGCTCGGGGCCGGCAGGGCGGCGATGCGGCACACGCGCGGGTTCATCGCGTCCTGGATGCGCTTGATCGCGCCGCCCTTCCCCGCCGCGTCGCGCCCCTCGAACACGACCACGACCCTCATCCCCTCTTCCTTGATGTACTCCTGAAGCTTGACCAGCTCGATCTGGAGCCTCGTCAACTCCGCCTCGTACACCGCGCGCTTGAGCCTGCCAGCTTTGTTGCGCGCGAGCCCGTCTACGGCCCCTTCCACCGCCCGGTCCGCCTCCGCCATGCCCTGCGCCACGCGGCCACCGGCCTTGCCCTTGTTCTTCTTTTTCGCCTTCGTCACCGTCTCCCTCACAAATCTCGCCGACTCTCATACCGGACACTTCGGTATGGAATGTTTATCACAACTCGGGGGCGCCGGTAGAGAGCCCCTCCGTCTCCCGGAGCAGGCATTCGAGCCGCTTCAGGCTCGCGCGCAACCCGTCCGGGGTGCTGCCCGGCCCGGCGAGCGTCCCGGAGACCGTTTCGCCGAACCCCGCTGGTTTGATCCCGAAGGACTCCACGGCGTCCAGCGCGCCCTTCTCGTTTACGAAGTAGCGTTCGTTGAGCGCGAACAGCACCTGCACCAGGCAGGCCGCGCACCGGAACAGACACCCGGAGACGTAGAAAACGTCGCCCCGTTCGGCCGGCTTGCGGCAGGTATCGAGCGCGAAGCCGGCTTCCCAGAGGTACTTATCCACGATCGCGCGCCGGAGACGCGGCGGGTAGTCTGCGACGAGCTTCTTCAGGGACGAGAGCTCACCGTTTGGGTCGTGGAGCGGCTGGCCGTGGTGGATCTCCCCCAGGTAGATGTGGGTGTGGAAGCCGTGCGGGTGGCCGGGCTGGTAGTGGCAGGCGGTCTGCCCGGCCCGGCACGCCGAGATCACCCGCTCCATCAGGCCCAGGTCGCGGTAGAGCCAGTCTACCGGCCGGCTCCGGACCCGGAGCCAGCCCCCGCCGTCGATCCAGGGTCCCCACTCCCCGAACTCCGTCACGAGGTCCGGGAGGTGCCGGTCGTCCAGCTCCCGGGCCAAACGCCGGAGGGCCTCGACGGCCGGCCGGCGGCCCGGCCGATAGTAGACGCCGAGGTCCACGTCCGAGTCGGGGTGGGCCTCCCCGCGGGCCCACGAGCCGCCGAGCGCGACGGCGGCGACGCCCTCGACCTCCCCGAGCCGGGACGCAACCTCCCTCGCAAGCACTATGGAAGGGTCCGCCGCCATCGGTGTAAGAATAACCGTTCTATCCGGCGCCAGGGCCAATATACTTGGCCTGTGAGCTATCCCTACGACGGCATAGACCTGCGCGAGCACCCGGAAGCGTACCGGATCGGCCGGGGAGAGCAGGGTGTCTTTCACGCCGAGCCCTACAAGGGAGAGCTGCTGCCTCTCTGGAGCTTCAAGACCGGGGAGGCCGCCCGGGAGTCCTCGGAGGCCATCTACGGCAAGTTCCTGGAGTACCGGGCCGCGGAAGACTTCGTCGGGATGGACGTGGCCCGTAAGTACCTGCAGATGGGCTACACCCGGGCGCGGCGCTACGCCAAGCATAAGGGTGGAAACAAGAACCGCCCGCTAGAGACCCCCGACCCGGAAAAAAGCCGGGCGGCGGAGACCTTTTACAAAAAGTGGCGCGCCGCGGCCGAGGACGAAGAGTACCAGCGGCTCAAGGAGCTGCACAAAAAGCGCAACCCGTAGGCCGGTTCCGCGTACACTTATCCGTAGGCATCCTTACAAAAGCTCCACAGAAAGGCGGCGAGCAACGATGAAAAGCCCGGGCATAGCGGCGGTCTTGAGCTTCCTGATCCAGGGACTGGGACAGATCTACAACGGCCAGATCTTGAAGGGCCTGTTCCTGGTGGTTCTGCAGGCTATCAACGTCCTGCTGATGAACGTGCTGATCGGCTTTATCACGTACCCCATAGTCCTGGTCTACGCCGTCTACGACGCCTACCGCTCCGCCGAGCGGATAAATGCGCGGCGAGGAGCCCGATAGTACCATCTCTGCTATGGACGCCGAAGGTTTGATGCGGCTGGAGAGCGCCGTGACCGCCATCGAGGAAGCCGTCTCCGCCGTCGCCCAGGAGGTCGAGCGCGACCGGGTGGGTGAAACTTCGTTGGCCCGCCTCTCGACCGTCGAGGCCGAGCTCAACCGGAGCCGGCTGGAGCTGGAGAAGATTATCCGCGAAGAGGCCCGCTAGCCGGTCTTCCCGAGCCTCCTGCGGGCGAAGGCGTAGACCAGCGGCGGAACGAGCGCCAGAAGGACGAAGGCCGCCGAGGCCAGGTGGAGCCGGCGGCGGACCGTCCTCCGGAACGAGGCCCCGTCGTTTAGGTGCGGAAAAGGCTTGCCTTCCGGTACGTCGACCTCCAGGAAGCCGCACAATGGCCCCCAGCCCTCCTTCACCTCGTAAACGAGGAGCCTGTGTGCCGGCACGCGGCGGCGGACCTCCTCGTTCCAGCGCTCGTAGACCCCGATAGCGTGGCGCCGGTCTTCGAACCTCCCGTCGAACACGCCGTCCCAGATGAGCTCGCCGGCCATCAGCGCGGCGCGGCGGAGGTTCCTCAGGCGCGGCACGAACCAGGATGCAACCGTGAACGCGGGCGAGGCGGCGAGCCCGCGGATACCGTAGATGGTGCTCCGGGCGCTCTCGTACCAGCGGTCCGCGTCCCGGACGGTGAGGACGACCCGGGCCTCGGGGTACCGCGCCATCAACTCCTCGTAGAACGCGGCGGCGGGCCAGTCCACGGCCGCCCGGTAGCCGCCGAAGACCTCTTCCCAGTTTACGGGCTCGCCTCGCGCGGCGGCCTCCCACAGCTCCACGTGCTCCGGGTTCTCGAAGACCTCGGTCATGTGGTAGCAGGGGCCGAAGCCCAGCTCTTCGAGCGCGGCCTTCAAGGACATCGTGCCGGTGCGGCCGAAGCCGGCCCCGATCACCGCGAGGCCGGCGTTTTCCTCGCCGCTCAGTTGATGCAAGGTCCGGTGCTGACGGTCCTGGCGCGGCCGCCGAGGTCTTCGATCTGCTGCTGGACGAGCTGGGAGGGGACCCCGTAGCCGGAGCTCTTCGAGTCGGCCCGGCTGGCGAAGATGGTCGAGACCACCTCGCCGTCCTCGTTCACGGCGGGGCCGCCGGAGTTGCCGGGCCGGACGTAGACGCGGAAGCTGGTCACGGTCCGTTCCACGGGTCCGTTGTTGTAGGCGTCGGTGGAGATCACGCGCCGCGTCTCCCCCGTGCGCCCCGGGCGGATATCCAGGGGACCGTTCTCCGGGAAACCGAGCACCGCCACCGGCTCGCCGGGTGCGGGCTCGTCCACCGGCAGCGGGGAGAGCCCGAGTTGCCGGACGCGGAGCATGGCTATGTCGTTTTTCTCGTCGAAGTAGACCACGCGGGCCTTTTTGCGCGGCCCCGTGCCACCGGCCTGCACGTGGGTCACGGATTCGCCGGCCACCACGTGCGCGTTGGTCACCACGAGGTTCGGGGCGGCCACCCAGCCCGAGCCCTCTACCCCGTAGCCGCAGGCCACGCCCGTGATCCGGACCGTCCGGGAGGCCGCGTCGATCACGTCGGGGTCCTGGACGATGTCCGCCACCGGCTCGTCCACGTCGGCCCGGGGGGCCCGGATCTGGGGCAGCGGGTCCAGCTTGGACACGGCCTCCGTAAAGAACCGGCTGGGCATGCGTTCGTTCAGAACCTGTAGTATCCGGGAGTCGTTGACCGTCGGATGCAGGCCCGCCAGCGTCGGGGCCTGGAGCACGAAGAGGCCCGTCACCCACACCAGCGTCAGCGAGAGCGCCAGCCCGAGCGCCGCGCCGCCCAGGCCGTCCAGCCTCTCGGAAGCCGGGCTCCGGAGCCGCGCCCGGATCGAGCTTCCAACGGCCCGCGCCAGAACGTCCCCCAGTATGGCGAACGCCAGGATGCTGGCCAGCGTGATCCCCGCCCGGAAGATGAGCCCCTCGTTCTCGGGCACCAGCATCGGCGCTATCCGGGAGCCCAGAGAGACGCCCAGCACCACCCCGGCCAGGGAGAAGACCCCGCCCAGAAAGCCCGTCCGGACGCCCCGGAGCACGACCAGGACGACGAAGAGGGCTATAAACAGGTCCAGGGCGCTCACGCAGCAGATTCTACCCTCGAAACTCCTTTCCTACCTCGTTCACCTGTCAAACGACCTGTCAAACGGCCGGCCGCCGGTATAATCCGGGGCATGACGAGAGCCGCAGACTTCATACCCGACGTACAGAGACTCCTCGCCGAACGCGGCGAGCCCGCCTACCGGTTGGACCAGGCTTATAAAGCCCTCACGAACTCGCTCGTGCGCGACTGGGAGGAGGTGACCTCCCTGCCCAAGGGCTTGCGGGCCGCGCTGGCGGCGGAGGTCCCGGCCTCGACCCTTACCCTGGAGCGCCACTACCGGGCCTCCGACGGGACCCGGAAGTACCTGTTCCACACCCACGACGGCCACGCCATCGAGACGGTCATGATCCCGGAGAAAAAGCGGCGCACGGTCTGTATATCAACCCAGATCGGCTGCCCGATGGCCTGCACTTTCTGCGCCACGGGGCTGCTCGGCATCAAGCGCAACCTGAAGGCCCGCGAGATCGCCGAGCAGGTCTTCGTCGCGGCCCGGGACATCGCGCCCGAGCGGGTCTCCAACGTCGTCGTCATGGGGATGGGGGAGCCGTTCCTGAACTACACCGAGACGCTGCGGGCGCTCAAGGTGCTCAACGACCCGGAGGGCTTCGGGCTCGCGGCCCGGTCCATCGCGGCTTCTACCAGCGGGCTGGTGGACAGGATCCGGCGCTTCGCCGACGAGCCGGAGCAGTTCCACCTGGCGATCTCGCTGCACACCCCCTTTGAGGAGCAGCGGCGCGAGATCATGCCGGTCGCCGCCCGCCACTCCATCCCGGAGCTGATGTCCGCCGCCCGCTACTACGTCGACAAGACCCGCCGGAAGCTCTTTTTCGAGTACACTCTGCTCGCGGGCGTGAACGACCAGCCGGAGCACGCTGCCGCCCTCTCGAAGCTCCTGGACCACCCGCTCTACCACCTGAACCTGCTCCGCTTTAACTGGACGGACACCGGGTACGCGGCGACCTCCAAAAAGCGGGCGCGGGAGTTCCTGGCGGAGGCCCGGGAGCGTGGCCTCCCGGCGACGCTGCGGCCGAGCCGGGGCCAGGACATAGACGCCGCCTGCGGCCAGCTCGCGGCGAAGGACCTGCGCGGGCGGCCCGTAGTCCAGCTCACCTAGCGCCCGTGAAGAGCGAGCCTTCAGAGAGGCTGGACCCCCGCGCCAGGACCCTGTGGCGGATCTCGGCCGCCCTCGGGACGGCGCCGTTCGTGGGCGCCGGCGCGGGGATCAGCGCGTTCCTCGTGAGGTTCACGAACCTTCCCCTGCCGATCGCCCTCCTGCCGGCGCTGGCGGCGCTGGCGCTGGTGGTGTTGTTCGTCGGCGTGCTGCCGCCGCTGCGCTGGCGGTGGTGGCGCTACGAGATCCGGGAAGACGAGGTGGACCTCCAGCGCGGCATTATCTGGGTCAGCCGGACGCTGGTGCCCCTCTCCCGCATCCAGCACGTGGACACCCGCCACGGCCCGCTCCAGCGCTGGTTCGGGCTCGCGACGGTCGTCTTCTACACCGCCGCCGGGGCGAACCACATCCCCGAGCTCTCCGCCCCGATCGCCGCCGAGGTGCGGGACCGGATCGCCGCCCTGACCGGGGAGCAAGATGAGCTCTGAGCCCCGCCGCCTCCACCCGGCGGCCATGCTCGTCGGGGCCCTCAGGACCGTCCGGCAGTGGGTCGGGGCCCTCGCCGCCGGGGGCGCGGCGGCGATCTTCGGTGGCGGGATGCGGTTTACGGTATTCCTGATCATCGCCGGCATCCTGGTCGTGGTCTTTTCGGCGGTCTGGGGCTTTCTCTCCTGGCGGGCGACCCGGTACTGGACCTCCGCCGGTGCGTTCCACCTGCGCCAGGGCGTGCTGCAGAAGAACGAGCGGACCGTGCCCTTGGACCACGTCCAATCGGTGGATACGGTGCAGGGCGTCGTCCAGCGCCTTTTCGGGGTCGTGGAGGTACGGGTCGAGACGGCGGGCGGCACCGCCGGCGAGCCCGACGCCTCGCTTTCGGCGGTGAGCCGGGAGGCCGCCGAAGCCCTGCGCCGGGAGATAGAGGGCTACCGTCCCGAACCGTCCGAGGGCGCGGAGAAAGCAGCCGCAGGACCGGAGGTCATCCGGCGTCTGGGGACACGGGGCCTGCTGGTGGCGGGCGCCACCAGCGGCCAGATCGGGGTGGCCCTCTCCCTGATCGCGGTCGCCTCCCAGTTTTTGGACAACTTTCTCTCGGAGAGGGTTCTGGCGCGCCTCTACGAGTTCCTGGCGCCGACCTCCGTGGTGGCCCTGGCGGCCCTTGCGCTTGTGGTCGGCTTTTTCGCCTGGCTACTCGCCATCGCCGGCACGGTCCTGGCCTACACGGGCTTTACCCTCTCCCGCGACGGGGATTTCCTGTACATCAAGCGCGGCCTGCTGGAGCGGCGCGAGGCCACGATACCGCTCGCCCGCATCCAGGCCGTACAGATGGTCGAGGGCGTGCTGCGCCAGCCGTTCGGCCTCGCTATGCTGAAGGTGGAGAGCGCCGGCTACGGCGAGGACGCCGGCGTCTCGACCACCCTGTTCCCGCTGCTGCCGCGCCGGGAGGTCCGAAAGTTTCTCAAGACCGCCACCCCGGAGTTCGCGGTCGAGCCGGAGCTGCGCCCGCTCCCACGCCGGGCCCTCCGGCGCTACGTGTTCCGGTCCACGGCCGTCTTCCTGTTGGTCGGCGCCGGTATCGGGCTGTTCGCCTTCGTCAACTTCGGCTCTTTTCTGGGGTTCTTCGCCCTGCTGCTCGCCGTACCGGCGGCCTTCTACGGCTGGCTGCGCTGGCGGGACGCGGGCTGGGCGCTGGCGGGCGACAGCCTGGTCGTGCGCACCCGGACGCTGGCCCGCACGACGGCCGTGGCCCCCCGCCGCCGGCTCCAGTCGCGCGGCATATCCTTGAGCCCGTTCCAGCGGCGGGTCCGCCTGGCGACCCTCCACGCGCGGGTCGCCTCCGGCGGGGGCGGCGCGACTTTTCAGGTTGTGGACCTGGACCGCTCGGCAGCCGGCAAATTGGTCGAAGCGTTGGGCCCCGGCCCCGCCCGACTTGACAGCGGGTAGCCCCCGCAAGTAACTTTCGTCTCGTAGGGCCTGCTGCGGTAGAGAAACAGCGGATAGGGGGAGGACGGCGTGAGACAGACCACCGGGACGGGCGTGGCCGCTGCCGGAAACAGGTATTTCAGGCTGGGGGCCTGCGCGGTTGTGGCGCTCGTCCTGGCAGTTGGGTCGTGCCTGGCCGCGGCGGTTTCAGCCCCGGCAGCCGAGGAGCCAACGCTAGAGGGGCAGGTCGTGGGCGGCGGTCTCGTGGCGAATGGCAAGTATCGGTTTATGGCGTCGCTGCAGAACGAGCGGGCCGGCACCTCCCCGCGCGAGGACCACTTCTGCGGCGCGACCCTCGTCAGCCGCCAGCACGTCATGACCGCGGCCCACTGCGCTCGGGCTATAAAGAACGGCACCTTCCCCCTGCGGCAGGTGCGGGTCACGGTGGGCCGGACGGTCCTGAACAGCCGCCAGGGCGTGATACGCCGGGTCACGGGACCCCGCGCGATCCGCATCCACCCCCGCTACACGGGTAGGAACGCCGCCTTCGACGTCGCGGTGATCCGGCTGAACAAACCGGTGAAGGCAAAGCCCATCCAGCTCGACAGGTCCGGGTCCAACGCGTTCAAGAGCCCCGGGCGCCGGGTGCTGGTGGCCGGCTGGGGGCTCAGGCAAGAGCCCGGCGTTTTTGGCGGCAGCACCGTCGACCGGATGCGGGAGGCCCGGCCCCCAATCGTCTCCGACAGGAAATGCCGCCGCAGCTACGCCTCGCTGGGAGAGCCCTCCCTCCGGGTCTTTCCCCGGCTGATGGTCTGCGCGGGCCGGGAAAAGGTGGATACCTGCCAGGGGGACAGCGGAGGACCGCTCTTCGTCCCCGTCCGGGGCGGGTACCGCCAGATCGGGGTGACGAGCTTCGGCAACGGCTGCGGCCGGGCCGGCTACCCCGGCGTGTACACCGAGCTGAGCGCCCCCTCCATAAACAAGTTCGTCCGGCAGGCCTCCGGGGCCTCCTGAACGGGGCTCAGGACGACCCTTCGGCCTCCACCCAGTCCCGCGTGAGGTAGAGCCAGAAGGCGAGCCCCGCGTGCCGCCCGTAGGCCGCGTAGCGCCCGACGATCTCCGCGTCCGGCACGCTCTCCCGGCCCGCGAGCCGCGCGTACCGGGGCCGGGTCCAGGAGTCGAGGATCAGGCGCGAGTACCGCCCGAGCATCATCATGACGTGGGCGGCGGCGTAGGGTCCCACGCCCGGCAGGGCCAGCAGCCGCCGCTCCAGCTCGCCGTCCGGCAGCTCCTCGGGGGTGGCGTCTCCCAGCGCTTCGAGGTCCAGCGAACCCTCGGCAACCGAGGTGACGAGCGAGCGCAGGTAGCGTCCCCGGTAGCCGGCGCGGGCCACGTCCCGGTAGAACTCCTCCCCGGCCTCGGCCATCGCCCGCGGGGTGGGGAAGGCCCGGTTCCAGCCTCCGACGAGGTCCGCTCCGGCCGCCCTCTCCCCCAGGTGTTCGACGAGCGCCCCAACCATGCGCTCCGTGGCCGACCACGCGCAGTTGGTGGTGCAGATGGTCTTCACGACCTCCTCGAAGACGGTCGGGCTCCGCACCAGGCGTCCAGCCCCGCCCGCGGCCCAGGCGAGGTCCGGGTCACCGGCGGCCAGCTCGTAGAACTCCGAGAGGTCTTCGTCCAGGCGCAGCACGTGCCGGACGCCGGCCAGAACCTCTACGCTCTCCCGGCTTGCGGGAGGCGGGCCGGCTACCGCGACGCCGGCGTACCCCGGGTTTCCGGGGTACATCCTCACCACGCGCGGCCGGTACCCGGCGAGAGGCAGGGTGACCTCGAAGGCCCGGGTCGGGAGGTCCACCCGCATCGGGGGCAGCGAGGTCAGGCCGTGCGAGAGGAAGGTGCGGTCGAGGTCTACCCTCTCTCCCGCCGGGCCCACGAGCGGAACCTGCGCTATTTCCTGTCCGGGGCTCAGGAGGGAACTCCCGGCCGGGCTCCGCCGGCGCTTCCGGGCTTCTCGGGGTTCGTGACGAGCATCCTCGTGAGGATACAGCAACCTCCACCGGACAACGACACCCGTGAACTCCGGGCCGATCCGGTTAGAATAACGGGGGCTTTCTAGAAAGGGTCGTCGGAAGATAGTCAGGGTCGCCCACATCTCGGACACGCATCTGGGTTACTCCCGCTACTCGAAGCTGTGCCCGAAAACCAACCGCAACCAGCGGGAGGTGGACGTGCAGGAGGCGTACAAGCGGGTGGTGGACGCCGTCCTGGAGCGGGACGTGGACCTGGTCATCCACTCCGGCGACGTCTTCGACTCGGTGCGCCCGGCGACGCACGTGATCATCGGCTTTCTGAAGCAGACGTTCCGCATTACCCGCACGGACATCCCGTACCTGGTTGCCGCCGGCAACCACGAGACGCCGCGCCTGCGGACCACGACCGCCGCCCTGGAGTACGCGAACCTGGTGAACGCCCGCTCGGCCCACGGCTTCGAGATGGAGCGCTGCGTGGAGGCGGCCGGTGACGTAGCCGTGGGCGTGACCCTGGTGCCCCACGGCGCGGTCGCCGGCTCGGGGGCCGTGCTGCCGGACCGCGACGCGGACGTCAACATCCTCGTCACCCACGGCCTGGTACCGCAACTGGAGACGCGCCAGCACGAGATGGGCGAGGCGAACCTCCACTCCGGGATGCTGGAAGGGGCCTTCGACTACGTAGCCCTCGGCCACTACCACGAGTTCCACGAGCACCGGGAGAACGCCTACTACGCCGGAGCGACCGAGCGGTTCGGCTTCGGCGAGGTCGCCTCCGTTCCGGGCTTCGCGGTGGTGGAGCTCGCGGGCGGCGGGCCGCCCACGGTCGAGCACGTCCCGATAGAGGCGCGGCCCATGATCGACCTGCCCAAGATCTCCGCCCACGGCCTGGACGCCGAAGGGCTTACGGAGGGGATCCGGGCCCGCACCGCCGACGCCGACCTGGACGGCGCGGTGGTCCGCCTCCGGGCCTACGACGTGCAGCGCGGGGTGCCGAGCGGCGTCGACCGCGACCTCCTGCGCGACCTCCAGCGGCGCTGCCTGAACTTCAGCCTGGAGATCCACGCCGAACAAAGGCCGGAAGAGGCGGACGCCGCCCCAGCGACGGCCGTGTTCGGCCCGCTGGGCGAGGAGTTCGCAGCGTTCGTCGCCGCCCGGCGGGAGCGCGGGGAGCTGGAGAAGCGGTTCGCCGAGGAGTTCCTGGAGAAAGGCCGCGGGTACCTGGCGCGCGCGACGAGCGGGGAGCCCCCGCCGTGATCCTGGAGCGCCTCTACATCGAGAACTACAAGCAGCTGCACGACCCGCTGGAACTCTATCCACCGGAGGGGGCCATCGGGGTGATCGGGCGCAACGGCTCCGGCAAATCCAGCCTGTTCGAGAGCATCCTGTGGGCGTTTTTCGGAAGCCGGGGCGGCGGACCCCGCTTCTCCAACGAGCTGATCCCCTGGAGCGGCGGCTCCGCCAAGGACCCCACGGTTGTGGAGGTGACCCTGGCCCTCGGCGACGACTCCTACACCGTCCGGCGGCAGCTCAAGAGCGGCTCCACGGCGGCCGAGGCCCGCGACGGCTCGGGCAAGACGATCGTGGAGGGCTCCTCGGACGTCACCCGGTGGGTCGAGGAGAACCTGCTGGGCATGGACCGGACGGCGTTCGAGGCGACCTTTTTCGCCCGGCAAAAGGAGCTGCGCTTTTTCGCCCACGACGACGGCATAAACCGGGTGCGACGCGTCAGCCGGATGCTCGGCATCAGCCGGGTGGAGGACGCCCAGAAGCTCCTGCGGGAGGACCGCAACCAGCTCCGCTCCGAGGTGCGGGTGCTGGAGTCCCGCCTCGACGCCGCCGACCCGGCGGCGATCGAAAAGAGCCTGGAGGAGCAGCGCGCCGGGCTCCACCGCGTCGAGGAGGAGCTGGATAGGGTCGTCAAGGAGATGGAGCGCGCGCGGGAGGAGCTGAACGCCGCCCGCGAGGCCCGCGCGGCGCTGGAGACCTCCTACCGGGAGCACAACCGGCTCTCGGGCGAGCTTCGGAAAGCCGAGGGCGACCGGGACCGGGCGGCAGACCGGGCCTCGGCAGCGGAGCAGGAACTGGAGGAGCTGGACGCCGCCGAAGAGGAGCTCGGGCGGCTGAGACCCCAGATCTCCCGGCTGCCAGATCTGACGGAGAAGCTGGAGGCCCTGGAGGAGGAGCGGCGGCGCGTGGAGCGGCGCGAGGCGGCCCGCGCGGAGCTTCTGGAAGCCCGGAAGAGGATCTCCAGGATCGAGTCCGGGGTCTGGGACATCCTGGAGGATCTGGACGGCCGGGACGAAGAGCCGGTTGAGGGCTGGGACGCCCTTTTCGAGCTGGACGGGCCGGAGCTCCTGGAGGAGACGGCCCGGGCGCTGGAGAGGGCCGCCGGCTCGTTAGAGCAGGCCGAGCAGCGGCACGAGAAGCTACGGGAGCTCAGGGAAGGGCACGAGGAGCTGCGCCGGGCCGAAGAAGAAGCCCGGCGGGCGCGGGAGGGCCACGACGAAGCCCGGCGGGAGGTGGATCGGCTGGCGGCCGAGACCGAGGACGTCTCCGGCGGCGAGGACTTGGAACGCCGGGAGGACGAGCTGCGTCAGGAGCGCCAGAAGCTGCTGGAGCTCGCCTCCGGGCATCGCGCGCGGAACAGCGCCGACGAGCAGGAGGCGGGCAACGTAGACAAGGCACTAAAAGCCATAGAAAGCGGCGTGGAGGACCACTGCCCGACCTGCCGGCGGCCCTTCGTCGCGGGCGAGCAGGACGAGATCCTGGACACCCTCCGGCGTCAGGCCGCCTCCCTCCGGCGCCGCGCCGCCCGCGAGAAAGAAAAGACCGGGAAGCTCACCGCCTCCGCGGAGGCCGCCGGGGAGCGGCTGGAGAAGGTCTCGGGCAAGCTCGGCCGCTGGCGGGAGCTCCGGGAGGCGCTGGGCCTGGCGCAGGAACGGGCCAGGGCCCGCCTCGAAGCCCTGGAAAACGCCCGGGAGCGGGTCCGGGGCTTGGAGGAGCGGGTCTCCGAAACCGCCGCCCCCACCGACGAGGAGCTGCAAGATGCGCGCGGCCGGTGCGAGCGGCTGCAGGCGCTGCGGGACGCCCGGCCCGGCGTGGAAAGCCTGGCCCGGGAGCACGCCAGCCTCCGGAGGCGGGCCGAAGCGCTCTCATCCGAGCTGGAGACGCTGGACGGCGCCGCATACGAAGCCCGGGTCCACGAAGAGCTGCGCGAGGAGAAAGACCGGCTGGAGAGGGGCCGGGGCCGGTGTGAAGAGCTGGAGCGCCGGGTACGGAGGCGGCCCGGAATCGAGCGCGCGCTCGAGGAGGCCCGGGAGCGAGCACGGGCGGCGGAGGCGAGAGCCGCCGGTTTGCGGCGGGAGGTCTCCGTCCTCGGCTTTGACGAGGGGGAGTACGAAGCCGCCGCAAACCAGGTCACCGAAACCGAAGAGAAGCTGTCACGGCTCCGGGATGCCCGGGAGCACCTGGGCAACGAGTGGAAGGACGCCGAGCACCTGATAGACACGCTCACCGGAGAACTCAAGCGGTTCGAGGCGGAGCGGAAGCTCGCCGGGGAACAGGCGGCGGCCGCGTCCCGGATGGACGAGATGGACGTCTTGTTCACCGAGTTCTTCCGGAGCCTCACCTCCCGGGTGCGCCCCACGCTGGAGAACGAAGCGTCGAGCCTGGTGCGGGACCTCACCGACGGCCGCTACGAGCGGCTGGAGTTCGACGACAACTACCGGGTTCGGCTACTCGACCGGTTCGACGACTCCTACGCTATCGAGCGCTTCTCCGGCGGCGAGGCGGACGTGGCCAGCCTCTCGGCCCGGGTGGCGCTCTCCAAGATAATAGCCGCCCGGAGCAGCGAGACCCTGGGCTTTCTCGTGCTCGACGAGGTCTTCGGCAGCCTGGACGACGAGCGCCGCAACAACGTGCTGCTCGCCCTGGAACGGCTGAAAAAGTCCTTCGGGCAGATCTTTGTCATCTCCCACGTCGGGGAGGTGCAGGAGGCCGCCCTCGTGGACGAGGTCTGGATGCTGGAGGAAGACGAGGACGGCAAGAGCACCGTCCGGCGCGCCGGGCAAGACCCCGCCGCCCCCCTCATAGGCGAGGTCTCATCCGGCTGAAGCGAGCCCTCCCTTTCGGCGGCTCGCTTCAGCCGGGTAACCGGCAACGATAGCCCGCCCGGGAGCGTCGTGCCCTCCGCGCGGAGACGCCGGGAAAAGGTGGCTTCAGTCGAACTGATCCCGCACGGGCTGCCCGCCGAGCTCCTCCCTGACCCACAACTCCAGCAGGCTCAGGTATCGCTCCCGGCCGGCATTCAGCACCACGAGGGTTCCGTCTTCGTCTTTCCGGGCGAAGACCTCGGCCCAGTAACCTTCCCGGCCGCGCCGGCCGAGCAGGTAGCGGCCGGCCGGATAGATCCCCAGCGTAACGATGCCCAGGCCGATCATCTTCAGCGGGCGCAGAAACCGCCGGCGCCGGCGTGCCCTGCGGCCTCCCCCACCCACCTCGCCCCGGAACTCCACCGTAGCGAGGGCGCGGCGTATCTCCCCGGCGTGGGGCCAGTTGCGGGCGAAGTGCAGCTGCGCGCCGCCCAAAACGGTTTCGGGCGGATAGCCCACCATGTAGCGGGCCGTGGTGCGCCTCCCGGCGCTTTCTCCGTCCCGCGGACGCCGCGCTATGCCGTCCAAGCTCCTCCTCCCCGTTGCCGATATCCCAGAAGGACAAAATGTTAGCACGTCCCGGATGCTCTCCGGAACGACGAACTGCCCGTCCAGAGAGCCTGCTACGGCTAACGCGCCGTACGTCCGGCGGCCGGGGCGGTCGCGCGCTGTCGGCCGGACCGCAGGATGAGACGCTGGCCGGGGTCTAGGAAACCGGACCCCGGCCAGGACTCTCACGCGTCTGTCAGCCCTGCGGGTACCACTCTTCGCGCCACTCCCTGAGCTGCGCGATCTCCCTCTCCTGCTCCTCTATAATGCCTTCGGCCAACTCCCGGATCTCCGGGTTATCGCTCTCTTCCAGCGCCACCTCCGACATCTCTATGGCCGAGGCGTGGTGCGGGATCATCTCGTCTATGAACGCCCGGTCGAAGGGCTCTTGGGCCGCCAGTTCCACGGGGCTCATGGACATGCCCATCGCCTCCATCATCTCCATATCGTCGTGGTCCATCTCGATCCCCACCTCGCGGCTGCCGAACTGCCGCTCCCGGATGTCTTTTAACTCTTCGATCTCCGCCTCCTGGGAGGCGATAATGCTCCGGGAAAGCTCCAGGATCTCCGGTCGCTCGGCGTTCTCGAGCGCGACCTCCGCCATCTCTATGGCACCCTCGTGGTGGGGCACCATGTGGTCTATGAACAGTTCATCGGTGTACTCGCCGTTTTCTTCGAGCATGGCCCGCATGTCCCCGTGCGCGGCATCATGCTGATGGTGTCCCATCTCTCCGGGGTCGTCCGGGCTGCCCGTCCTACCGGACGTTTCTTCCCCCGCCGTCTCTTCTTGCTGGACGGGTTCAGCTTCGTTGATGGTCTCTCCCTCTTGGGCGGGCTCATCCGGGCCACAGGCCGCCAGCGCCAGGACCGCGGCGAAGACCAGCGCGAGCAGCCCGAGTCTGCCGTAAAGGTTCATCTTGCTCCTTTGATCGGTGGTGCGGTGCGTCGTGCTTTGTGGTGGACGCCCACCGGCGTCCGCAGGCGGGCTACAGCCGGAACACCTGCAAGAGCGGAGGAAAGAGCTTACAGGAAAAATAGGGCCTTCCAACGAAACGCCGGCGCACAATCGGGGCCTGTGGGTCCGCCCGGCGGATCGGCATAGAGAAGGCGCCGCGCGGGAGGCCGAGCATCGTCGCGAGGGTCAGCACCAGCAGCACAGCAAAGTAGTTCTCCGCCCGCTCGGTGTGAACTGCGGCTGACTGCTCGCCGCCTGCAGCCGGCGCCTTTGACGCCTCTATATCTTGCCCGGCCAGAACGCCGGGCGTCGCACCTTCCTGGTGCAACGTCTGGTGCGGCGCCGGCGCCTTGTCCGTAGAGGAGACACCGTGGTTCGCGAGGGCGTGCGACGCCCCGAAGACACCGTGGCACAGCAGGAGCGCCGTTGCCAGCAACACGGCCAGGACTTGGCGGCCGGGAACCCTTGCCCAACCTACCCCCACGCCACCTGGGGAGGTAGCGAGGGCGGAACGGAGCAGACCGTTCCACCCTGCTGTCCGCAACACCCCGGGCACCTTCTAGGTTCGCCCCGGCCTGAGGTCCAGACGTCGCAGTAGTTGGGCGTTGAGAGCCACGACGATGGTCGAGGCGCTCATCAACACCGCGCCTACGGCGGGTGCGAGGAGTATGCCTACGGGGGCGAGCACCCCGGCGGCCACGGGGACCGTGACCACGTTGTAGCCCGCCGCCCACACGAGGTTCTGGAGCATCTTGCGGTAGCCGGCCTTCGAGAGCCTCACGACCCCCAGAACCGCCCGCGTATCGTTCGAAGCCAGCACGACACCCGCCGATTCTATAGCAACGTCGGTGCCGGCGCCTATGGCGATACCGACGTCGGCCCGGGCGAGAGCGGGGGCGTCGTTGACGCCGTCGCCGACCATCGCCACCTGTTCTCCACGCCTCTGAAGCTCGGCGACGACGCGGTCCTTGTCCTCGGGCAAGACCTCGGCGAAGACCTCGTCTATACCGAGGTCTTCCGCCACGGCGTCGGCGACCTGGCTTGCGTCGCCCGTGATCATGACGACCCTGATGCCCGCCTCGTGCAGCTCTTTTACCGCTTCCCGAGATTCCGGCCGGACCCCGTCTTCCAGCGCGAGCACGCCGGTAACCTCACCGTCGCGCACGACGTGCAGCACCGCCGCCCCCCGCGCCTTCCAGGCATCTACCGTGCCGCGTAATTCTTCCGGCGGTTCGACGCTCCCTATACCAGCTTCCCTCAGCAGCGCCGGGCCGCCGACGGCGATCTTCGAGCCTTCAACCTCGGCCTCCACGCCGCGCCCGGTGATCGAGCGGAAGCCGCTCGAAGCCGGGATCTCCAGGTCCTTCTCTTTGGCCGCCGCGACTATAGCGCGGGCGAGCGGGTGTTCGGAGTCGGCCTCCACCGAGGCGGCGAGCGCCAGCAAGGAATCCTCGCCGTCACGCAAGGATGCCACGCCCGTCACGGCGGGCTCCCCCCTGGTGAGCGTGCCGGTCTTGTCGAAGAGGACGGCGTCCACGCTCCTCATCCGCTCCAGGGCGAGGCGGTCTTTGATGAGGATGCCGTGCCTGGCCGAGAGCGCCGTCGAGAGCGCGATCACGAGCGGTATCGCAAGCCCTAAAGCGTGCGGGCAGGAGATGACGAGCACCGTCATCGTGTTTTCTATCGCCTGGCCCGGGTTCCCCAAGACCATCCAGACCACGAAGGTGATAACCGCCGCCGAAGCCGCGAAGTAGAAGAGCAGCGCCGCCGCCCGGTCCGCCAGCATCTGCGCCCGCGAACGGGAAGACTGCGCCTCTTCCACGAGCCTGCGGATGCCGGCCAGCGCCGTCTCCTCGCCCACGGCCGTCACCTTTACCCGGATGGCCGAGTCCGTCGCCACCGTCCCGGCCACGACCCGGTCCCCCGCTCCTTTCGGAACCGGCTTGGACTCGCCGGTGATCATCGACTCGTTCAGTTCTGCGGCCCCCTCGACTATCTCTCCGTCCGCCGGAACCCGCCCGCCGGAGCGCACCAGCACCACGTCCCCGAGGGCGAGGTCTCCGACCGAGACCTTCTCCGCACCACCGTCCCAGCCGACCCGCTCGGCCTCATCGGGCAGGAGCGCCGCCAGGGCCTCGAGCGCCCCCGACGCCTGCCCCACGGCCCGCATCTCCAGCCAGTGTCCGAGCAGCATGATCGTCACCAGCAACACCAGCTCCCACCAGAAGTCCAGGTCGAAAAAGCCGAAGGTGGTGGCCGCGCTCGCCACGAAGGCGACCGTTATCGCCATGCTTATGAGCAGCATCATCCCCGGTTGCCGCTCCCGCGCCTCCCGGACGCCGCCCCCAAGGAACGGCCAGCCACCCCACAAGAACACGAACGTGCCCAGCACGGGAGCAATCCACATCGATCCGGGAAACTCCGGCATCGAGAACCCGAACCACATCTGGATCATCTCGCTGTAGAGCACCACCGGCACCGACAGTGCCAACGACACTCAGAAGCGATCCCGGAACATCGCCACGCTGTGCCCGGCGTGCCCGGAATGCTCCCCGGTCTCCTTACCCCCACCGTGCTCCGCGTGCGAAGCCCCCGCAACCCCGTGCTCGCCGTCGTGACTTCTGATACCTTTCTCGTCCCGCGCCATTAGCAACCTCTCCAAAGGCTCGTGCAGGCCAGTCTCCTGGCAGTGTATATACCCTATGGGGGTATATATCAAGGATGAGATTATCCTCTACCGGGCGGCCGGTTGTTGAAAAGGCTGGAAGCCCCGGGTTTTTCGAGTTTCTTTCGGACGTTGGCAGGGCTCGGCCGGGCTAACTGCCCACCGCCCCCGATCCGGCGGCCTGATCCCTGTTCAGACCAACAATTAAGGTTAGGTTAAAGATTCTTGAAATCCGCTAAAGTAGGTTTCGGCGGAAGGGTTTATGGGGTAGGGTTCAGAACATGGGAAGGAGAGCTACTCTGGAGAACCGCTATGAGATCCTGAAGCTTCTGGGTCGTGGGGGTATGGGAAGTGTATACCTCGCACGCGATCTTTTATTGGACCGTGAGGTAGCATTAAAGATACTAAAAGGCACGGCTTCTGAAGAAGGGCTCTTCAGAGAGCGCTTCAAAAACGAGACCAGGAGCGCGGCCTCCCTCTCCCACCCGCACGTAGTCTCCGTCTTCGACGCGGGGGAGACCTCCGGAGGCGTTTGTTACATGGCGATGGAGGTCGTTTCGGGAGGGAACCTGGAGGAGCGGATCGAGCGGGAGGGATCTCTCCCGCCGGACGAAGCGGTGCGGATCGCCGCCGAGGTGGCACGAGCCCTTTCGTACGCCCACGAAAAAGGGATCGTGCACCGGGACGTAAAGCCCCAGAACGTGCTGCTCACCGAAAGCGGCGCGGTAAAAGTGGCCGACTTCGGCATAGCCAAGGCCGCCGACTCCACGACCGTCACCGCCACCGACCTTATCCTGGGAACCGTCCGCTACCTCTCGCCGGAGCAGGCGACCGGCGCCGAGGTCGGGCCGGCCAGCGACCTCTACTCTCTGGGCATAACGCTGTATGAGATGCTGACCGGCGAGGTCCCCTTCGACGCCGAGAACCCAATCGCCATAGCCATGAAGCACGTGAGGGAGGCTCCAACTCCCCCGCGGCGGGCTAAACCGGAGATCTCCCCGGCCCTGGAAGCGATAAACCTGAAGCTGTTATCCAAAGACCCCGAACACCGGTACGCTTCGGCCGCCGAACTGTCCGAAGACCTGGCACGCTACCTGGACGGGCAGCGCCCCGTGGCGTTGGCCGCCCCGCCAGCATCGTCACCCGCCGGTATCCGGGAAGCGCCCCCCGGCGATCCGGACGCGGAGACCGTATGGCTGGCCAGGGCCGAAGAGGCGACCAGCCGGCGGCTGCGGAGGCGGAGGCGGAACGTGGGTGTGGCCGCCACCCTCGCCGCCGCGATGCTGGGCATCGCCCTGTTGCCCGCCGCTTCCGGCGGGTTTGCCGCGGACGCGGCGGAGAGGCTGGGAGGCCTGCGTGCAACGGTGGAGGACACGGTTGGAGACGCCCGGCAGAGCGGGGCTGTCGCCACGGTCGAGGTGCCGCCGGCGGCTGCTACGCCCGAGGTTCCCGGGTTGCCCGAGACCAGCACTCTAGTTGAAGAAGAAAAGCCCGGTGACGAAAACCCCGCCGCGGTTCAACAAGCAGCGTCTACCGGCACCCCAGCCGCGACGCCCGCCGTAACACCCGCCGTAGAAACTTCCGAAGTAGAGCCTGCACCAACCGCCGCTACCGCTCCCGTTCCGAGCTTCGTCCCGGACCCGGGTGAAGTTACCCGGAGCGAGGCCGTCCGGGAACCGCAACCGTCGTCCCGGGAAACGACTACCACCCGGAGAGAAACGGTCGTCGCGCCCGATCCTGAGCCCGAGGAGAGCGAGGACGCCGTCGTCTCCGAACAGACAGGCTCCGAAAAACCAGATCCCGTCGCCGACAAGTCCTCTCTGCAGGAGGTCGAGGCCATCCCGGAGAAGCCGGCGGACCCAGCGGACGCCACGGCGCGAGAGACCGCTCCGGAAGCCGGGGAAGTCGATGAAGCGCCCCCGGGGACCCGCCAGGCAAGCCCGGTTTCGGCGTCGGAGATCCGGGACGCCACCCGGGAAACGATCAAGAAGCGGCTCTCCGGCAAGCCGGGGGAGACGAACCCGTAGGCCGAGCCTGCTCGTTACCGGCGGTCCGGTAAGGTTTCCCACTCCTTCCAGGAGATATCTCGTCCAGGGTACGCGACCCTCGCGAAAGGCCACGCCTCGGAGATCCAGCGTTTCACCGCCTGTTCGAGGTCTCTCTCCAGGTCCTTCTCCGGCGCGTTGGGGCGCGCCCAGAAGTACACTTCCGCGTCGAAACCTTCCTTCTCAGCGGGGTCTATGTAAACGCAGCCCAGGAGGCGCTTCTCATCCAGGCTCATGACGGCGTAGTCAAACGAGGAGCGCGTCTGGAACTCCTTCTGATGCCAGCCGAGGTCAATAAGGTCCTGTTCCAGGGTAAGGTCCGCCGGCGGCCACCCCCAGGCTTCGCCGAACAGGCCCCATAGGTACCCCCGGTTGGTCATCACCGCGTCGTAGTCTTTGACCACGTCGTGCACGGTGATCGGGCGCACGCGAAACGCCCCGGCCTCGAGCAACGTCGGAACTTCAAACTCCTCGGGCAAGAAAGCCACGGTCCCACCCCCGTCTGCGCGTTCACAAGGACCTTACGGTTCCGACCAGCATATACACCCTCCGGCCGGGCTTCTACCCGGGACCCTCTCCGAACTTTGATCAACTTTGATCAGCCCAAAGGCCAAGAATGCTCATGCGCCACCGGGCCCGCCGGACGAGAATTGGAAACAGGAAGCAGCCCCGCCAAACAGAGAGGAGGCCGAGGGCCATGAAGGTACTCGTAACCGCGGCGAGCAAGCACGGGACGACCGCCGAGATCGCCGCCGAGATCGGCGAGGCGCTGCGCAAGGCGCTGCGCGACACTGGTGGCGAGGAGGTCGTCGTGGACGTGCGGCCGGTCGAACAGGTAGGCTCGGTGGAGGGCTACGACGCGGTCGTGCTCGGCAGCGCGGTGTACGCGGGCCACTGGCTAAAACCGGCCCGGGAACTGGTAGACCGGCAGGCGCAGGCGCTGACTGCCCGGCCGACCTGGCTATTCTCCAGCGGGCCGATCGGCGACCCGCCCAAACCCGACGAGGAACCGGTGAACGCCACCGGTATCCTGGAGGCCACCGCAGCCCGCGAACAACGGGTGTTCGCCGGAAAGCTCGACAAACAAACCCTGGGGTTCGGCGAAAAGGCTATCGTGTTGGCGTTGCGGGTGCCCGAGGGTGACTTCCGAGACGGGGAGGCCATCCGCGCCTGGGCGCGCGGCATCGCCGGGGAGTTGCGCCGCGAGACCGCCGCTACCCCGTAGCCAGAGCAAGAACGTCTGGAAAGGAGAAGGTCATGGTGCAGCGGATGGTGCTGGGAGCGGTACTCTTTCTGCACGGCCTGATCCACTTGCTCGGCTCTATCGCCTACTGGCGGTTGGCGGAGGTGGAGGGCTTGCCTTACGAAACCGCGTTGCTCGCCGGCGCGTTGGAGGTAGGCGAGGCTGGGGCCTGGATCTACGGCCTGGCATGGCTCGTGGCGGCGGTGGGGTTTTCGGTCTCCGCGGCGGCCGTGTTGCTCGGGGAACCCTGGTGGCCGGGGGCGGCGGCCGGAACCGCTCTGCTGTCCCTGGGGCTTACCATCCTGGGCCTGCCCGGAGCGTGGTTCGGGGTGCTGGTAAACCTGGCGATTCTGGCTTACGTAGCTGTCGGCCGCAGGAGAGGCCGGGTGCCTCATGAAGCGGCGTAGGGGAGCAAAGGTCGCGCTGGGCGTGGCGGGCGCCGTAGTAGGCGCCGCCGTCCTGCTCGCCGGAGCGGGTTGGCTGGGGCTGCGGATCGAGCCCGGCCCTTTCCCCGCCCATTCGGAGACGACGCCCGAGCTGGCGGCGGTCGGGCTGCCCTCCGGCCTGCCGGAGCCGGTCCGCCGGCACTACCAGGTCGCGATGGGAGACCGGATACCCCAGGTCGAGACCGCCGTTATGTGGGGCCGGGCGGACTTCAAGGTGAACGGGTTGTGGACCCCCATGCGCTTCAAGTCCTACACTGTCGCCGGGCGGGACTTCCGGCGGGACATGGAGATCACCTGGTTCGGCCATCCGGTACTGTACGGCTCCGACACCTACCTAGCCGGAGAAGGCCGCCTGGACATTAGCGGGCTCGTGAACGTCTCTGAGGCGGGAGAAAGGATCGACCAGGGCCAGAACCTCGCCTTGTGGGGAGAGGCCCTGTACACCACGCCCTCGGCGCTCGTTCTGGACCCGCGGGTCCGGTGGGAGCCGGTCGACGCGCACACCGCGCGCCTGATCGTTCCTTTCGGAGACGACGAGGAAGCCCTCACGGCCGAGTTCGACCCGCAGAGCGGGCTGCTGCGGAGCGTAACGGGCATGAGGTACCGGGGGCAGAAGGCGACAAAGACCCCCTGGCGCGGCGAGTTTTCGGAGTGGAGGCCGCTACACGGGATGGAGGTCCCCCATCGCGTGGAGGGCATCTGGGAAGACGAGCGGGAGCCCTACGCCATCTTCGAGATCGAGGGCGCCGAGTACAACGTAGACGTCTCCGGAAAGGTCCCCGGGAACGGCCAACGGGCGCAGGGAGGTGCTCCATGAAGCCGTTGAAAGCGGTGTTGGTGCTCTCGGTTCTTACGGCGGTGCTGGCGCTGCTCGCCGCCGGAGCGGGGTTGCTCTGGCAGGGTGAGGGAGGCCCGTACACCTTCACCACGCTCCGGGGAGAAGCCGCCGAGATCTACGGCCAGGGCCTCTACCGCTACGACACGCTCTTTATAAGGGCGGGAAGCCGGGGGACGGACACGGTCACGCTCTTTCTCGGCGTTCCGCTGCTCCTCTTCTCGGCCTGGCTCTACCGGCGCGGCTCCTTGAAGGGTGCGTTGCTGCTGGTTGGAACGCTCGCCTACTTCTTCTACGTCTACGCGAGCTACGCGCTGGGGACCGTCGCCTACAACGAGCTTTTCCTCGTCTACGTCGCCCTCTTCTCGGCCAGCCTCTTCGCGTTCATCCTGGCGTTCAGGTCGGTATACCCTGGTGTACTGTCCTCCCGGTTTTCGGTCCGGATGCCGCGCCGGGGCCTCGCCGCGTTTATGTTCGTCAGCGGCCTGGTGACCCTCTTCGTGTGGGGCGAGCCGCTGGTGTCCGCCCTGGTCAGCGGCGGGCCGCCGGAGCGGATGGACACCTACACGACGCCGGTCACCTACGCGCTGGACCTGGCGATCATCACACCGGCCGTGTTCCTGGTTGGGGTACTGGTCCTCCGGCGCGACCCGCTAGGTTACCTCATCGCCTTCTCGCTGCTCGTCGTCGAGGCCATGCTGGCGCCCGTGATAACGGCGCAGACGGTCAGCCAGGTGTCGGCCGGGGTGGAGTTTACGCCCGCCGAGATGGTGGGGCCTGTAGCGGGGTTCGTGGTGCTCGCCCTGGTAGCCCTCTGGTTTATGGCCGCGATCCTCCGCGGTATTCCGGACTCGGAACCGGTCCGGCCGGCGCGTGTCCCGTGAGCGGTCGGAGTCTGCCACACAACGGCTACGGCCTGCGGAATACGGTCGGCAGGGCTGCGCGGAAAATCGCTGCCAACTCGCGCGGCGGGAGGTCTTCGTCGATAAAGCGCAACGATCGGGTAAGAGGAACGCTCCGCATGGTTTGGTCCAGCAGCGCCAACGGGCGGCGGGAGTCTCGTCCGGCGAGCCGGAGAAACCCTACATCGAGCAGCCGCCAGTTTCCGGGGGCTCGCCAGCTCGGCGGCAGCGGCTGGCCCCGGCGCCAGAGGTGGGCCAGGTACTTGCTCTCCCGGGCGATGCGGACCACACCGTAGCCGGCGCTGGGCTTTACGAGACCACGCTTGGCCCCGATCAGGACGTGCCGAGGACCAGAAGTTCTCCGGGGCGCGAAGCCCAGCGGTATGGAGCCGCTCTCCACGTGGCCGATACTGAAACCGGCCTCCGGGTAACAGGCTTCAAGGTACCGGAGCAGCGGCTCCGGATCTTCTTCCTGGGGTTCGGTGTCGAACCGGGCCGACTCCAGCAACGCCTCGGTCGGGCTCGTCGGCAGCAAATAGGCGAAAGAGCGCTCGTCCAGCGGGTCGAACAGGGTGGCGACCTCCGGTTCAAAGACCGGCCGGCCGGCCACGACGCGGATGCCGGTGCCGCTCACCACCGCCTGCGGGCCGCGTTGCGGAAAGACCGGCGGCACCTCCGGGACGCTGTCGAACACCCAGCGGGCACGTATGGCCCCGGCGTCGGTACCGACCTCGTACAGCCCGTCGTCCCGGCACGATACAGAGCAGGCCGCGGTGTGCAGCCACTCGACCGGGGCTTCTTCCAGCAACGAGGCTGCGTGCGCGAGAACGTCGGTCGAACGCACCAGGCGGAGGGTAAACGGGGCTACAGGCTCCGGTGGCACCCCCGAAACCCTGGCCCAGCGCCAGGCGCCGACGGCGAACCGATCGAACAGGGTAGGCTCGCGGCTCCAGTAGCTCCAGTGGATGAGAGGCCGTTCCGGTACCGGGTGTGGATCCACGACCACGGTCCTTTCGGGCAGGTCTCCTCTCAACTCGTTCAGAAGCAGTAAGGCCGCCAGCCCGCCTCCGACAAAAGCCACGTCGTACGCTCTTGCGCCCATGAGCGCCATTCTACGCGGACCGGAAGACCATCCGCCACGCCGCGTTTGGGAAGACGCTCAAAGCCTTCCGAACCGTTCCGGAGGGGAGAAGCGCAAGACCACTTTCCCTAACAGGTCCTCCTCCGGCACCGGCCCGAACTCCCGGGAATCCTGAGAGTTGGAGCGGTTGTCGCCCATCACGAAAACGTGCTCTTCCGGCACCCGCAAAGGCCCGAAAAACGTGCCGTCGGTGAGCCGGTAGTTCACGTAGGATTCACGTTTCCTCTCGCCGTTCACGTACAGCGCACCGTCCCTTATCTCAACGGTGTCCCCCGGCAGGCCGACGACACGCTTGATCAGGTCTACCCTTCCACCTTCCGGGTCTTTCAAGAGGGCCAGATCTCCCCTTCGGGGTTCGTCGAGGAAGTAAACGAACTTTGCCGTGATCACCCTGTCGCCGGCCACCAGCGTCGGGGCCATACTCTCCGTGGGTACGTACCGGGGCTCCACGACAAAGGGACGCACCACGCCGAACGTAAAGAGCACACAAAGAGCCAGAATGACCAGCGCCTCGATCAGACCCGCGCTTTTCCGGCCGTGGCCCCGAAGCCCGCCGCGAACGTCGTGGTCGCCGGGGGCCGGGCTCCGATTCCACTCGGTAAGAGGAAGCGCCGGCGAAGCGTTCTCTCCGGCCACGGGGTTATCCCGCCCGGTATCGTCTGCTCCGCGGGCATTCATTCTGCCGTTATTGCACCACGCGAGCCGTTTCCGCTCATCGTGCAAACTAGCCATGTTTGTGTAGCCCGTACGGGCTAGTCCTGCGGTCGCTGTTGTCCTCTCAGGCGCTCTGGGCGCCGCCGGAGGCGCGCCCGCCGAGGTAGAGGTCTATGACCTTCGGGTCGTTGAGCAGTTCCTTGCCGGGTCCGGTAAAGCGGTTCTGGCCCATCTCCAGAACGTAACCCCGGTCGCTCATGGCCAGGGCCCGGCGGGCGTTCTGCTCGACCATGAGGATGGCGACGCCCTTGGAGTTGATGAGCTGTATGCGCTCGAAGATGACGTCCACGTTCGCCGGCGAGAGCCCGGCGGAGGGCTCGTCGAGCAGGAGCAGCGAAGGCTGCAGCATCAGGGCGCGGGCGAGGGCTACGAGCTGGCGCTGGCCGCCGGACATGGTGCCCGCCCGCTGCTTCCGGCGCTCGGCCAGGATGGGGAACCACTCGAAAAGCTCCTCGTAACGATCCTCCAGTATCCTGGGCCGCAGGTACGCTCCCATCTCCAGGTTCTCCTCGACCGTGAGCGTCGGGAAGACGTTCTCCGTCTGGGGTACGTAACCGATGCCGGCGGCGACCAGCCGGTGTGTCGGCGCGCCGGTGACGTCCTCGTCCTTGAAGCGCACCGTCCCTCCGCGGACCGGGACGAGCCCGAAGAGGCTTTTGATGAGGGTGGACTTGCCGGCCCCGTTGGGACCGATGACGCTTACGAGGTCGCCCTCGGCGACGTCCAGGTCGCAGCCGCGGACGATGTCCACCTCGGGGACGTATCCGGCGCGCAGGTCGCGGGCTTCGAGGAGGACGTCAGCCATCGGGCCTATCCCGCTCGAACACCTCGTCTATGGCCTCTTCCACCGCGCCGCCGCCGGCCCCCAGGTAGGCGTCTATGACCTCCTGATTCGTGCGGACCTCGTCGGGGGAGCCTTCGGTGATGACCCGGCCGTTGGCCATGACAATGACCTTCTCGGAGACGTTCATCACCACGTCCATGTCGTGCTCCACCAGCACGAAGGTCATGCCCTCGTCGCGCAACTGGCCGACGTGCTCCAGCAGGCGGGCCCCGAGGGTCGGGTTCACCCCGGCCATCGGCTCGTCGAGCAGGATCATGCGCGGCTCCATCATGAGGGCGCGGGCCAGCTCCAGCAGCTTGCGCTGGCCGCCGGAGAGGGTTGCGGCGTAGTCGTCCTTCTTGTCTATGAGGTTGAAGAGCTCCAGCAGTTCCAGCGCCTTCTCGCGGTTGGCGTTCTCCTGCTTGCGGATCACCCACGGCGCGAGCCAGGCGGTAAAGATCTTCTCCCCGGTCTGGTTCGGGGCGGCGAGCATCATGTTGTCGAGGACCGTCATGCGGGCCAGGGACTTGGTGAGCTGGAAGGTGCGTACCAGGCCGCGCCGGGCGATGGCGTGCGGGGGCTTGCCGGTGATGCGGTCGCCGTCGAACGAGATGTCCCCGCCGTCGGGCCTGTAGAAGCCGGTAACGACGTTGAAAAAGCTGGTCTTGCCCGCGCCGTTGGGGCCTATGAGAGCCGTAATCTTGGCGGGCTCTACCGAGAGGGTAGCCCCGTCCACCGCCGCCACCCCCCCGAAGGAGAGCCGCACGTCCTCGGCCACCAGGATCGGGATGCCGTTCGAGAAGCCGTTCGCGGCGCCGTTCTCACTTGTCAAGGGCCATCTCCTCCCTGTTGCCCAGGATACCCTGGGGGCGGAAGATCATTATCGCCATGATAAGCGCCCCGATGCCGATCTGGCGCAGGTAGGCGGCCTCCGCACCCGAGATGATCTCGCGCGGTATGAACAGCGTGCCGTTGAAGATGGCCCAGAAGATGATCGAGCCCACAACCGGCCCCGAGTGGCTCGCCGAGCCGCCGAGCATCATGATGGTCCAGACCTGGAAGGTGATGATCGGCAGGTAGGTGTCCGGGGCCAGGCTGCCGATGTCCATAGCGAAAAACACCCCGGCCAGCCCCGCTATGGCGGCCCCGAGGGCGAAGGACTGCATCTTGTAGGCCGTTACGTTCTTGCCCAGGGCGCGCACGGCGTCCTCGTCCTCCCGGATACCCTTGAGCACCCGGCCCCACGGGCTTTTTATGAGCAGGTAGAGCAGCACGCCGACCACCGCCACCGTGACCCACACGATCAGCAGCAGGTACTGGGTGGGCGAGAGAAAGCCGAGCCCGATGTCCATGCGGAAGAAGTAGAAGTCGTTGGAGAACCCCCGGATGCCGCGCGGTCCGCGGGTAAGCTCCGAGACGCCGGGGCCGGACTTGAGGATGAGCCGGAAGATCTCCCCAATGGTAATGGTCACTATCGCCAGGTAGTCGGTCCGGAGCCGGATGGCGGGCAGCCCGACGATCACGCCCATCAGCGTCGCGGCCACCATCGCCGCGAGAAAGCTGGGGAGCAGCGGCACCTCGAACTGGGTGTTGAGGATACCCATCGTGTACGCCCCGACGGCGAAAAAGGCGACGTGCCCGAGGTTTATGAGCCCCGTGAAGCCCCAGTGCAGGTTCAGCCCCTGGGCCAGCAGGGCGAAGATGCCCGCCGTCAGAATCACGCCTTCGATATACGGAATCATAACGCCTGCTTTCTGCCCATTATGCCCTGCGGCCGGACCAGCAGCACCAGTATAAGGACCAGAAACGCCACGCCCGTCTTCAGGTCGCTGGGCAGGCCGATGGCGGAGTGGGTCGCCAGTTCCTGGGTCACCCCGATGATCATGCTCCCGATCATGGCCCCGTAGGCCGACCCGATGCCGCCGAGGATGACCCCGGCGAAGATTAGCAGCAGCAGGAACCAGCCCATGTTGGCGAAGACGCGCCCCTGTAGCCCGAGCATGATGCCGCCGTAGGCCGTAAGGGCGCCGGCGATGAGCCAGGTTATCATGGTCACCCGGTTCACGTCGATGCCGCTGGCCTCGGCCAGGTCCTTGTTGTCCGAGAGCGCCCGCATGGCCTTGCCGATCCGGGTCTTCTGCAACATGAGGGCGACCCCGAAGAGCGCCGCCGCGCTGCCGACGACGATGATCACGTCCTGCGGCGTGAGGGCGAAGAGGCCGAAGTCTATCCGCTGGGAGATCGGCCCGTAACGGTAGACCCCGGAGCCGAAGATCCAGAAGAGCGTGTAGCGCAGCACCAGCGCGAGCCCGATGGAGATGATGAGCAGGTTGACCGTTGAGGCCCCCCGGCGGCGCATCGGGCCCCACAGGACCTTCTCCAGGCCGCCCATGACGCCCGCGCCGACCAGGATGGCCGGTATCGCTGCCACGTACAGCGGGAGGCCGGCGCCGGTCCCTACCACGGCCGCGAAAGCCCCCAGCGTCAGAAAGTCGCCGTGGGCGAAGTTGATCAGGCGCAGTATCCCGAACACCAGCGTCAGGCCAACGGCGGCGACGGCTATTACCGAGCCTATGACGACGCCGTTGGCGATTAGCTGGAGAGCTTCTTCCAAAGTTCCATCTTCCTAGTGAGGAGAGGTAATCGCCGGAATTTTCGCCCCGCGCGCACCCCCTGTCAAGATACGGCCTCTCCGGACTGTTGCCCCGCAAACGCGCCCTAATGTATATTGTCCGTCAATAATCGTTCGGAAGCTCCGGGTTTTCGGGGGCGACGCTCGCTGGAAACCGGAACGGCAAAGGAGGAGGCACAAGCTTTGGGAAAGTTTAGAAAGCTCTGTCTGGCCGGTTGCCTGGCGGGCTCGCTGATGCTGGCGGCCGCCTGCGGCAACGGTGGAGAGGCGGGCGACGGCGAAGAAAACGGCGAGGCCGCCAATGGCGAGGACCCCGGCAGCCTCAGCCTGAACATCGGGACCATTCTGCCGCTCACCGGTGACCTCTCGCAGTTCGGGCCCCCGATGGAGAACGGCGCCCGGCTGGCCGTGCAGCAGATCCAGGACTGCGACACCATGGAGGTCAACGCCACTTACGAAGACTCCGGCACGAACGAGCAGACGGCGGCCAGCGCCGCGGACAAGCTCATCAACACGGACGACGTCGGGGTCATCGTGGGCGCGGCCTCCAGCCGGGTGTCGTTCGCGGTGGTCGACACGGCGGCGCAAAACGGGGTGGTCCAGATCTCTCCGGCCTCCACGAGCCCGGACTTTACGGACTACGAGGACAACGGCTTCTTTTTCCGGACCGTTCCTTCTGACGCGCTGCAGGGCGTGGTGCTGGCCCAGATAGCCCAGGACGCCGGCTACGAGACGGTTAACGTGATCCACCTGAACGACGACTACGGCCAGGGCATCGCCGACACCTTCTCCGAGAGCTTCGAGGGCGAGGTGGCCCAGAGCATCGCCTACGACCCGACGGGCACGAGCTTCGACTCCGAGGTGCAGCAGGCTTCCCAGGGCGAGCCCGACGCCATCCTGGTGGTCGCCTTCCCGGAGACCGGGAGCATAATAATGCAGGCCGCCCAGGAGCAGGGCCTGGTAGGCGAGACGCCGTTCCTGTTCACCGACGGGTTGGCCGACCCCGAGTTCCCGCAGGACGCCGGGGTAGACCTCGCCGGCGAGCAGGGCACCCGTCCGGCATCCGAGGGGCCAGGGGCCGAAGACTTCAGCTCGGCCTTTGAAGAGGAGTTCGACTCCGCGCCGAGCACCTTCTCGGCCAACACCTACGACGCCGTGATGCTGGCGGCCCTGGCCGCCGCCGCGGGCGGCGACACCGACGGCCAGACCATCCAGGAGAACCTCGAAGCCGTTTCGCAGGGCGGTAGCGAGGTGCTCCCCACGGACATCTGCTCCGGCCTGGAACAGGCCGCCAACGGCGAGGACATAAACTACGAGGGCGCCGCCGGCTCCCAGGACTTCGACGAGAACGGCGACGTCTCCTCTCAGTACGAGGTCTGGGAGTTCGACGATGAAGGCCAGCTCTCCCGGGTCGAGCTCGTGGAGCCCCCGGAGACCTCCTAGGCGGTAACCCGCACAAAACGGGCTTTTATAGAAGGGGGGCGACTTCCAAAGCCGCCCCCCTTCTCGCCCTTTCTCCGGCTCTGAGGTCGAATCGCCTGGAAATTCTGGTGCCCCCGGTGACGTGCCAGAAGGCTCGTCCGTGGGCCGTCCGGGTCTTACGAGCGGCGCCGGAGGGCCGTCAGCACCTCGCCGACGACCAGCGCCGACAGGATAAAGGCGGCGCCCGCTAGCTGCACCGACGTGAGGCGGTCCCCGGCAAGCCAGTATCCGAAGAGGGCGGCGAACACGGGCTCCATCGTCAGGATGACCGCGGTCCGTCCCGCGGATATCCTCTGCTGGACCAGGGTCTGCACGTAGAACGCCCCGGCCGAGGCGACGAGCCCGGTGAGCAGGATGGCGAACCACACCTCCCGGGGCGGCAGGCTCAGCTCACCCCCCACCGGCCCGGAGAAGAGCCACATCACCGCGAACAGCCCGGCCATGGAGGATATCTGGGCGAACGCCAGGTCGCCCGCGTCGTGCTCGGGGGCGTAGCGGGAGAGCAGGGCTATGTGGGCCCCGAGCCCCGCCGCGCAGACGACCGTGAGGGCGTCACCCAGCCTGACCCCCGAAGGGCTCTGTCCCGCGAGCAGCGCCATGCCCGCCAGGCTCAGGAAGACCGCCGCCAGCACGAGCGGCGGGATGCGAACGTTGAACAGAGCCCGGGCCGTCAGCGGCGCGAAGACCACGAAGAGGCCGGTTATGAGCCCGGAGTTCGTCGGGGTCGTGTACAGGAGGCCGAGCGTCTGGAAGAGGTAGCCCGCCGCCAGCACCAGCCCGATGCCGGCCCCGACGAGCAGGGTCCGGGGCTTTATCCGGAAGGCGAATACCGGGGCCAGGGCGATGCCGGCGAGCGTAAAGCGCAGGGCCAAAAACCCGAGTACGCTGTAGGCGTTTATGGCTTCCTGCACCACCACGAAAGTCCAGCCCCAGACGGCCGTGACACCAACCAGCAGCAGCGTGTAGACCAGTCGCAAAGGCGCTCCCTCTTCGAGAAGATGCTAGTGTACGCCATAAGGGTAAAGAGGGGTGCGTAACCCGGAGAGGAGAGACCGTGGCAGAACATATTCGAGGCGTTCCACTAGCTTACATCTCGCACGGCGCGGGGACGCCCGTCGTCCTGCTGCACGCCTTTCCGCTCAACGCCCGGATGTGGTCGCCCCAGGTGGAGGCCGTGGCCGAAGGCCACCGCCTCGTCACACCGGACTACCCCGGCTTCGGCCGTTCTCCGCACCCCCCGGCCCAGCCGGACGTGCGCTACTACGCGGCGTGCGTCGGCGGTTTGCTCGACCGGCTGGAGCTGGGCCGTGTGGTCCTAGGCGGCCTCTCGATGGGCGGATATGTAGCCTTCGAGTGCCTGAGGCTCTTCCCGGAACGGGTCTCCGGCCTCATCCTGGCGAACACCCGCCCCGACCCCGACCCCGGAGAAGCCCGCGAGGCCCGCAAGGAGATGGCCTGGCGCGTCGGCGAGGAGGGGATCGGGGTCCTGATCGAGCTGCAGATGCAGCGCCTGCTCTCCCCCACCACCCTGGAGAAAGACCCCCGCACCGTCGAGGAGGTGAAGGCCATGATCCTGGAGAGTAGCCCCGACGGCGTGGTCGCCGCCCTGGGCGCGATGCGCGAGCGCTCGGACTCGACCCCGCTCCTCCCCGAGATAAACGTCCCGACGCTCGTAATCGGGGGCGAAGATGACTCCATCTCCACCCCAGAGGTCATGGGCGCGATGGCGGAGAAGATCCCCGGCGCCCGCCACGTCACCCTGCCCGGCGCGGGCCACCTCTCGAACCTGGAGAACCCGGACGGGTTCAACACCGCCCTCGGGGAGTTCCTGGCCCGCCTGTAGAGCTGTCGAGACCGTGGCACGACGAATTTTATTATCCCCCTAGCTCGGGTAGAATCAGGCATCGTGGCCACGGTTCTCCACATCTCGGACCTGCACTTCGGCCGACCCGCGTCCGCCGAACGCCTGGAGTCGTTGAAGGACTACATCCGGGAGATAGGGCCAGACGCCATAGCGGTCTCGGGCGACCTCACCCAGCGGTGCACGAACCGCGAGTTCGTCCAGGCCCGGGAGTACCTGGACTCCCTGGAGAAGATAGCCCCCTACATCGTCGTCCCCGGCAACCACGACATCCGGTGGCTCGGGGCCGTGCTGCGCAACCTGGGGGTTGTGGGCTTGATCGGGAACAAAGCCCACCAGTTCAAGTATTCCCGGTACACCCGGCACATCTCCGAGGAGTTGAGCACCTCCCTGGAGGTCCCCGGCCTCGTGATAGCGGGGCTCAACACGGCCCACGGTATAACCCGCGGCTCGCTCACCCGGCGCTTCCGGGACCTGGGCGTTATCGGGCACGTCAAGCGGGAGGACATCCAGCTGGCGGAGAAGGCGTTCTCCAGCGCCCCCCCCGGCGTGGCCCGCGTGATCATGATCCACCATAACCCCATCCGCGGCTCCATCTCCCGACGCCACGGCCTCGCCAACACCGAGCAAGCCCTGCGCTCCTTCGCGGAGATCGGCGCCGAGCTCGTCCTCTGCGGCCACGACCATCAGGAGGCCGTCCACGCCATCGAGGAAACGGCCCCCGGCCTCGTGATCTCTACCGCGGGGACCATCTCAAACCGCCTGCGCGCCGGCCGGTCCTCCAGCTTCAACGTGGTCCGCTTCGACGAGGATAGCCTGCGCATTACCGCCTACGCCTGGCAGAAAACCGGCGGGTTCGCCCCCGCCAGCGAACGGGGCTTTCCCCGCCGGACCACCTCCCGGTCTGCCTGATCACGGCCCGATCCCCGGCCCAGCGGTTATAATCTGCCGGACGCGCCCAACGGGAAGAAGGGTACGACACCATGTGGAGCAGACTGACCCGCGGCGGCGACGGACTCCCCCGCGAGAAAGTGGACGCTATCGTCCGCCTCATAGACCAGTACCTCGCCGAAGAGGCGACGATCCGCAACCTCCAGTCCGACAAACAAACCATCCACCCCCGGGACCTGCCGCCCGCCAAGCGCGAGGCCCTTATAGACGAGATCTTCGAGATCCTCAAAGACACCAAGAAGTAGGCTCCCCGACCCCGCGGAACCCACCTCCCCTCACGCCTGCTCCGATACCACAACACGCCTTGACTAAAGGGGTAGGGATATTCGCGTACCAGAGTCGAACCCGGAACGAGGCCCCCTACGTAGGCTACACCCGCCAGACGGTGGAGACCCACCCGGCGGAGGCGCCGTTTGACGCGGGTCGCTGGCGGAGCGCTTCGAAACCCGCCTCGGCCGCGCGCAGGCCACCCGGTGGCGAGCCCGCGATACCCCGGTGGATTCAACCCGCGGGAACGCTACCGTGATACGGTAGGGGGGTATATGCTAGAATAGGTCCGCGCGTGAGCCCGTCAGGCGAAAGGCTCACGGAGGAGGCATCGTTTGAGCACCGGCCGGGAAAAGGAGATCTTCATCCTCCCCATCACGGGGATGTCGTGCGCCGCCTGCGCGAACCGGGTCGAGAAAGCCCTCTCGGAGACCGGGGGCGTCGGGGAGGTCAACGTGAACTTCGCGGCCGAGAAGGCGACCGTACACTACGACCCTGGAACGGTAGGCCCGGTAGCGCTGGTCGAAGCCGTGGAGGACGCCGGCTACGGCGCTGAGCTGGCAAAGGCGGACCTGGTAGTTACGGGGATGAGCTGCGCGAGCTGCGTGGGCCGGGTCGAGAAGGCCCTGCGGGGCGTGCCGGGCGTTCTGGACGTCCGCGTCAACCTCGCCTCGGAGAAGGCGAGCGTGGAATATCTGCCGGGCGCGGTTGCGGCGCGAGACCTGGAGCGCGCCGTCGAGGACGCGGGCTACGGCGTGGCCGGCGGGGAAGGAGAAAGTGCGGCCGAGGAGACCTCGGCAAAAGAGTACCGCAAGCTGCGGCGGGCCCTCGTCCTCGCGGCGGTGCTCACCTCCTTGATCCTGGTCGGCAGCATACCGCACATGCTCGGGTTGCCTAGCCCCGTGCCGATGGCCTGGTTGAACCTGGTGTTGCTCGCGCTCGCCACGCCGGTGCAGTTCTGGGCGGGGTGGCGGTTCTACCGGGGCGCCTGGGGCGCGCTCAAGCACGGGCAGGCCAACATGAACACGCTCGTCGCCGTGGGGACCAGCGCGGCGTACTTCTACAGCCTGGTGGCGACGGTGGCGCCGGAGTTATTTGTCGAGGGCAGCCGGGCAGATGTTTACTTCGACACCTCGGCTCTCATCATCACCCTCATACTGCTCGGGCGGCTGCTGGAGGCCCGGGCGCGGGGCCGCACCAACGAGGCCATAAAAAAGCTCGCCGGGCTGCAGGCCCGGACCGCCCGGGTGATCCGGGACGGCGAAGAGATCGACGTGCCCGTAGAAGACGTCGTGGCCGGAGACGAGGTGGTGGTCCGGCCCGGCGAGAAGGTGCCGGTGGACGGCCGCGTGCTCCGCGGGGAGTCGGCGGTGGATGAGTCCATGATCACGGGCGAGTCCATACCCGTGGGCAAGGGCGTGGGCGACGAGGTAATCGGGGCCACCATCAACAGGACCGGCTCGTTCCGCATGGAGGCCACCAGGATAGGCCGAGACACGGCGCTCGCCCAGATCATACGCATGGTCGAGGAGGCCCAGGGGACGAAGGCCCCCATCCAACGCCTCGCCGACAAGGTGAGCGGCGTGTTCGTGCCGGTGGTCATCGTAATAGCGGCCGCCGCCTTTCTCGTCTGGTGGGCCTTCGGACCCGAGCCGGCGTTCACCTTCGCCCTGCTGAACTTCGTGGCCGTCCTGATCATCGCCTGCCCCTGCGCGCTGGGGCTCGCCACGCCGACCTCCATAATGGTCGGCACCGGCAAGGGCGCGGAGATGGGCATCCTGATAAAGGGCGGCGAGACCCTGGAAGGCGCCCACAAGCTCACGACGGTCGTGCTGGACAAGACCGGAACGCTCACTCGCGGCGAACCCGGGCTGACCGACGTGGAAGCGGCCAACGGCTTCTCCGAGGACGAGCTACTGTACCTCGTCGCCTCCGCCGAGCGCGGCAGCGAGCACCCCCTGGGCGAGGCCATCGTCCGGGGAGCCCGCGCCCGCGGCGTGGAGCCGGGGGAAACCGAACGCTTCGAGGCCGTATCCGGGCGCGGCATCGTGGCCCGTGTGGAAGGCCGCCGGGTGCTCGCCGGGATCGCGGCTTTCCTGGAGGCGGAGGACATCCGAGACGCCGGGCTCGTCCACCGGGGCGAAGAGCTGGCCGCCGCGGGCAAGACCCCGATGTTCGTGGCGGTGGACGGCGTGGCGGCGGGGCTCGTCGCCGTGGCGGATACCATAAAAGACGAGGCCCGCGAGGCGGTGAGACAGCTACACGCCCTGGGCCTGAAGGTGGCGATGCTAACCGGCGACAACACCCGGACGGCGGAGGCCATCGCCCGCGAGCTCGGCATAGACCGGGTGCTCTCGGAGGTGTTGCCGGAGGACAAGGTGGGCGAGGTCAAGAAGCTGCAGGCCGAGGGAGAGGTCGTGGCGATGGTGGGCGACGGGATCAACGACGCCCCGGCGCTCGCCCGGGCGGACGTGGGCGTCGCCATCGGCACCGGGGCGGACGTGGCGATGGAGGCCGCCGACCTGACCCTGATCTCGGGCGACGTGCGCGGGGTGGCCCGGGCCATTAAGCTCTCCAAGGCCACCGTCCGGAACGTCAAGCAGAACCTCTTCTGGGCGTTCTTCTACAACGTGACGCTCATCCCGGTGGCGGCCGGCGTCCTCTACCCTTTCTTCACCGGCTGGACGGTCCCGGCCTTTCTGCAGCCCGCGTTCGGGGAGTACGGCTTTCTGAACCCGGTGCTCGCGGCGGCGGCGATGGCGCTCTCGTCGGTGACGGTGCTCGGTAACGCCCTGCGGCTGCGGCGCACGAGGATAGGCTGACGGCTGGTGGCGGATAGAATGATGCCCGAGCAGCCCCACAAACCCACCTCGGAGGAACCCTTGCACGGATACATAAAGGCCGACCACAAGGACCAGTTAACGAACCGCCTGCGACGGATAGAAGGCCAGGTGCGGGGCGTACAGCGGATGGTGGACGAGGAAGCCTACTGCGTGGACATCCTGACCCAGATCTCCAGCCTCATAGCCGCCTCGGAGAAGGTGGCCGCCTTGGTCCTCCGGGACCACGTGGAGCACTGCGTCAAGGAATCCATCCGCAACGAGGACGAGGCGGAGGAGAAGATAGACGAGCTGGTGGCCGCCGTCGAACGGTTCCTCAAGGTATAAGGAGCGAGAGATGATCGAAGCCAGGTACACTGTGCCGGACATGAGCTGCGCCCACTGCAAGAGCGCCATCGAAGACACCCTGAGGGGTGTCTCCGGCGTCGAGACGGCCGTGGCCGACCCCGGCTCCAAGGTCGTCGTGGTGGCCTACGATGAAGGCCGGGCTGACGAGGCGCGGGTGAGAGCCGCCATCGAAAACGCCGGTTACACCGTAACCGCCTAGACAACCGGCTAGTCCCCGGAAGCCGCCGTTCCCTTCCACCCTCGGGCGGCGGTTCTGATCAAAATAGATCAAAAATCTATCCCAGATTGCTCATGGAACGTCGGGCCCCGGCGGGTAAGGTGAGCCTGGAGAGAACCTGACGAAGGAGGCTGAATGCCGGGACTTCTGGAGGACAAGACGCTGCTGGCCACAGGGGCCGCCTCGGGCATAGGACGGGCCGTGGCCCTCGTCGCCGCCCGGGAGGGCGCGAGGGTGGTCGTCTCCGACGTGGCTGCCGAGGGCGGCGAGGAGACCGTCCGTCTGGTCGAAGAGGCCGGGGGTGAAGCCGCGTTCGTAAAAGCCGACGTCTCGCGGGCCGAGGAGGTCGAATCGCTCGTGGACGCGGCGGTCGAGACCTACGGGCGGCTGCACTGCGCGGTGAACAACGCCGGCATCGAGGGCGTCCTGGCTCCCCTGGCCGAGTATCCGGACGAGGTGTGGGACCGGGTGCTGGCGGTCAACCTCACCGGCGTGTACCGGTGCATGAAGAGCGAGATCCCGCGCATGCTGGAGAACGGCGGCGGCGTGATCGTCAACGTCGCGTCCATCCTGGGGCTCGTGGGCTTCGCCAACGCCCCGGCCTACACCGCCGCCAAGCACGGCGTCGTCGGCCTGACAAAGGTGGCCGCCCTGGAAAACTCCGCCCGGGGCGTCCGGGTAAACGCCGTCTGCCCCGGCTTTATAGAGACGCCGATGGTCATGGAGCGCGGCGTGGAGGCGGGCGCCCACCCGGAGGTGATGGCCCAGATCTCCGCCCTGCACCCCATAGGCCACATGGGCCGGTCGGAGGAGATCGCCGAGGCCACCGTCTGGTTGTGCTCGGACGCCTCCTCGTTCGTTACCGGCCAGGCCCTGGCGGCCGACGGCGGCTACGTGGCCCAGTAGGCGCCGGGTAGGTCTGGCCCGCTTTCCGGATCAGCTCTTGCGCCGCCGGGCCAGCCAGATCACGACCGCCACCAGCAGCGCGCCCGCGGCGACCGGGGCCACCCGCTTCAGGACCGCCTCGTAGCTCGCGGCCCCGAGGTCCAGTGGCTCGACCTCTTCGTCGTGCTGGATGATCCGGCGCCGGGGCGGCTCCTCCGGCTCCTCGGACGCTGCGCCGTTGGCCTCGGCGGTCCCCGCTTCGGCGGGAGCTACCTCGGGTTCCTCCGGCTCCTCCGGTTCCGGGACGTTCTCGCCCAGGATCTCCTTTTCCAGGCAGTCGGCGAACTGGTTCAGGAGCTTCGCCGCCACGTCCTGCTGCACGCCGCGTCCGAACTGGGCGGCCCGGCCGGTGAGCTGCATGTCGGTCTCGACCTTTACCCGGGTACCGCCGTTCTCCTCGCTCATGGTCGAGGTTATCGTGGCCGAGGCCGTTCCCTGTCCTCTCTTGTCCTTGCCGTCGGCCCTGAGCACGGCCCGGTGGCTCGCCTCGTCGGCCTCCTCGATCTTGACGGTACCGGCGTACTCCTGCTTGACGGGGCCGAGCCGGACCGTCATCGTGCCCCGGTACTCGTCCCCCTCCTGCTCGGTGAGCCGGGCCCCGGGTAAACAGGGCGTCACCCGCTCCAGGTCCAGCATCACGTCCCAAGCCTCGCCTACCGGCGCGTCTACCGTAAACTCGTTCTCCAGCTTCACCTGCGCCTCCCGCGGTTCTCTCTCCTAGAGCTTCCTCTCCAGGCAGTCGGCGAACTGCCCCATGACCTTCGAGGCCACGTCCCGGTGGACGCCCCGCCCGAACTGGGCCACCCGGCCCGAGAGGTGCATGTCGGTCTCGACGCGCACGTGGGTGCTGTCGCCCCCGTCCTCGCTGAGGGTGGACGTGATGGTCGCCGAGGCCATGCCCTGTCCCCGCTGGTCCTTGCCCTCCGCCTTGATAACCGCCCGGTGGCTCTCCGGATCGGTCTCCTCGATGCTGACCGTGCCGTTGTACTTCTGGGTGATGGGGCCCATCTTGATCGTCATCGTACCCCGGTACTCGTCGCCCACCTGCTCGGTGAGCTGCGCCCCGGGCAGACACGGCGTGACCTCTTCGAGGTCCAGCATGGCCTCCCAGACCCGCTCTATGGGGGAGTTGACGGTAAACTCGTTCTCCAGCTTCAACAGCTCCTCCTTCTGCCGGGCGCGACTCGTGCGGTCGCGCGTTTTTCCAGACGTTCGAGGTCTTCGGCGGTGTCCACGTCCGCCGGGTCGGCCACGTCTTCGCAGGGTACCTCCGTCACCAGCTCCGGGTGTCGCCGGATAAACCCCCGCGCCCCCTCGTCCCCCGAAAGCTCGCTCTGCAAGAGCGGCCAGACCTCCCGGGCGAAGAGTACCGGGTTGCGCGGCGCGCCGCCGTAGGTCGCGACCGCCACCTCCGCCCCCGCCTCGTGGGCCGCGACGAGCCGGGCGACGGCCTCCGCTCCGACGAGCGGCTGGTCCGCGAGCAGGACGGCCGCGGCCTCCGTCCCGGGCCCCAGGGCCTCCAGGCCGGCCCGGACCGAGGTGGACATGCCCGCTTCCCACTCCGGGTTCTCCAGGGTTCGCACCCCGTAAGGCTCGCACACCCGCCGCAGCTCCTCCGCCTCCTTCCCGACGACCACGATTATCTCATCCACCGGGGCGCCGCGCAGACCCGAGAGCGTAGCTTCGACGAGGGCCCGGCCCCGGTACGGGGACAGCAGCTTGCCACCCCCGAACCGGCTCCCGGCCCCGGCGGCGAGCAGGACGGCCGAGACGCCGGTCAAGCCCGGCATCGCGCCCGGGGCATCACGCGCCCTCCCGGACCCCGGCCTCGGGGGCGTGGATCGGGCCGCTCCGGTCCGCGAGCCGCCCCCCCGAGTGCCCGGTGCGCAGCGCGATGACCTCCGCCGCGATGGCGATAGCCGTCTCCTCCGGGGTGCGGGCCCCGATGTCCAGCCCGATGGGGCTCGCGACGCGCGATAGCTCCTCCTCCGTTACGCCCTCCTCTCTGAGCCGGGCCGTCCGGTCGTCGTGGGTGCGGCGGCTGCCCATCGCCCCGATGTAACCCGCCTCGGTCTTGAGCGCCTCCTTGAGCACCGGCACGTCGAACTTGGGGTCATGGGTGAGGACGCAGATCACGCTGCGCCGGTCCACCTCGGCGGTCTTGAGGAACTCGTCGGGCCAGGCGACGACGACCTCGTCGGCCGTCGGGAACCGCTCGCGGGTGGCGAATACGGGCCGGGCGTCGCAGACCGTCACCCGGTAGCCCATGAACTTGCCGGTCCGGGCGACGGCGCTGGCGAAGTCTATGGCCCCGAAGACGTACATCCGGGGCGGCGGGGCGAAGGACTGGATAAAGACCGCCACGTCCTCCATGCGCCGCTGGCCGCGCGGACCGAAATGCACGGTCTCCGTGCGCCCGCCCTCCAGCAGCCCGCGGGCTGTCTCGACCACGGCCTTGTCCAGGTCGCGGTTATCCAGCGTCCCAACGTGCTCCTCGGGCGTAACGAGAACCTTCCCGCCAACCACACCCTGCGGCCCTTCTACAACCGTCGCCACGGCGACGGGCGACTGCTCCCGGAGCGCCGCGCGCCAGCGGGCGAGCAGCTCGCCCATCACCAATCCACCTTCTCGACGAAGATGTGGATGATCCCGCCGCAGGTCAGCCCCACGCCGAACGCCTCATCGTCCGAGATGCCGTAGGTAAGGAGCTTCGGCTCGCCGGTCTCGATGGTCCCCATAGCCTCCTCGAAGACCGCGGGCTCGACGCACCCGCCGCTGACGGAGCCGACGACCTGCCCGTCCTCGCTCACGGCCATCGAGGTCCCCGGTCCCAGCGGCCCCGAACGCTCGACCTTTACGACCGTGGCGAGCGCGGCCTGCCTGTCTTGCTCGCGCCACTCGGCGACCTTCTCGACTACCGGGTTCATCCCGCACCTCCTTGCCGGTCCCCGACCGCCCCGGCCACGGTGACGGCCAGCTCCTCTAAAGATTCGAAGTTGTGCCCCGAGAGAAAAACGTCCACGTAGGGCAGGGCGGCGGCCATGCCCTTCGCGAGCGGCTGGTAGCCGGGGGCGGCCTTCAGGGGGTTCACCCAGATGACCCTGTGGGCCAGCCGCTTTATGCGCCGCATCTGCTCGGCGAGCACCGCCACGTCCCCCCGGTCCCAGCCGTCGGAGAGGATCACCACGACCGCTCCGCGCGCCATGCCGCGCTGCCCCCAGCGATCCACGAACTCCTTGATCGTGTCCCCCAGCCGCGTCCCCCCGGACCAGTCGCGCACCGTCCCGGCCGCCTCCCCGAAGGCCCGGTCCGGGTCGCGGCTCGCCAGCTCCCGCGTCACCCGGGTGAGCCTCGTGCCCATCACGAACGCCTCCACCGGCTCCCCGGAGACGACGCCGGCGTGCAGCAGGCGCAGCAACACCCGGCTGTAGGAGGACATCGAGCCGGAGATGTCGCAGAGAAAGACCACCCTCCGGGGCCGGCGGCGGGCCTTGCGGAAGCGGTGGCGCAGGGGCTCGCCCCCCGTACGCAGGGCGCCGCGCAGCGTGCGGCGCGGGTCGTGGCGGCCGCGCGGGGCGGGCTCGAGCCGCCGGCTCCGGCGCAGCGCCCCGGAGAAGCTCAGGTCCGCCAGCAGCTTGTGCAGCTCGGCGAACTCCTCGGCGGTGTAGAGGGCGAAGTCCTTGGCGCGCAGCACGTCCACCGGGCTGTAGCGCAGCCGCACCGCCTCCTCGCCCGCCGGGTCCTTCTCCACGGACTTCTTGGGCGGCTGCACGGAGTCCTCCACGGAGACCTCCAGGCGCATCTTCGGTTGCCGTAAGGGCCGCGCCCTCTCCCGGCCCTCCCAGAAAGCCTCGAACGCCCGGTCGTAGGGCTCCAGGTCCTCCGGCCGGGAGCAGAGCGTGACCCGGCCCGCCCAGTACATATCCTCCCGGCGGGTCACGTCCAGCTCTTCGAGGGCGCGGGCGAACTCCACCACCCGGTCGGTCCCGGCGGCGAGGCCGGCCCGGCACAAGAGGCGCCCGAAGGCGACCGCCGCCTCCAGCACGGGGGCCTCCGACGCTGGCGGGGACACTGTCTCAGGCACCGCCGCCCCCCGAGAGGAGGCTCAGGGCGGCCCCGAGCGCCCGCTGCTGGTCCTCGCGGTACTTGACCACCGAGCCCAGCGTGGCCTCTATGAGCCTCTCGTCCAGCTCCTTCGCGCCGAGGGCCACGAGCGCCTCGGTCCAGTCCAGGGTCTCGGCGACGCCGGGGGGCTTGTACAGGTCCATTTCCCGCAGGCGTTGGACGGCCTCGGCCACCTGCCGGGCGAGGCGCTCATCCGCGCCGGGGACGCGCAGGCGCACGATCTCGACCTCCCGTTCGAGATCCGGGTGGTCTATGTAGAAGTACAGGCAACGGCGCTTGAGGGCGTCGTGCACCTCGCGGGTCCGGTTCGAGGTGATGATGGCGATTGGCGGCCGGGCGGCCTCGATGGTGCCGAGCTCGGGGACCGTGATCGCGAAGTCCGACAGTATCTCCAGCAGAAACGCCTCGAACTCGTCGTCAGCCCGGTCCACCTCGTCTATGAGGAGCACCGGCGGCATCGGCCCCTCGTGCTCCAGCGCCTGCAACAGCGGTCGGCTGACCAGAAAGCGCCGGGTGTAGAGCTCGTCCTCGAAGCGCTTGCGGTCCGCGTCGGCGCCGAACGCCTCCGCCGTGCGGATGTGGAGCAGCTGGCGGGGGTAGTCCCACTCGTAGACGGCCTGGTAGACGTCTATGCCCTCGTAGCACTGCAGCCGGATCAGGGGCGTCTCCAGCATCCGGGAGAGGACCTTCGCCACCTCGGTCTTGCCGACCCCGGCCTCGCCCTCCAGGAACAGCGGCCTACCCAGCTTGAGGGCCAGGAAGATCGCCGTGGAGAGCCCCGCACCGGCCAGATAGCTCTCCTCCCGAAGCTTTTTCCGGAGGTCCTGAGAACGAGAAACGCCGGAGGGCAATGCCCCCCGGCGTTCTTCCGTGGCTCCGGTCAACGGCCCAGGGCCTCCTCGACCGCCCGGCGGGTCCACACCCGCGCCAGGTGGCGCCGGAAATCGGCCGTGGCCGCGCCGTCCGAGGCAGGGTTCGTCCCCTCGTCGGCGGACTGGGCCGCCTCCGCGACGGCGTTCGGGCTCGCGCCCGAGAGCGCCTGCTCGACGGCCGTGGCCCGGATGGGCGTGGAGCCCATGCTGGTGAGCGCCACGCGGGCCGAGCCGATGCTGCCGTTGTCCTTCTCCACGACGGCGGCGACGCCGACCATCGCCCAGTCCTGGGAGCGGCGGCTGAACTTCTTGTAGGACCAGCCGGTGTTCGCGCCCAGCTTGGGGACCCGGACCTCGGTCACCACCTCCTGCGGCTCCAGCGCCGTGTAGAGGTAATCCAGGAAGAAGTCGGCGGCGGCTACGGTGCGCTCGCCGCCGGGGCCTTTAATGACCATCTCGCCTTCGAGCGCCGTTATGACGCTCGGGAGGTCGCCGGAGGGGTCACCGTGGGAGACAGCCCCGCCGATGGTCCCCCGGTGCTGGACCGAGGGGTCGCCCAGGAGCCCCGCCGTGTAGGCGAGGATGCCGCAGTGCTCGTTTACAAGCTCGTCGTTGTGGACCTGGCGGTGGCGGGTCAGGGCGCCGATGGCGAGGTGGTCGCCCTCATCCCGGACGTAGTTCAGGTCGTCCAGGCGCCCCAGGTCGATAAGGACCGTAGGGGCGGCGAGCCGCAACCTCAGCAGCGGGATCAGGGAGTGCCCGCCGGCCAGCAGCTTGGCGTCCTCCCCGCGCTCGCCGAGCAGCTCGATGGCGTGGTCCACCGACTCGGCGACCTCGTAGTCGAAGGGAACCGGATACATTACGCCTCACCTCCCCGGGCTTCCTGGATAGCCTGCCACACCCTCATCGGGGAGGCCGGCATGTCTATGTGCGTCACCCCGAGCGGCTCCAGGGCGTCTATCACCGCGTTGATGACCGCCGGCGGGGACCCGATGGTCCCGGCCTCGCCGATGCCCTTTACGCCCATCGGGTTCGAGGGCGAGGGGGTCACCGTGCGGTCCAGGGTGTAGTTCGGCAGCTCGGGCGCGCCGGGGATCATGTAGTCCACCATCGAGCCGGTGATGAGGGTGCCGTCCTCGTCGTAGATGGCCTCCTCGTAGAGGGCCTGGGCGATGCCCTGGGCGATGCCGCCGTGGACCTGGCCGTCCACGATGATCGGGTTGATCACCGGCCCGCAGTCGTCCACCCCGAAGTAGTCCCGGACCTTTACCTTGCCGGTCTCGGTGTCCACCTCGGTCACGCAGATGTGCGCCCCGAACGGGAACACGAAGTTGGGCGGGTCGTAGAAGTAGTCGGCGGTGAGGCCCGGCTCCATCCCCTCCGGGAGGTTGATACCCCCGAAAGCCGTCGCCGCCACGTCCTGGATGGTGACGTTCTGGTCGGGGGAGCCGGCGACGCTGAACTTGCCCCCCTCGAACTCCAGGTCGTCCTCGGAGGCTTCGAGCATGTGCGCCGCTATCTTCTTGGCCTTGTCGGCGACCTTCTCGGCCGCCAGGTGTACGGCGACGCCGCCGACGGGGAGGCTGCGCGAGCCGTAGGTATCGAGGCCGTGGGGCGAGGAGGCCGTGTCGCCGTGGATGACCTCCACGTCGTCGGGGGTGACGCCCAGGGCGTCGGCGGCGATCTGGGACCAGGAGGTCTCGTGGCCCTGGCCGTGGGGCGAGGTGCCGGTCACCACCTCGACCTTGCCGGAGGCGAACATCCGCACCGTGGCGGCCTCCCAGCCGGGCGCGCCGTAGCGCAACGAGGCCAGCACCTGGGAAGGGGCGAGGCCGCAAATCTCGGTGTAGGTCGAGAACCCGATGCCGAGCTGGACGGGGTCGCCTTCCTCGCGGCGGCGGCGCTGCTCCTCGCGCAGGCCCTCATAGTCCGCCAGTTCCAGCGCCCGGTCGAGCACCATCTGCAGGTTCAGCGAGTCGTACTGGATGCCCGCCGGGGTGTCCGTCGGCTCGTCGAACGGCTCGTAGAAGTTCTTGCGCCGGACCTCCACCGGGTCCATCTCCAGCTCGCGGGCGAGGCTGCTGATGATCCGCTCTATGGCGTAGGCCGCCTCGGGCCGTCCGGCCCCCCGGTAGGCGTCGGTCGGGGTCTTGTTCGTAAACACCCCGGTACAGGTAAAGGAGTAGGCGCCGAAGTCGTAGACGCCCGGGTACATAAAGGCGCCCAGGATCGGGATGCCGGGCGTAACGAGCTGCATGTAGGCGCCCATGTCCGCCAGGAGGTTCACCCGCATACCCAGGATCTTGCCATCGCTGGTGGCGGCGAGCTCTATGTCCTGGATCTGGTCGCGCCCGTGAATGGTCGCCACGTAGTTCTCCGAGCGATCCTCGACCCACTTGATTGGCGCGCCGAGCTTGCGGGCGAGCACCGCAGCGAGCGCCTCTTCGGCGTAGAAGTTGAGCTTGGAGCCGAAGCCCCCGCCCACGTCCGGCGCCACGACCCGGATCTTCTGGTCCGGCATACCCGTCGTCACGGAGAGGACGGTCCGCAGGATGTGCGGGATCTGGGTTGCGCTGTAGAGGGTCACGCCCTCACCCACCGGGTCTGGCTGAGAGACCACGGCCCGCGGCTCGATGGCGTTCGGGATCAAGCGCTGCTGGATGTAGCGCTCGCTGACCACCACGTCCGCCTGCTCGAAGGCGCCGTCCACGTCGCCCACTTCCAGCGGCCACACGTAGGACTTGTTGGTCTCCAGGTCCTCGTGCACGAGCGGCGCACCGTCCTCCAGCGCGGCCTCCATGTCCACGACCACGTCCAGCGGCTCGTAGTCCACCTCGATGTGCTCCAGGGCGTCCTGGGCCGTGTAGCGCCCGTCGGCCAGCACCACGGCAACCGCCTCGCCCATGTGGTTCACCTCGCCGCGGGCCAGGGGGTAGTGGT
>SIRX01000151.1 GCA_004563715.1 Actinomycetota bacterium | reverse complement strand
CCAGGTTATTGTACTATTCAAATCATTGAACAGTACCGTTTAGTAAATAAGGAGGAGTATCTGGGTAGAGAGATCGGGGTGGAGGTTTCGGGGGTCGAACGATCCGTATTGGCGGGACCAGAGTAAAAGGAGCGGTAGATGATCGCCGAAAAGATCAGTGAGCTTGAGTTGATAGAGGGTTGGTACGAAGATGATCCAACGATGCGGGTCAGGGTCAACTTCCCCTTTTTCCTGGGGAACGGAACCAGGAGCACGGCGGTCGTCTACTTTGAGGTCGATCCCGGATGCAGGCTTGGGACCCACACCGACAGCGCAGAGGAAATACTCCTGATCCTTGAGGGGACTGCCGAGGTCTCGCTTGGAGATGAGCGGGGACGGCTCTCCGCCGGGGAGATGGCGCTCGTCCCGGCCATGGTGCCGCACGGCATGCGTAACGTGGGCAACGAGACGGTCCGAGTCGTCGGGTTCTTCTCCAGCAACGTGGTCGTGAGCACGTTCGACCAGCCGATGATGCCCTTCGGCCAGCGGGTCCTCGGAACCCCGCCCATCGTCGAGGAAGACCAGGTTCCCACCGGGGACGCCGGAGCCTGAAAGGAGGCGAGCCATGGCCCGCATAATGACCGTGCCAGCCGGGGAGGCCCGGGGGCTGCGCGGGCTCATCGTGCGTATGGTCAGACGCCAGTACGGTGGGGTGGTGCCGGGGATCTTCGAGATCCTCATGCCAGACCTTCAGGTAAACCTCCCTACAGGCTGGCTCTACAATCACCTGCACATGCGCAAGTCCTCTCCACTGACCCGCCTGCAGCGTGAGATGCTCGCCACGGTGGTCAACGGCGCCGTCGGCGGCGCCCCCTGACTGGGGCTGCACACGGCGGCCGTGCGTCGCCTGACCAATGACGAGCATCTGAGCGCGGAGTTCGCAACTACCTGGCCGAACTACGAGCTGGACGCGCAGACACGAGCACTTCTCTCCTACGCCAAGAAGCTCACCGAGGAGCCTTCCATGGTGGAGGATGAGGACATCGAAGGCTTGCGCAAGGCAGGATGGGATGATCGAGGGATCTACGAGGCCACGGCGCTCATCTCGTTTTTCAACTTTACCGGACGGATGGAGGCGGCTTCGGGACTGCCACCCGACGAGATACCGGCAGAGGCGCGTTTCGCCGAAGGAACCCCGGTCCCTCGGACCTGAGCAAGACCGTCTATCCGAATAGCGACGGGTAGAGATACTCGAAGAACTTCTTCGCGGGCTCTCTGGCGCAGACGAGCGTGGCGGACGATCGCTTACCCGGATCATTCCGGCAGGATCAGACAGGTTCTTCGAGGAGTTCGGCGAACCGGGAACGCACATCTCCTCGCCCCTCGGGTCGCCGAATGTCAAGAAGCTGCTAGAGATCTCCGAACGGTACGGGAGGGATCAAGCCTCCGCAACCTCCCATATCCCAGCGGGCTTGAAGGATCGCTAACGAGCACAACGCCTCGAGAGACGGCGGGACGCGGGCGTTGAGAAACTCAACCACCCTCGGCCAGATCTACGCCCTCCTCCGCGAGCATCGGGACGCCGCCATCGGCGACGTGCTCCACGTTGTCTATGCCGGATCTCCTCAGCAGCGAGGCGGCCAGCGCGCTGCGGACGCCGCTGCCACAGACGACGGCCAGCGGTTTCTCCTCAGATCGAAGCTCATCGGGCACACTGTCCCTAAGTTCCTGATACGGCACGTGGACCGAGCCTTCAACGTGTCCCGTCCGCCACTCTTCGGCGCTCCGCACGTCCAGTACGACGGCCTCTTCCCTCTTTATCCGCTCGGCAAGCCCCGGTACGTCGAGGGCTGGGGTCGTCTGCGCCTCCAGGCCGGACGCGCGCCAGGCGGATATCCCTCCAGCGAGGTAGCCGCGGACGTGGCGGAAGCCCACGGCCTCCAGCATACGGGCCATGCGCCGTGCCTCCTCGTCGCCCTCGGCGGCCACAATCACCTCGCTCTCGGAGTCCACCATCCAGGCGGCACGCGTGCCCACCCCGGTCTGGTTCATGGTGACGTTGATCGAGCCGGGCACGTGGGCCGCGTCGAACTCCCGCTGGTCGCGGCCGTCGATCAGGACGGCGCCCGCCTCGACGAGCTCTTCGACCCTCTGGGGGAGCAGGGGCGCGAGGGTGGCGCTCTCGGCGAGGAGCGGGCCGCGGTTGAGCTCCACGATCCGCCCGAAGTTCGGCGGCTGGGGCGCCTGCTCGGCGGTCAGGGTCGCGACGAACTCGTCCTCTTCCTCGAAGCGCAGGTAGTCGTTGAAGCGCCGCTCGAAGCCGATTGTGGAGTCCGGCTTGCGGCTCATGTTAGCACCGCCGCACAACGAGCCGCCGATGTGTCCCGGCCTCACCTCCACGAAGTCTGCGAACTCCTTGAGCCTACGCAGGGAACGGAACAGGCCGCGGGCGCCCTCCTCGGCCTCGACGGCGAGGTCCGGCCGGGCCAGGTCGCCGACAAAGAGCGAGTCCCCGGTGACCAGGACCCAGGGCTCCTCTCCGCGGCTGACATCCTCTATGGCGAAGGACAGGTGCTCAGGGCGATGGCCGGGGGTGGCTATGGCCCGGATCCGCGCGTCCCCGATCCCGATCACGTCGCCCTCTTCGAGAGGCTTGTGATCATACTCGACGCCGGCGGCTCCGGAGATGTAGATCGCGGCGCCGGTCGCCTCGACGAGACGGCCCTTGCCGGAGATGTGGTCGGCGTGGTTGTGGGTTTCGAGGACGCGGGATATGCGGAACCCGTTCTCCTCGGCGATCTGCAGGTACTCCTCTATCTCCCACTTCGGATCTATGACCGCCGCCTCGCCGCCGTCGGCGACCACGTAGGACGCGCAACCCAGATCCTCGTTTAGAACCTCGCGAAAGAACATGCTACGTAACCTCCTGAATAAGCCTGCTGTAGGTTTCGCCCGGCCTCTTGGAGCGATGTGACGGTTATGAGATCCACCTGTAGGCCGCCATCCCTGCCAGCATCGCGGCCACGAAGACGAAGACCGGCACGATCCCCGCGGCGAGCGCCGGCACGAGCGCGGTCACCGCCGGGCCGGGACAGAAACCCGACAACCCCCAACCGATTCCGAAGAGCACCGATCCCCCGAGCAACCGGGTATCCACCCCTTTGTTGCCGGGCAGATCGAAGTCTTTCGCCAGTACCGGCCGCGGGCGCTTGAAGATCACGTGGAACGCGGGGATGGCGACCAGGAGCGCCCCGCCCATGACGAACGCCAGCGTGGGGTCCCAGTCGCCCGCAACGTCGAGGAACCCGATGACTTTCGCGGGGTTCGCCATCCCCGAGACGGCGAGCCCCAGCCCGAAGAGCGTGCCCGCGAGCAGGGCCACGAACATCCTCATCAGAGCACCTGCCCGACGACGAAGACGGTGGCGATGGCCGTTCCCATGAAGACCAGCGTCGCGACGATGGAGCGCTTCGACAACCGCGCGATACCGCTGACGCCGTGGCCGCTGGTGCAGCCGGAGCCCATCCGAGCGCCGAACCCGACGAGCAGCCCCGCGACGGCCATCACCAACAAGGGGGCCTGGATCTCCACCGGGAACACCTCTCCTGCGGCCAGCACGTACACGAGACCGCCGAGCAGAAGCCCTGCCACGAACATCGCGCGCCAGCCGACCTCCGATCCCTTGCGAGCCAGCAACCCGCCGACGATGCCGCTGATCCCGGCGATGCGCCCGTTCAACAACATCAACAGCGCGGTCGAGAGGCCGATGAGCAGCCCGCCGAAGAGCCCGCTGAGCGGGGTAAATTCTTCCAACGTATCCTTCCTTTGTCTGTTCAGGTCTGTTCAGGCATCGTATCTTTGACGGTGGCCGCTCCGGTCAGCTACGGGCTACCTGCTCGACCACCCCGGTCAGGTCTTTCCGAACCTGCTCCGCGATGGGGTCCAGCTCCGCGTTGCCGACCACGGAAAGCATGGCTCCCGGTTCTACCGCCGCCACGCGGGTACGGCCTTCTCTTTCGTAGACCACGACGTTGCACGGCAGCAGCGCCCCGAGGTCCGGTTCGGCGTCGAGGCCCTGCTTCGCCAGCGGCGGGTTGCAGGCGCCCAGGATCACGTACGGGCCACGCTCTATCCCGAGCTTCTCTTCCAGCTTCGCCCGGACGTCTATCTCGCTGAGAACCCCGTACCCTGCTTCTTGAAGCAGCGCGCGAGCCTTCTCCAGCGCCCGCCCGAACGGCAGATCCGTGTCCCGCGCGATTACATAACCGGTCTTTTCCATGGTTACCTCCTTCAACTCTTCTCGCGGACCCCGCCAATACCGGCTCCAGCCGCCACCATCCACATCCCACCCCTCCCGGTTTATCCCGAAAGCTGTTTATTGCTCCATCGTTATACACTAGCAGATAGAAGTGTCAAGCGGGAAGTTCAGGCTGGGGTTCTGCTGGATAGGCCGCAGCTATATAGGTAGCCTGGCCCTGGCACCCACCTCGACGCCGCGCTCCTCGAAGAATCCCTGGTTGACCTCCAGGGCGTACTGGGCAGGCTCGGCGGAGACATAGTGGGGTGGTTCGTCGTCGAGAGGCTCCATGTCCTGGATATCCACGATGCGGCCTTCGGAGTCCATATAGGCTATGGAGAGCGGTATCAGGGTGTCTTTCATCCAGAAAGAGAGTTCCTGTTCGCTGTCGAAGACGAAGAGCATGCCCTGGTCTTCGGGGAGCGCGGTACGGTTCATGAGGCCCTCCGCCCGCTCGGAGACGGTATCGGCGATCTCGACGCGCACCTCCACCTCTTCGCCGGCGGCGGTGTTGATAGTCAGGGCGCGGAGATCTTCGCCGGTGACGTCCGCGGAGGTGGCGTCCGTATCCCCGGTGGCGCCGCTTTCTTCGTTTGCGCCGCAGGCAGCCACAACGAGGGCGAGGACGACGAGCAGTGTCAGTGCGTACCTCATCGGAGGACGAACTCGACGCGTTTGTTCTGGCGGCCCTTGCTCTTGTGGCCGGTGATCTCCATCCGTCCCACCTCCCGGGTGTTGGCAACGTGGGTGCCGCCGTCGGCCTGGGCGTCCAGGCCCTCGATCTCCACTATGCGGACTATCTTTACGTGCTCCGGCACCAGGTTTACCTGCGTGCGGATCAGGTCCGGCTCCTGTAGCGCCGCCTCACGCGGCAGCTCGTAGACTTTTACCGGATGCTCTTCGGCGAGCGCCGCGTTCGTCCGGCGCTCTATCTCCTCGACGACCCCGGTGGTCCACTCGCCGGGGAAGGAGAAGTCCATCCGGGCGCGATCGGCGCGCAGTTGTCCGCCGGTAACCTTCGCGCCGAAGCCCTGCCAGATAACGCCGGAGAGCGCGTGCAGGGCCGTGTGATGGCGCATGTGGGCGTAGCGGCGTCCCCAATTGAGCGCGCCGTTGATCCTCTCGACGGTCTCCGGGATCGGGGCGTCGAGGACGTGGACGATCTCCCCTTCCCGCCGCTTCACGTCCACCACCATAGCCTGGACCGGGCCCACTTTGAGCCGACCTTTATCGGGGGGTTGGCCTCCCCCGCCCGGGTAGAAGGCGGTGCGGTCCAGAACGACCTCGCGCCCGGCGTTCTTGAAGATGCGGGCCTCGAACTCCCGCAGGTAGGCGTCGTGGAGAAAAAGCTGTTCGGTCACAGGGGCAGCGTCCCCCGCTCGCGGTCCTTGAAGGTGACGACCTCCCGGTAGCCGACGTCCCGGACGAGCTTGAGGCTCTCATCGTAGCCGGCGGCGACCTCGTGGGGGGCGTGGGCGTCGGAGGAGAGGATGATGGGCACCCCGCGCCGGTGGAACATCTCCAGGAAATCTCTGGCGGGGTATATCTCCCCGATCGGCTTTCTCAGGCCCGCGGCGTTCACGTCCACCGCCACGCCGGACTCGGCGATGGCGTCGGCGGTCTCTTCGAGCATTGGGGTGATGTCCCGGTCCGGGAATTGGCGGAAGATCTTGATCAGGTCCGGGTGGCCGATGACCTCGAAGCGCCCGGAGAGGGCGGCCTTGCGCACGTTCTCGTAGTACGCCTCGTACAGGTCGTAGGTCTCCCACTTCTCGTAGATCTCCGTGTGGTCCGGGTGGTCCACCTCCTCGCCGCCGACCCGGTGGACGGAGCCAATGATGTAGTCGTAGGGCAGCGCCGAGGCGACGCGGTCCATCTCCTCCTCGTTACCGGGGACGAAGTCTATCTCTATCCCGAGCCGCAGCGCCACGTCTTGCGACGACTCGCGCGCCTCCTGGAAAGCGGCGAGGTCTACGTCGTCCAGGTAGCGGTCGTGCTCGGTTATGCCCATCTCGCGGATGCCGCGTTCTCGGGCAACCCCGCAGTACGCGAGGATGTTCTCCACGGTCATCGGCCGGTCGCCGTGGGCCACGACGTGCAGGTGGTAATCGATCAAAGGTGCTCTCCCGGAGTCTAAGAACGCTCAACGTTTCTATCTTATAAGATACCCGCCGGGTTTATACGAAACGGAGACCCGCCACGTCCTCGCGGTCTCGCCCACATGCGTCTCGCGCACATGCGCCTCGCGCACATGCGTCTCGCGCACCCGACCCCGGTTCCGGGTTAGCGCTTCTCCGCCCGGATGCCGTACATGAGGGGCACCCGGGGCACGCCCTCCGGCGGAAACATTCGTCGTCCCGGCAGTTCCCTCATCCCCGGAAACTTGCGTTCTCCGTTTGAATAAGGGTACTCTTCGAGGGCCGCGATACCCAACCCGGCGTCGGCCAGCGCTGTGACGATCTCCCCCAGACCCCACCGAAAGAGGTGGCAGCCCTCCGGGTTCTCAAAGCCCCGTACACCCGTAAAGAAACCAGCAGGCGTCAGGCCGCCGTCCGAGGCCGCCACGTAGTCCCCGACCCCTTCCTCCAGCAGCAGGGTCTCGCCTCCGGAGGGGTAGCTCCAGGCGAGGTTCCAGCCTTCGTCGAACACGTCCGCCGCCGGGTGAAAGTCCACCAGTACCAGACGCCCGCCGGTACGGAGTACCCGGGCCGCGCCCCCCGCCCACGCCCGGAGGTCCGGCAGCCAGCAGACCACCCCGTAAGAGGCGAAAACCAAGTCGAAAGTCTTCCCCAGGCGGCCGGACTCTTCCAGCCAGCGGTAGACGTCGGAGCGCACGAAATCCGCCCGGAGCCCTGATCTCCGGGAAAGCTCCCGGGCGGAGTCGATGGCCCTGTCGCTGATGTCCACGCCGGTTACAAGCGCGCCGAGTCGCGCCAGGCTCAGGGAGTCGCCGCCCGAGTTGCACATCAGGTGGGCGAGCGACCGGCCGGCCACGTCGCCGAGCAGCCCTAGCTCCTCCGGGAACAGCGTGCTGCCGCCGGAGCGGAGAAAGCCTGCGAGGTCTCCCCGGTGACTGTCGTGGGCACCGACCACGGCGTTCCAGGACCGCCGGTTCTGCTCGCGCAGGTCCCGGCCGTTCACGCTGTTCCCGCCCGCTCCCCGACCGCCGCCAGAAGAGCCTCGTGGAAGCCTTCGACCGTGTCTTCCCAGCGCGGGAGCTTCCCGGCGCGCCGGCACGCCGCGGCCGACATCCTGGCGCGCCGGGACGGGTCTTCCAGCAGCAAGGTCAGGGCTCCGTCGAGCGCCGACACATCGCCCGGCGGCACCAGCAGGGCGGCCCCGTCTCCCAGGAGATCCGGGACCGGCCCCACCTCGCAGGCGATCACCGGCAGACCGTAAGCCAGCGCCTCGGCGTAGACCAGGCCGTATCCCTCATACCGGGACGGCAGGACAAAGAGGTCGGCGGCCGAATAAGCTCGGGTGAGTGCCGCGTCGTCCACGGGACCGGTTACGGTTATAGAGTCCTTGGGCGTCGCCTCGACGGCCTGCCACACGGTGGTCGCGTAAGCCGGGTCCGCGTTCGTCTCGCCCACGAGCTCCAGCGTCGCCCCCGGCCTCTCCCGCGCCGTCCACGCCTCGACGAGCGTCAGGATGCCCTTGCGCTCTATCCACTGCGCCACGCAGAGAACCCGTACGCCGGTAAGGGAAGGCTGGTGTTCGGCCTCGTCGACCTCGGGAGTCGGCAACCGGTCGAAGCCGGGCGGCACGACGCTGATGCGCTCCTCGGGGACGCCCCGGCCCAGGAGGATTCCTAGCCCGTGTTCGCTGACGGCGACGAGCCGGTCGGACCGGAGCAGCGGCTCTTCTGGAGCAGGATCCCCGTCACCGGCGACGCTCGGCAGCTCGTGCACCATCGCCACGACGGGCCGCTTCCGGCGCCAGCGGTCGATCCAGGTCGACACCACGACGCGGGCCAGGGCGTCCACCACGACCACGTCGAAGCCCGTGAGGTCGAAGTCGAAGCCCGGGCCGGCGGACCTCTGATCCGCCACGGAGGCCCCGCAGGGTACGATCTCCGTCACCTCGATACCGCGCTCCCGCAGCCCCTCGAAAACCCGCGTGTGGTAGAGATAGCCACCGGTCAGCCGCTTTGTATCCCCCACCGTGACGAACGCGACGCGCACCCTTCAGCCGAGCCGGTCCTCGCGGGCGGCGTAGACCTGGGGCGACTCCCAGACGCGGACCACCAGGGTGTCGAGGTCCTGGTTCCGCAGGTCCGGGGCGAGTTTTTCCCAGCAGTGGCGGGCGACAACCTCCGCGGTGGTGTTGGCGTCTTCGAGGCCGGGGACTTCGTTCAGGTCCCGGTAGTGCAGGGAGGCGGCGAGGCCGTCCACCGCCGGGCGCAGGCGGCCGATGTCGTAGAGGGTGCCGTCCTCCTTCAGGCGCTCGCCGCGCACGAGGACCTCCAGCGTGTAGGTGTGGCCGTGCATCCGCGTGGCGGGGCCGAAGTCCCCAACGAGCCGGTGAGCCGCCTCGAACTGCGCCGCGACGTAGATCTCGTACATACCCGCCTCCTACTCTTCGTCGTACGTGAGGATAACCTGTCCCGTCTCCTCCGGCCGCCCGTCGAGCAGCCGGTAAGCCTCCGTCGCCCGCCCGAAAGGGAAACGGTGCGTGACCAGGGGCTCCAGGCGCAGCCGGGGCAGGAGATCCAGAACGGCCCGCGTCCGCCGCCCCCGGTCCCAGCGGGCCGCCGCCTCGGGGTTCAGCCGCCCGACCTGCGACGAGACCACCCGCACCCGCCCCCGGTGGAAGCGCCCGCCGAGCATTAGCGTGACCGGCTTCTTCCCGTACCACGAGGCCACGACCACCGTACCCTCATCCGCGGCGGTCTCTACGGCGTTCTGCAGTGCCGCGCCAGAGCCGCTGGCCTCCACGGCCACATCCGCCCCGCGGCCGCCGGTCGCCGCCAGCACCCGCTCCCGCAAACCCTCATCCGGCTCCAGCACGTCCTCCGCGCCGGCGGTCCGCGACAACTCCCGGCGGCGCGCCGCCGGCTCGACGGCCAGGACCCGCGTCCCGGCCAGCCTCAACAGCTGCGCGATCAGCAGGCCGACGACGCCCTGGCCGAAGACCAGCGCGGTCTCCCCGAGCCGCAGCGGTGTGTCGTGGACCACGTTCAGGGCGGTCTCCAGGTTCGCCACGAAGACCCCGAGGTGCGGGTCACATCCTTCGGGTAGGCGCACCGCCAGGCCGGCGGGGGCGTTGAACACCTCCTGGTGCGGGTGGAGGACGAAGACCGCGTCTCCGGGAGAGAGTCCTCCGGCGCCCGGGCCGGTGTCGAGGACGCGGCCGGCGGCGGCGTAACCGTACTTGATCGGGAACCCGTACCCGCCCGCGAGGGTCGGCAGGTCGAGCGGCAGGTCCTCGGGCGTCTCACCCCGATAGACGAGCATCTCGGTCCCGCCGCTGATAGCCGACGCCACGGCCCGCACCCGGACCTCGCCCGGGCCGGGAGGCAGCACGGTCTCCGCGCGCAGCTCGCAGGCGCGGGGCGCGCCGAACCACACCGCCCGGGACTCGATAGCTCCTCCCGGAGGCACCTCAGGCGTCATTCGGGTACGCGACGCGGCCGTCCAGGATCAGGTCCACCCCGCACGGCATCATGGAGACGTCAGCCAGCTCTATGGCCTCCCCCAGGTCGCAGATGCCGAGGTCGCCCACCGCCTCGATACCCCTCCCGAGGATCTTGGGCGCAACACAGACGGCGATCCGGTCCACCAGCCACCCGCACAGCAGCGCCGTGATGAGCGCTGCCCCGCCCTCCACCATCACGGAGCGCACGCCGCGCGCCCGGAGCGCCTCCAGGGCGGTGTCCAGGTCCACCCGCCCCGATTCCTCCGCGGACACCTCCAGGACCGTCGCCCCCAGGGAGCGGGCCTTCTCGCGTCGCTCCGCCGGCGCCCGGTGCGTGACGAGCAGTATGGTTCCCCGGGCGGCGTCGTTCGAGAGCACGGCCGCTTCTAACGGCGTGCGCAGGGTACTGTCTACGATCACGCGCAGGGGGTCCGGCCCCTCTACGTGACGGACCGTCAGGCGCGGGTCGTCGCGGCAAACCGTCCCGACGCCGACCATGACCGCATCGTGCTTGGCGCGCAGGGAGTGGGCGAAGCGCAGCGAATCGGGGCCGCTGATCCACTGCGAGCTTCCGGTGCTGGTCGCCAGCCGGCCGTCGAGCGTCTGGGCGTAGCTGACGGTCACGAACGGGCGGGCTACGGCTCTTTCCCCAGAGGAACGCTCTCCTTCCACGTCTCAAAGGTTAGCATGCTCCCAACAGCCTGTTTCGTAGAATAGATTACGCGTCACCGCGACACTACGACCCCCAGAGAAAGCGAGGCCAGCAATGACCGAGGACCGGATACTGCTGGAGGGCATGATCTTCTACGGGCGCCACGGCACGCTGCCCGCCGAGCGCGACCTGGGACAGCGCTTCGTGGTGGACGTGGAGATCTACTGCGACCTGCGCCCGGCCGGGCTCTCCGACGACCTCACAAAGACCGTGGACTACAGCGAGGTCCACCGGCAGGCCCGGGAGATCGTGGAGGGCGAGCCTGTCAACCTGACCGAAACGGTAGCCGAGCGGATAGCCGCCGCCGTTCTGGAGCGGCACCCTCCAGTAGAGGCCGTCCGCGTCAGGGTCGCCAAGCCGGAGGTTCGACTGGAAGATACGGTCCTCGCAGGCTCGGCCGTCGAGATCCTGCGCCGCCGGGACCCGAACACCGCATAAACATCCTGCTCTGGGGCAACCGTGTCCGGTCCTGATACGTAGTACATGGTGTGTAGAGATACAGACCCGTGGCAGCGCCGGGCGGTACGGTCTGAAAAATAGCTCAAATGTACGATGAAAGGCCCCGGCCGCCGCGCGATCATTAGTGCCGAACGGCGGGAGCCGGCATAAACCGGCCGTCGCCCGGCCCCCGGCCGGGCCGAACCCAGTTGAAAGGCGGAACCATGCCGGAAGACATCCATGCTGGATAACGCTCCCCAATTCCCCGGCGTCCAGCTGACACCGAAATCCGCGGAGAAAATCCCGGCGGAGGTCGAGACCCTGACGCAGGTTTGCGTAGACGACCTGCTCGCGGCGTTTGGTCTCGGCGGGCTGCATCACGGACGGCGTCCTCTGGAGCTCATCTCCCGGATACCGGCCCGGCGACTGGCGCGCCAGATCGCCACCTACGACCGCCTGGTGGGCGAGTCGGGCCTGGCGGCGGGCGGGGCCTGGGCGCTGGAGCGAATGTCACGGCGCGCCGAGGTGGAGGGCCGTGAGAACGTGCCCCGGGAGGGGCCGCTGCTACTCGTCTCCAACCACCCGGGGCTGGCCGATGCCGTCGCCCTGTTCGCCGCCATCCCGCGCCCGGACCTGCGGATCGTGGCGGCGGAGCGACCCTTTCTCTCTGCCCTGCCGAACACCTCCCGCCACCTGCTGACCGTGGACGAAGGATCGCCGGGGCATCTGGGGGTAGTACGGCGGGCGACCCGGCACCTGAACGGCGGGGGCGCGGTGCTAACGTTTCCGGGCGGGAGGATAGAGCCGGACCCCGCGGTCCTCTCCGGCGCGGGCGAGGCCCTGGAGCAGTGGTCGTCGAGCGTGGAGTTCTTCGCGCGGCGGGAGCCGGGCCTCACGGTTGTCCCGGTGCTGGTGAGCGGCGTGATCTCCGCCGCCGCGCTCCACAACCCCCTCGTTTTCCTGCGCCGCCGGGCGGAGGACCAGCGGTGGCTCGCGGCCACCATCCAGATGCTCGTGCCGGCGCTGCGCCGCGTGACGACGCAGGTGACGTTCGGAGAGCCCATCCGGGCCTGTAGAACGGACGACACCGTAAGCTCCGCCGTGCTCGGAGAGATGCGGCGCCTGATCCGTAAGCAGCGGAACGGCCGGTGACGACTACCCGGCGGCGCGCGTCGCCGCTTTTATTCCTGTTCGTCACGGTCTTCGTGGACATGGTCGGCTACGGGATCGTGATCCCGCTCCTGCCCTTCTACGCCCGCGAATACGCCACCGGCGCCGTGCTCGTGGGCCTGCTGGGCTCCCTGTACGCCGCGATGCAGTTCTTCGGCGGCCCGGTCCTGGGCGGTCTATCGGACCGGGTCGGGCGCCGCCCCGTGTTGCTGGTGTGCCTCTCCGGCGTGTCTCTGGCCTACCTGCTGCTCGGGCTCTCCACGACGCTCCCGATGCTCGTCGCCGCCGTTGCCCTGGCCGGCGGGGCCGCGGCGACCCTGGCGACCGCCCAGGCCTACATCGCCGACAGCACGACACCCGCGGACCGGGCGCGGGGGCTCGGCCTGATCGGGGCGGCCTTCGGCCTCGGCCTGATCGCCGGCCCCGCAACCGGCGGCCTCTTGAGCCTCCACTCCCTTGGCACCCCGGCGTTCGCCGCCGCAGGGCTCGCCTTCTGCAACGTGGTCTTTGGCTTTTTCGTCCTGCCAGAGTCGCTGCCCGAAAGCCGGCGTACCGCCACGCCTCTGCTCCGGCTCAACCCGGCCTCGCAGCTCCGGGGCGTGTTCGGCATGGTCAACATCCGGGGGCTGCTGCTCGTGGTCTTTCTGCTGAACCTGTCCTTCGCCGGGTTGCTCACTAACTTCCCACTCTTCAGCAACGTCCGGTTCGGGTGGGACGCGTCGGCCAACGCCTTTTTCTTCGGCTTTGTCGGCCTGTGCGCCGTGTTCACGCAGGGCTTTCTCATTGGCCGCCTCCAGCCCCGGTTCGGCGAGGCCCGGCTCCTGGTGGGCGGGCTGGCCCTCATGGCGATCAACCTGGGGCTCGTGGCGGTGGCGCCGCTCTCCTGGATGCTCTACCCGGTGGTGGGGGCGTTGGCCGTCGGTGTGGGGCTCGCCATCCCGTCGGTGACGGCCCTGATCTCCCGCCGCGTACCCGGTGGTTCGCAGGGTAAGGTAATGGGCGGCATCCAGGCCCTTTTGAGCCTCACCCTGATCCTGGGTCCCCTCGTCGCAGGTGGCGCCTTCGACTACCTGGGCGTCCCGGCGCCGTACTGGATCGGGGGCCTCCTCGCTACCCTCGCCCTCCTGGCTGCAGCCCGAACCCTGTCGTATTCCGGAAAAGCTTCGGCCTATGCCATGTCGTACGAACAACCCAAACCGGGAGCGTAAACTCATGTCCTCTCCGAACTCTACAAACACCGTCCTCAAGACCGGCATCGTGCTCCTCACCCTGGCGACGGCGGTCATACACCTCCAGCTAAACTTCCCCGACCCGGTGTTTATCCTCAACGGCCTCGGCTACCTGGCGCTGCTGGCGGCGCTCTACCTGCCGGTCCCGCGGCTCGCGGGATACCGGAGCCTCGCGCGCTGGGCGCTCGTTGGGTACACCGCCCTCACGATCCTATTGTGGGTCCTGTTCGGGGCGCGCACCCCCATCGGCTACGCGGACAAGCTGATCGAGGCGGCCCTTATAGCGCTGCTTCTGGTGGACGCCCGCCGGAGCCGGTAAACGTTAGCCAGCCCATCCGCTACGCCACCCACCGCCACGTGGTGAACAGCGCGGTGAGCGCGACCCCGCCGGCGACACTGGCGACGAGCCAGACCGCCAGGGCCGGGCGGCTGCGCGAGAGCAGGTAGCCGAGCACGAGAAAGAGCGGAAAAGCCCCCAGCATGAAGCGTGGGAGGCTCATCAGGGGAAACAGGGGGCTGGGCGTGAGCAGCGGCGGGAGCAATACGGCGAGGGTGTAGAGCGAGAGCCCCGGCGGCAACACGACGAGCCCCACCCCGAGGAGGACCAGCAACAGCCCCAGGAACGCGAGGTTGATCGTGTTGGAGGCCGCGAGCGACGGCCCGGCGGAGGCGTCGAGAAAGAGCGTCGCCGGGTCGAGCAGGTAACCCGCGCCCTCGGCGGCCCTGCTCCAGGCTGCGTTCAGGGTGACGGCGGGGCTCGCGAGCGTGCGGCCCCAGTACTCCTCCTGCTGGCGGAAGGAGACCATCGGGTCCCCGAACCTTCCGGCCAGAAACACGGTGTAGGAGAGCAGGCCCACCGGGACCAGCAGGACCCCGGCGAGCCCACCGGTACCGAACTCCCGCCGGTTACGGTACCACTCCAGAAGCAAGGGTATCAGGAGCAGAACGCCGAGGTTGCGGGTCGCGGCTGCCAGCCCCCCCAGCAGCCCGGCGAGCAGGAGGTCCCGGCGCACGAGCAGCGCCCACACGCTGCCGGCCGTGAGCGCGAGGAACAGCGCCTCCGTGTAGACGGCGTTGAGGAAGAAAGCCGTCGGGAAGAACGCCAGGGCGAGCGTGGCGGCCCGCGCGGCGCGGACGTCGTAGAGCCTCTCGGCGATGCGGTAGACGAAGTACAGGGCGAAGAGGGTTGAGACCAGCGAGATCAGGGTCCCCCACAACGCCGCCCCCCCGCCGGCAGCCGTCCCGAGACGCACGAGCATCGGGTACAGCGGGAAGAACGCCGTCGAGGCCGGGGCCCGCGCCCCGTAGCCCTCCGTGGCGATCTCCGCGTACCACGCCCCGTCCCAGTGCGCCCAGTAGCTCAAAAAACCCGCCGGCTCCAGCGGCGACCCCGCCGGCTCGGCCCGGGGTAGGAAGGTCACCGCCAGCGTCCCCACGCCCATGAACAGCAGCCGAGAGAGGGCGAAGACCGCGAGGACGAACGGCCAGGCGGAGGCCGGCTTGGTGGCGGATGCTCTAGTAGCGGAGGTTCGGGCCACGGGCTATCGCCCACCAGGCTGCGGCAAAGGCTAGGACGGCGAGCAGGACGACGACGGAGAGGGTCGGGTAGGGGTTCAGGTCCGAGGTCTGGAGCGTGGCGTAGCGGGCGGCGTCCACGGTGTGGAAGATCGGGTTGAAGAGCGTCGCCGTCCGCAAGACCGGCGGCAGCATGTCCACCGAGTAGAACACCCCGCCCAGAAACGCCAGCGGCTGGATCACGACGTTCGTCAAGAGCGATATGTGGTCTATACGGGTGGCGAGCGCGCCCACCGCCGTCCCGATGGCCGAGAAGATGAACGCCGTGACGACCCCGATGGCCAGCAGCAGCAGTGGATGGGCAACCTGCACCCCGATAAACGGCGCCCCGACCAGAAACACCCCGGCCCCGATCACCAACCCGCGCAACGTGCCGCCCAAAGTGTACGCGAGCGCGATCTGCAGGTCGCTCATCGGGCTGATTAGCACCTCGTCTATGTAGCGCTCCCGCTTGGCGTCGAATACGGACCACGACGAGTTCATATGCGCCCCCGTGACCAGGTTCATGAACGCGATGCCCGGCAGGATGAACTCCAGGTACGGCACCCCCTCGACCTCCCGGATGCGCGAGCCCAACGCCAGCCCGAACACCACCAGGTACAGCAGCGAGGTCAGCAGCGTGGGCACCAGCGTCTGCATCCAGACCCGGCCGAAGCGCAGGATCTCGCGCGAGAGCAGCGTCAGAAACGGCCGGTCCAGGAAAAACGGCCTTCTAGCCAGCATTGCGGCCCACCACCTTCAGGTACACGTCCTCGATGTTGGAGACGCCGTAGCGCTCCTTGAGGCCCGCGCTCGTGTCCTGGGCGGCGATCCGGCCGCCGTTGATGAGCGCCACCTCCTCGCACAGCTCCTCGGCTTCTTCCAGGTAGTGCGTCGTCAGCAGGATGGTGAGCCCGCCGCGGTTCAGCTCCCGGATGTACTCCCACAGCTTGTAGCGCAGCTCGATGTCTACCCCGGCGGTCGGCTCGTCGAGAAAGAGCACCTTCGGGTCGTGCATCAGGGCGCGGGCGAAGAGCACCCGCCGCTTCATCCCCCCCGAGAGCGTGTTGACCCGCTCCTTGCGCTTGTACCCGAGGTTGAAGCGCTCCAGCAGCTCCTCGGCCCGCTCCCGAGCCTTTTTCTTCGGGACACCGTAGTAGCCGGCGTGGTAGCGCAGCGTCTCCTGCACGGTCAGGAACTTGTCCAGGTTTATCTCCTGGGGGGAGACCCCGATCATGGCCCGCGCCGCCCGGAAGTCCGCGTAGGCGTCCCTGCCGAATACCTCGACCTTCCCCGAATCGGGCCGCACGAGGTTCACCACGCTGTTTATGAGGGTGGTCTTGCCCGCCCCGTTGGGGCCGAGCAGCCCGAAGAACTTCCCGGCCGGTATCTCCAGCGAGACGTCGTCGAGGGCCACGAGCCCGTTCTTGTAGGTCTTGCGGAGCTTCTCCACCCGGAGCGCCGGGACCCGGCCGTTGCGGCTGATATCCACTACCGGAGCACCTCCAGCGCGGCTTTCTCGCCCGAGAGCATGGAGCCGTTGATGGAGGCGTCCTCGGTGTACTCCCCGGCGAGAAAGAGGCCGGGCGTGGCGGTGCGGTTCGCCGGCAGGGCGGCGTGTACGCCCGGTGGCTGGGCGAACTGGCCGTACGGGATGCGGTAGAGCGCCAGCGGGCGGAAGTCCGCATCCGGGTACCAGCGGCTAACCTCCTCGATGCCGCGCCGGAAGAGCTCCTCGTCCGCGAGATCGTAGCCGCCGAGCACCACGGCCCCGAAGAGGTGGCGCCCGGGAGGGGCGTAGCGTTCGGAGACGTTGCTTATCTGCACGGCGTTGTTCACGAAGGCGTCGTCCTCGGCGTTGATGATGATCTTGCGCCCGCGGTCCACGCCGCTGGTCTCGTAGTACAAGCAGACCTCGCCCACCGCGCCCTCCGGCACCGGCTCGCCCGTCAGCTTGCCCGCTTCCGGGGCCTCGGTCGCCACGACGACGGCGTCGGCCTCGCGCTCGCGGCCGGCGGCCCGCACCCCGGCGACGCGGTCCCCGTCGCGCAGCAGCTCCTCCACCAGGCTCTCCAGGTGGAGTGCGTTATCCGGCAGGTGAGAGGCGAGCTGGCTGGAGATCTCACCCATGCCCCGCGCGGGGATCACGGTCCGCCCCGTGGCGAGCATCTTGAACGTGAAGCGGAACATGCGCGAGGAGGTGTAGAGCGAGCGGCTCAGGAACACCCCGCCGTAGAACGGCCGGAAAAAGCTCTGTATGAACCGCTCGGAGAAACCGTTACCTCTCAGACAGTCCAGCGTCGAGGTGTCTTCTACGTCCACCTCCCCGGCCGAGGTGGATGGGTCCGCCGCCGCCCGCGCGGCGACGCGCATGGTGTTCAGCTTGTCGCCGAACGTGGCCGCGTTCGAGAGCAGGGAAGGAACCAGCGCCTTCGGGTCCCGCAGGGGGTCGGCGAGCACGCTCCTCTTCCGTTCCTCCACCACGATGGCGCCGGGGTCGAAGCCGCGCAGGTCCAGGGCGTCCAGGTCCAGGTGCCGGCGCGACACCGGGTAGGAGGTGAAGTAGACCTGAAAGCCCCGGTCGAGCAGGAACCCGTCCTTCTCGTCCGTACGCACCCGCCCGCCGACGCCGTCGGACGCCTCAAAGAGGCTAACCTCGGCGCCGCGCTCTCTCAACACCTTTGCGCAAGTGAGGCCGGCGAGGCCGGCCCCGACAACGATTACTCTCATAGCCCGGAGAGTTTAACGCCCCTTTCACCCGACGACCACGGGAGATCACACACCACGCTCTTATTGGAGAGCATGTAGCGCCCGGTCCAACACCAGCCCACGCTTTCTGCGTTCCGGCGTCCGGAAAAAGTGCGGCTCTGCCCTCTGGAGGGGCAGAGCCCGAAATTTCACGGGGGATTCTAGTTCATTTGCAGTAGAAAAAAATCACGCAATCGTGTGATGCTGGCCGGGGCGCACCCAACGATAATTATGGAACCCGCGGCGTAGCGCGCAGGCGGAACCGGACAGAGGGCGGAAGGAGGAGGTGCGGTTTCACGATAACCTGAATGGTAATTCTTCGAAAACCCCGTTGCTGGTCTTACAGAAAGGAAGTACACACAGATGAGGAAGCTTATGTTGCTGGCGGCGATGCTCGCCATGATGCTCGTCGCAGCCGCCCCCGCTTTTGCCCAGTCCACCGCCGTCCAGTTCGACAGCAGCGAAGAGCTTACGGTAAACACCATCGGCAACCAGTTTACGTTTGTAGGGGTGAGCCAGGTGCAGAGTGGTGACGCGAACGCTTCGGCGGTAGACGGCTCGATGGCCGAGGCTTCGGCTACCAACACCGCTGACATCTGGATCTCCCAGTCCCTCTCCTTCGGCGGGTACTACCTGTACTATTACTAGATTGTCGGGTCTGTAAGAGACCTTTTCGGATCGGCGCCCGTTGCCGCATACGGGCGCCGGTTCGTTGTTCTGCGGCGGAGAGTTCAGGACCGATCGTCGAAGTCCAACTTCACCCGCCGGTCGTCGCCCAGCTTCAGAGCAGCGGCGAATGGCTTTCCGGCCCGGCTCTTGAAGCCCCTGAGCCGGCCGGTGCGGCCCCGGCTGAGCAGCTGTCGGGCCTGGGCCTCGCTCACCCGCTTGCCGGCGACCGTCTTCCAGATCGCGAAGTCGCAGCCGCCCTTCCAGGCCGAGCAACCGTAAGACTTCCGGGTCTCGACCACCGGGGAGCCACACTTGGGGCACGCGCCGAGCGGCTCCCGGCTGCGGCCTCCGGACGCGGCGCTTTCATACGCGGCGACCACCCTCTCACCCTCCAAACTCCGGACCTGCTCCACGAGCGCCGTGACGAACGAGCCGATGTCGCCCATAAACCCCTCGCGCCGCTCCTGGCCACGCTCCATCCGGGCGAGCCGCTTCTCCCACCGGGCGGTGAGCTCGGGAGAGACGAGCGGGCTCTCCCCGAGAAGCTCAACGAGTGACCGGCCTTTCGCCGTCGGGACGAGCGTCTTTTTCTCCCGCGCCAGGTAGCCGACCTTTATGAGCCGCTCGATAATGGCGGCCCGCGTGGCGGGCGTGCCGAGCCCGCTCTCTTTCATCTGCTGGCGCAGCTCCTCGTCCTCGACGAGCCTGCCCGCGGTCTCCATCGCCCCGAGCAGCGCCGACTCCGAGTAGCGCGGCGGCGGCTTGGTCTCCCCCTCCTTTACTCCGACCTTCGCGACCGCCCACTCCCGCCCCTCTTCCAGAGGCGGCAGGACCGGCGGCTCTTTCTCCTTCCTCCCGCCGACGCCGTCCGGGTAGAGGGCACGCCACCCGGACTCCAGGACCACCCGCCCGCGCGAGAGAAAGGTCTCCTCCCCGACCGCCGTGACGACGGTGGTGTTCTCGAAGCGAGCCGCCGGGAAGAACACCGCCAGAAAACGCCGGGCTACCAGGTCGTACACCTTTGCCTCGTCCGCCGGCAGGCTGCCGGACGCCTTTCTGCCGGTCGGGATGATGGCGTGGTGGTCGGTGACCTTCGCGTCGTCCACGACGCGCTTGCTGGTCGGCAACCGGTCGAGGGCGAGCAGCTTCTCGGCGAACGGCGCCAGCTCCGGCAGCGCCCCGGCGGCCGCGACGCGCTTTTTCAGCGTCTTCACCAGGTCTCCTGAGAGGTAGCGGCTGGAGGTGCGGGGGTAGGTAACGAGCTTCTTGTCTTCGTAGAGGGCCTGGGCGGCCCGCAGCGTCCGGTCGGCGGTAAAGCCGTAGCGGGCGTTGGCGTTGCGCTGCAGCTCGGTGAGGTCGAAGAGCAGCGGCGGCTTCTCGTTCTGGGTCTTTCTCTGGACCTTGCGCACGGTCCCGGTCCCGCCGCGCACCTTCTCCGCTATCCGCTCCGCGGCTTCTTTTTGCGACAGACGGTTCTGCTTGTTCTTGAACCACACACCGTCGTAGGTGTGGATCTCACCCGCGCCCTCGCCGGCGAAGCGGGCGTGGACCGTCCAGAACTTCTCGGGCTTGAAGTCCTCTATCTCGCGCTCGCGCTCGACGAGCAGCTTGAGGGTCGGGGTCTGGACGCGGCCGACGGAGAGCACGTTGCCGGGCCGGCCGAACTTCACGGAGTAGGCGCGGGTGGCGTTCATCCCCACGGCCCAGTCGGCCTCGCTGCGGCTGCGGGCGGCGTCTTCGAGGGGTTTCATGGAAGCTTCCTCCCGGAGGGCGGCGAAGCCCCCCCGGATAGCCTCGGGGGTGAGGGAGGAGATCCAGAGCCGCCGCACGGGCTTTTTGCAACCCGAGAGCCCGTAGAGGTAGGCGAAGATGAGCTCCCCCTCCCGCCCGGCGTCGCAGGCGTTGACGACCTCGCCGACAGAGGGGTCCTTCAGAAGCCCCTTGACTACCGCGAACTGCTCGCGGGTCTTTGGGCTGACCTTTACCTTGAACCTGCTGGGCAGTATCGGGAGGCTCTCCAGCCGCCACTTCTTGTACTCGTCGCCGTAGGCGTCGGGCGGCGCGAGCTCCACCAGATGCCCCAGCGCCCAGGTCACGGTCCAGCCATCCCCGGCGAGAGCCCCCTTTCCGCGCCGGTGCTCCCCGAGGGCGCCCGCTATGTCCCGCCCGACGGACGGCTTCTCCGCGACGATGAGCCTCATGAGGTGAGTATAGCGGCCAGCCGCGGGTTTCCGACGGCGGCTTTCGCCCGCCTTCTCGAACCTACCAACCGGAGCCGCTCAGGAAGCCCTGCGGGCCAGCTCCCGGTCTATGCTCTCCCGGTCGAAGCCCACGATCCAGCGGTTCCCGATCTTGACGACCGGAACCCCCGTCTGTCCGGTCTTCTTTACCAGGTCTTTCGCCGCCTCCGGGTCCCGCTCGACGTTGATCTCTTTGAACGGCACCCGCCGCTCCTTCAGATACCGCTTCGCCCGCCGACACCACGAGCAGGTAGACGTGCTGAACAACACCACTTTCGACATGCCAGCGCCTCCTCGACTCTAACCACAACCCAGATTTTATATCACCGTTTCGTTATACGATCGCATCGGCCGCAAACGAGGAGCTGGCGGGGCGCTGTAGCCCAGACCGGAAACCGTGGGGTCCCGGTCCACCGAAATGGCAGGCGTGAGACGAGCATTGGGTCTTGCGGACATCCTGCGGGAAGCCTCGAAACATGTGGGGCTGGCCACTGCCGGGTAGCGGGCAGGGTTACCCCTTCCGCAGCCGGGCCTCTTCTTCCGGGGCCATCGGGTAGCTATGCTCCGCGGCGGGGAACGAGCCTGATTTGACCTCTGTCAGATACTCCCGCACGGCCTCCTCCATCACGGGCGAGAGCGACGCGTAGCGCTTGAGGTAGCGGGGGGTCAGCTCCAGTTGGAAGCCGAGCATGTCCGGGGTGACGAGCACCTGGCCGTCGCAGCCCGGGCCGGCCCCGATACCGACGACCGGCACCGTGAGGCTGCGGCTGAGCAGTTCCCCTACCGGCGCGGGCACGGCCTCAATGATCATCATGAACGCCCCGGCCTTCTCCAGCGCCCGGCCGCCCTCCACCAGCTCCCGGGACCGCCGGGACCATCTCTACCCCACCCTCCAGCTTCACCGCCGCGCAGCCACCCTCCTTGACGAGCCGCGTGGCCGACCGGACGGCCTGCGCAGGCCCCTCGTTATACGAGCCGAAGGGAAGGTCCCCGACCACCAGCGCCCGCTCCGTCCCGCGCACCACGGCCTTGATGTGGTGGATCATGTCCTCCAACGTCACGGACACCGTGGACTCGTACCCGAGCACTACCATCCCCAGGGAATCTCCCACCAGGATCACATCAACCCCCGCCCGGTCTAGAATGCGGGCCATCGGGTAATCGTAGGCCGTGAGCATCCCGATGCGCTCACCTCCCCGCTTCATCTCCAGGAGCCGCGGTACGCTCATCCGTCCCGTCACGCCCTCAGCCATCGTCGCCTCCTGCCAGAGAAAAGAACGTCCGGTGCGAGAGTGTAGCATCTGCGCTTTGCATATGTGTGCGCCGCGACGCCCGGCGCAGGTCTACAACGTGCCGGAGGCAGCTAGCCGCCAACGTTCTTTCTGGTATAATCCGGGCTCGCTGTGGAGGAGTGGCCGAGTGGTTGAAGGCGGCACCCTGCTAAGGTGTTATACCTCTTTAACGGGGTATCGAGGGTTCGAATCCCTCCTCCTCCGCTCTCTTTCTATGTCCTATTAGGCGCCTATTTGATAGTCGTATTTTATCCTCACATTTCACGTATATACGTGAATCATTAGGCTGAATTTCTCGCAAATCGACGCATTGTCAG